>JAUNON010000026.1 GCA_030537145.1 Lachnospiraceae bacterium | reverse complement strand
AAACCGGCGGCGGGCAGCAGGAGCCGGAAGTGCAGGAGGAAACCGGCGGCGGGCAGCAGGAGCCGGAAACGGTGCAGAAGCCGGAGGATGAGCTGCGGCAGGAAGCAGATTCGCCGGGAAGCGGGTCAAAAGCGGATGCGTCGGAGGACGAATCAGAAAGCGGGCCGGATCCGGAAAAGAAAAGGTTCCGGGGACTGGCCGGAATGCTGTCAGGGCTGTGGAAGCGCCTCTGCCGGGCAGCAGCGTTTCTGGCATCGCTGCCGGAACGCATGCTTGAGCTGCCGGATAAACTCCAGGATTTCTTCTGGGCGGCAGACGACCGTCTGGAACGGCTGTCCTGGAGGCTGGAAAGCCTTCGTCAAAGAATAGAGCCCTACAGAACCCCGGAGTCCATTGCTTTGTACAAACGGCTGCTTTGGCGTTTGAAGTATCTGTGGAAACATTTTGGACCGCGCAGGCTGAGCGGATGGCTCCGCTTCGGCACGGGAGCGCCGGATAAGACGGGACAGCTTGCGGGGCTGCTTTATCTGATACTGCCGGCTTCGGCAGAGGATTTTGAAGTCCGGCCTGATTTTACAGAACCGGTGCTGGAGGCGGATTTGGTCATAAAGGGACATATCCGGGCCTGCCATCTGCTGCGGATGGCTTTTGGGCTTTGGAGGGATAAAGAACTGAGGAAAATGATCAGAAGAATAAAAGGAGGAAACGAGAATGGCTGATAATTTTCAGACAACTGTAGATTCCCTGTTTAAGGGAATGGAGAATTTCATTACCACAAAGACCGTGGTAGGTGAGGCGATCCATATTGGAGATACGATACTTCTGCCGCTGATTGATGTGGCCTTCGGCGTGGCGGCTTCCGCAAAATCCGAGGACAAGAAAAACAACGGCGGCGGAGGCATGGGCGGAAAAATGAGCCCCAGTGCCGTTCTGGTGATCCGGGAGGGCAGTACAAAGCTGGTAAATGTAAAACAGCAGGATGGTGTGACAAAGATTCTGGATATGGTGCCGGATATTGTGAATAAGTTTATGCCCGGATCCAAATCGGATGCCGCACAGGAGGAAGAAGTGAAAAAGGCCTGTGAAGAAGCGGCAGAATCCCAGTCTGCGAAATGGTAAATTGACAGCAGGATGAATACAATAGTAAGAGAGAACAGGTTAAAGGAGGCAGCAGATGAAGCGCCTTTGCGGATTTTCTTTCTTTTGTATTGCCATAGGAATGCTGATCGGACTATTTATTCAGAATATTTTTCTTCAGTGTATCCTGATATTAATTCTGCTGCTTATTGGATATAATATGTTTGTGTGCTGAATGAAGCGAAATTTCCGATACAACGATAAAAAGCGCTGCCGGCAAAACCAGCAGCGCTTATTTCCAATATTCTGAGAAAAGAATTAAGCTCTCTCAACTTTTCCTGAACGTAAGCAGGAAGTACAAACGTACAATTTCTTAGAAGCCCCGTTTACCTTACAGGTAACATGCTTAATGTTGGATTTCCACATTTTATTGCTTCTTCTATGAGAATGGCTCACATTATTACCGAAATGAGCAGCTTTATCACAAATAGCACATCTAGCCACGACAGCACCTCCTTGGAACATATTAAGTCTAATTCATAATAGACCTGCAACAAAAATTATTCTATCAGAAGGTCTGTTATTTTGCAAGCGAAAATTGAAAAAAAATGAAATATTTTATGAAATCTGAAAATACTTATTTTCTTTTTTTCATATATCTGATACAATGAGCCCGTAAGGAAATAGAAATCAGAAGGAATGAAATCCGGATTTAAAGATCATTATCGGAGGTATAGATATGAATGGACGCATGAATAATTCACTGGGTTCTATCGTCATTGATTCAAATGTCATTGCGACTTATGCCGGAAGCGTTGCAGTAGAATGTTTCGGCATTGTGGGTATGGCCAGCGTGAATATGAAAGACGGGCTGGTGAAGCTTTTGAAAAAAGAAAATCTGGAACGGGGCATTAATGTCCGGGTGACGGATAACAAGATTATACTGGACTTTCACGTTATCGTCTCTTACGGCGTGAGCATTTCAGCGGTGGCAAATAATCTGCTGGACAATGTGAAATATAAGCTGGAGGCCTTCACCGGCATGGAAGTTGAGAAAATCAACATTTTTGTCGAAGGCGTAAGAGTGATTGATTAAGGAGGAAGTGAGAGTGAGTACGAATACTGTAGATGCCGGGCTTCTGTCAAAGATGTTTCTTGCAGGAGCGAAGAATCTTGAGGCAAAAAAAGAATGGATTAATGAACTGAATGTATTTCCGGTGCCGGACGGGGACACCGGAACGAATATGACGCTTACCATTATGTCCGCAGCGAAGGAAGTGGCCGCTTTGAATGTGGTTTCCATGGACACGCTGGCAAAAGCGATTTCTTCCGGTTCCCTGCGGGGGGCGAGAGGAAACTCCGGTGTTATCCTTTCTCAGCTTTTCAGAGGCTTCTGTAAGGCGATCCGGGATCAGAAGGAGATTACGGTTGAGGGTATGTCGATCGCTTTCCAGAAGGCGGTGGAGACGGCATATAAGGCTGTTATGAAGCCGAAGGAGGGTACGATTCTGACCGTGGCCCGGGGAGGTGCAGACAAAGCGATTGAGCTTCTGGAGGAAAATCCGCAGATCGATATGGAAAGCTTCCTTTCCGAAGTGCTTGCCTATGCCGATGAGGTATTGACCCGCACGCCGGAGATGCTTCCGGTTTTGAAAGAAGCAGGCGTGGTGGATTCCGGCGGACAGGGCCTGATGCAGATACTGAAGGGAGCATTTGATGCGTTCCTGGGTAAGGAAGTGGATTACGAGATCGAGACTGCGCCGGAAACCCAGGCTCAGGCTGTCTCCGGTACTGCACAGGCAGAGGCGGAGATTAAATTTGGTTATTGTACAGAGTTTATCATTATGTTGGAAAAGGAGTATACGCCGGAGACAGAGCTTTCCTTTAAAGCATTTCTGGAATCCATCGGAGACTCCATCGTAGTAGTGTCAGACGATGATATTGTAAAGGTCCACGTGCACACCAATGATCCGGGTCTTGCGATTCAGCGGGCGCTGACCTACGGCTCTCTTACAAAAATGAAGATCGATAACATGCGGGAAGAGCATCATGAGAAGCTGATCAAGGAGGCGGACCGCCAGGCGGCTGCGAAAAAGGAAGCGGAGCAAAAGGAGAAGGAGATGCCCAGAAAGGAAGTGGGCTTTATATCCGTGTCTGTCGGTGCGGGAATCGGGGGTATTTTCCGGGATCTGGGAGCGGACTGCCTGATTGAGGGCGGCCAGACCATGAATCCCAGCACAGAAGATATGCTGAATGCCATTGCAAAGGTGAATGCGGATACGATCTTTATTTTCCCGAACAATAAAAACATTATCCTGGCTGCGAATCAGGCACAGGCGCTGACAAAGGATAAGAAGGTCATCGTCATTCCCACCAAGACAGTTCCCCAGGGGATTACCGCGCTGATCAATTATGTGCCGGAGAAAACACCGGAGGAAAACGAAACGGTGATGTGCGAGGAGATCCGGCAGGTTCGGACCGGACAGCTTACCTATGCTGTGCGGGATACGCATATTGATGATAAGACGATCCATGAAGGCGATATCATGGGAGTGGGCGATCATGGAATTCTGGCTGTGGGCAAGGAGATCTACGATACGGCTCTGGAAACCGTAAGGCAGATGATGGATGAGGATGCGGAGCTGATTAGTGTTTATTACGGGGAAGAGATGAAGGAAGAGGATGCCCAGACGCTGGGGGAGAAGCTGGCGGAGCTTTATCCGGACTGCGATGTGGAGGTAAATCCGGGCGGCCAGCCGATCTATTATTATATTATTTCTGTAGAGTAGAAGAGAAGAAAAATGAATCAGGAATCACCTATTACTGTTTTGAAGGGTATCGGAGAGAAAACGGCGCAGAATTTTGCCCGGGCCGGGATTTTTACGTTGGGAGAGCTGATCAGCTACTATCCCAGGACGTACGACAGCTTTCAGGAACCGGAGGGGATTTCACAATTAGCAGACGGCCAGATTGGGGCCGTCTGCGGTTTTCTTGAGAAGTCTCTTTCGGTACGGCGGCTGAACCGGTATCAGATTATTACGGGAAAGATTCGGACAGAGGACGGACTTTTGCCGGTCACATGGTTTAACATGCCTTATCTGCGCAGCACCATTCAGCCGGGATGCAGATATGTGTTCCGGGGGCGTATCAAGCAAAAAGGGAAGAATCTGACGCTGGAGCAGCCGGCTGTTTACGATCTGTTTCAGTATGCGGAAAAAACGAAGCGGCTTCAGCCCGTATATTCCCTGGTTTCCGGGCTGACCAGCCATATGCTGGATAAGGCGCTGAGACAGGCGCTGGAAAATCTTGACCTGTCCATGGACTATCTGCCCAGGGAGATCCGGGAAAAATACCAGTTGGCCGAATACAATTTTGCAGTGAATAAAATTCACTTTCCTGCGGATACCCATGAAATGCAGATGGCCAGACGCAGGCTTGCGTTTGATGAGTTTTTTCTGTTTATTCTGGCGCTGCGCAGACTGAAAGCTTCCAGAGAAACGGTGGTGCACAGCTATACCCTTTCCCCGTCTCCGGTAACGGAACAGGTGATCGAAGGGCTTCCCTATGAGCTGACCAATGCCCAGAAAAGGGTCTGGAGGCAGATTGAAAAGGACATGGCGGGACAGAAGGTAATGGCCAGACTGGTGCAGGGGGATGTGGGCTCCGGCAAGACGATCGTAGCCTTCCTGGCGCTTTTGATGGCGGCCGAAAATCAGGCCCAGGGGGCGCTGATGGTGCCTACGGAGGTGCTGGCCAGACAGCATCAGGAGGCCTTTGCGGAGCTTGTCAGACAGCAGGGGCTGACGGTTTCTTCGGTGCTGCTGACCGGTTCCATGACAGCAAAAGAGAAGCGGGAGGCTTATGAAAGGATCGCATCGGGAGAAGCATCGGTAATCATCGGGACCCATGCGCTGATTCAGGAGAAGGTGAAGTATCACCGGCTGGTACTGGTTATAACGGATGAACAGCACCGCTTCGGGGTGAAGCAGCGGGAGGCCCTGTCCTATAAGGGAGAGCAGCCCCACACCATTGTTATGAGTGCTACGCCGATTCCGCGGACACTGGCGGTAATCCTGTATGGAGATCTGGATGTATCTGTGATCGATGAGATGCCGGCCAGCCGTCTCCCCATTAAAAATTGCGTGGTGAACACCTCCTATCGTCCCAAGGCATATGCTTTTATTCAGAAGGAGGTGGAAAAGGGCAGGCAGGCTTATATTATCTGCCCTATGGTGGAGGAAAGCGAAGCGATTGAGGCGGAAAATGTGATGGATTATACGCAGGAGCTGCGCAGTCATTTTCCGTCCTCCATACAGATAGAGTATCTGCATGGAAAGATGAAAGCCAGGGAAAAAAATGAAATTATGGAGCGCTTCCTGAAAAATGAGATTCAGGTGCTGGTTTCTACTACTGTCATCGAGGTGGGCGTGAACGTGCCAAATGCCACTGTGATGATGATCGAAAATGCAGAACGGTTCGGCCTGGCCCAGCTTCATCAGCTTCGGGGGCGGGTAGGAAGAGGAAAAGAACAATCCTACTGTATTATGGTTCACGGTTCGGACAATGAGACGATCAAAAAACGGCTGGACATTTTGAATCATTCCAACGATGGCTTTGAAATTGCCAATAAGGATCTGGAGCTGCGGGGGCCGGGAGACCTGTTCGGCCTGCGCCAGAGCGGAATTCTGGATTTTCAGATCGCAGACGTATTTGCGGATGCGGCGATTATGCAGTCCGCCAATGAGGCCGTAGGGGAACTTTTAGAAAAAGATGCCGGGCTGGAACAGGAAAAACACCGGAAATTAAGGGAAAAACTTCTATCATATATGAAAAACGGACTGGAAAATCTGAACATTTAGCACAAAATCTGGTATATCATAGTTTTTGTGTTGCAATATTTGTGTTTTTGGAGTATGATTCCCCTTGTATAAATTTGTTTTTCGCGTTTTATGAGGAGGAAATTTTATGAAAAATGAACTGAAAGGGACAGCAGCCGAGACGACGAAGAAGGCTTCTGCACCGAAGGCGGCAGAAAAGACTGCTTCGGAAAAGGAAGAAGCGTTGGTAAAGGCAGCGGCCAAGACGGTTGAAAAAGTTGCGGAGAAAACAGAAAAGGCAGCGGCGAAGGCAGCAGCCAGGACAGGAAAGACAGTAGCAAAGGTTGCAGCCAAGACGGAGAAGGCCGCAGCTAAGACTGCTGAGAAAGTAGCGGAGACAAAGGAAAAGGCAGCTAAGACGGTTGCGAAGAGAACCACCACAAGAAAAACTGCTGTGAAAGAAACGGTATATCTTCAGTATCTTGGAAAAGAGATTGATAAAGAGGAGCTGGTGAACCAGGTGAAAGAGCTTTGGGCCGGGGAGCTGGGAAGAAAGGCCTCTGAATTAAAAACCCTTACCCTGTATCTGAAGCCGGAGGAAAATGCGGCTTACTATGTAATCAATGACGATGTGACAGGAAAGCTGGCTCTGTAAGGCTTCCGGTCAGGAAGGAAAAGAAAGCTGCCGTAAAATGGGTGAGAGCGTATCTCAAAGCCATTTTGCGGCAGTTTTTCGATTTGCGGCGGCTCCATATTTCTTTGCGAAAATATTCCAGTTTATTTTTTCGCTACAGGCACATAATAAGAGTGCAATGAAAAATTGCAAATCAACTACAAAAGAAGGAGGCGTTCATTATGGCAAATCGTTCATCCAACACAGCAGCAGTTCCGGAGGCAAAAGGAGCACTGGATCGTTTCAAGTTTGAAGTAGCAAACGAGCTGGGTGTACCTCTTACTGACGGCTACAACGGGAACCTGACTTCCAAACAGAACGGTTCTGTAGGCGGCTATATGGTGAAGAAAATGATCGAAGCTCAGGAAAGACAGATGTCCGGTGAAGGTACCGGCAGAATGTAAAAAAGGCTGGAAATAACCAGACTGGCCTAAGCGGAATCAAAAGCCAAAAATAAGGCCGGAAAAAAGAAGGTACTCGAAAGAAATGATCTTTTGAGTACCTTTTTTTGTGTGATTTTACTAATTATTAATAAAATATAATTGCATTTATATTTTATTTTGTTATAATAGATGCTGATGGAGTAGAGTTGAACAAAGCGAGAGAGATGGGAGTTGTCAACGATGAATATAGGATTTATTGCCCACAACAGCAGAAAAAGTCTGATCGAGAATTTCTGCCTTGCATACAAATATATTTTGGGAAGGCATGAGCTGTATGCTACGGAGATGACTGGGCGCAGGATTGAGGAAGCCACGAATTTAAAGGTTCACAAATTTCTTTCCGGAAGCGTTGGCGGTGAGAAGCAGTTTATTGATATGATCGAGCGGGACTACATGGATCTGGTGATCTTTTTTTACAATCCAATCCTGAACAGTCCGAATGAAGCAGATATTTTTGCGATCACCCGCACCTGCGACAGGTATAACATCCCGATCGCGACCAATATAGCGACAGCAGAATCGATGGTATTGGGATTGGCCAGCGGGGATCTGGACTGGCGCAACACCATGCGTCCGGTTTACTGATGGTTTTATTGAAATTATTTCAGATTCCATTTTTTCAAAAGAAATAATTGACATGAGCAGAATACTGCAACTATAATAAAACAGAATATAGATGAAAAGGATCAGGTTATGAGAGTCATTGCAGGAAAAGCCAGAAGGCTGCCGTTAAAGACGGTGCCGGGCCAAAATACCAGGCCGACGACAGACAGAATCAAGGAAACACTGTTTAATATGCTGCAGAACGATCTGTATGATATCCGCTTCCTGGATCTGTTTTCCGGCAGCGGCGGTATCGGTATCGAAGCCATCAGCCGCGGAGCCAGGGAGGCAGTTTTTGTTGAACATGACCGTCAGGCCCTGAATTGTATTCGGGAGAACCTTCGCTTTACCAGGCTGGAGACACAGGCCAGAGTGATGGGCACCGATGTGCTGACCGCCTTGGCGCGGCTGGAGGGTGAAGCTCCTTTTCAGATTATTTTCATGGATCCGCCCTATGACCAGGAGTGGGAAAAGCGGGTGCTGGAGGCTTTGAAAGACAGCAGTATTGTGGATCAGGACACGCTGCTGATCGTGGAAGCGTCTTTAAAGACGGATTTTTCTTATGCGGCGGATCTGGGGTATCAGATCATCAGGAGAAAAGAATATAAGACAAATACACACATGTTTTTGAGGAGAATGTAGAACCATGAGGAGAGCTGTGTATCCGGGCAGTTTTGACCCGGTCACGCTGGGGCATCTGGATATCATAGAACGTTCAGCCCGTTTGGTTGATGAGCTGATTGTGGGTGTTCTGATTAATAATGCGAAAAGACCGTTGTTTTCGGTGGAGGAGCGTGTCCAAATGCTGCAGGAGGTAACAAAAGGGATCGGCAATGTCCGCGTGGAGGCGTTTTCCGGGCTCTCTGTTGATTTCCTGAGACAGTGTGAAGCCAGGATTATGGTAAGGGGACTGAGAGCGATTACGGATTTTGAGTATGAGCTTCAGATGGCCCAGACGAATCGGGTGCTGGCGCCTGATATTGACACATTGTTTTTGACTACAAATCTGGAGTATGCCTATTTAAGCTCGACGACAGTGAAAGAGGTTGCCGTTTACGGCGGGGATATTTCCCGTTTTGTTCCGGAGACGGTCGTTGACCGGATCTATAAAAGGGTAAATGAAATTATGCAGCAGGGGAAAAGGAAAGAATAATTAGTTAAGGAGAAATGTACTATGAGCAGCAGAATTGAACAGATTATTGAAGAGATTGAAGAGTATGTGGATAGCTGTAAGTTCCAGCCGCTGTCCTCCACAAAGATTGTGGTAAATAAGGAAGAGCTGGAAGAGCTTTTAAGAGAGCTTCGTATGAAAACACCGGATGAGATCAAGCGCTACCAGAAGATCATCAGCAATAAGGATGCGATTCTGGAGGATGCCCAGGCAAAGGCAGATGCGATTATTGCAGATGCTCAGGCAAAGGCAGACCGGATCGTCAGTGAGAGCGAGGTAATGCAGAAGGCTCTGGAGCAGTCCAATCAGCTTCTGGAGCAGACCAATGCCCAGGCGCAGGAAATTATCGACAATGCTACCACCGATTCCAATAATATCCGTATGAGTGCGATTTCCTATACGGATGAGATGCTGGATAATCTGGAAAAGATTATGAGTCATACCATTGAGACGGCAGGCACAAAATACAGCAATTTCATTAATGCGGTCCAGTCCAGCTATGATATTGTCAGCAAGAACCGTCAGGAGCTTTCTCCCCAGGCAGCGCCCTCCAGTTATACCATGGCTATGGAGGAAGGGCTGGAGCAGCCGGCAAATGAGGAGGAAGAATAAGGACAGGGGATACGGCCCGGCTCCTTTTAAAGCAGTTTTGCCAGGAAAAGCCATGTGAACAGAACACTGAGAGAAAGGGTAAGCGCTTTGGCCTTCAGATAGTGACGGAAGGTTTTTTCCGGCATGGGAAAGACGGAAAGCGTTTGAAACAGGGCGCAGATTCCGCCGAAGCTGCATAGCAGGATCAGGCACAGGTATTTTTGGGCAAAAGGCATGGAAGAGGCGCAGGTCATGCGGATTCCGGCTGTGATTTCCAGGCTTCCAAGCAGCAGACAGCGCTGCAGAGGGTTTTTTATGGGAATCATGCTTAAGGCTCCAGTTATGATTGAGAAGAGCATAATATATACGCCAAGTTTTGTTATGTTCAAAATTCCATCCGAAATACAGGCATCTATAAGTTCCGGTTTCAGGGGAGCTTTGGATGCCTTCTTCTTTTGGTAAGGCGGCATATTTTTTTTATTCCGGTATCGGAAAGAGGTCAGCAGGCCTGTCAGAATGGAGGAGCCATAGAGGATGGCAAGGGTGGGGCCTGCCAAAGAGGGCTGCTGCAGGCTTTGATTCGCCACGAAGGTAATCAGAAAAGCGGGACTTAAGTTATTTATAAATCCGATCAGGTATGTGGCTTCCTCCAGGGAAATCAGTCCCTCCTGACGCAGATCCTGCACCACCTTCGCACCCAAGGGATAGCCGAAAAGAAAGCCGGCCAGAATTCCGTAGCTGCCGTAGACAGAGGTGCCCCAGAGCAGCCGGAACAGAGGATGTATGTATTTCAAAAGTGCGGAGATCACATCCAGCCGTATCATTAAATTGGACAGGATCAGGAAGGGCAGAAGCACCGGCACCAGATTCCGATACCAGAGGATCAGGCCGTTGCTGGCGGCTTCCAGAGCAGTCTGGGGTGAGAGAAGCAGAAAGCCGAGTAAAAGTGTGAGCAGCAGAGTGAAAAGCATTTTTTTCATATCGGGTTACCATTCCTGGGACACGGTGTTTCCATAATATATGTGGATGAAGCCGGCAAGATGTGTTATACTTATTAGAATTTGAAATATGTAATCAGAAAGCAGGGAGGAGACAATATGGAAATTCAGCTTTGGCGGGAGATTCTGACTCCTTACGAACTGGCGGTGAAGGAACTGACCGTTAAGTTTGAGCATTTGATAAAAGAATATAAGGACAAAGGCATGTATTCTCCCATTGAGCAGGTAACAGGGCGGGTTAAGAGTATCTCCAGTATTTTGGAGAAGGCTCAGAGAAAAGGAATTCCTTTGGAAAAGATCGAAGAAGAAATGTACGACATTGCCGGTGTCCGGATTATCTGCCAGTTTGTAGAGGATATTGAGATGGTGGTGGAGCTGATCCGAAGGCGCAGCGATATGCAGATACTGGATGAACGGGATTATGTGAATCACAGCAAGGACAGCGGCTATCGAAGCTATCATGTGATTGTGGCCTATGAGGTGGAGACCCTGCAGGGAGCCAGGAAGATCTGCGCGGAGATTCAGATCCGGACCCTGGGGATGAATTTCTGGGCAATCATTGAGCATTCCATGCAGTATAAGTTTCAGAAAAATATTCCTCCTCACATTCGGAAAAAGCTTCTGAAAGCTGCCCAGGCCATTGTGGTGCTGGACAGCGAGATGTCGGCAGTGCGGGGAGAGATTATGGACGCCCAGAATTCTTTCCAGATTCAGAATAATGTTATTTCGGATATTTTAAATAACATTCAAAACCTGTACCGCCTGGCAAATAAGCGGGAAATAGCCAAGATTCAGGATGAGTTTTACCGGATTTATGAGGAAAATGATCTGGAAAAGCTGCAGCGCTTCGGGAAGGAGCTGGATTTGATCGCAGAGGGCTACAGAGCTCAGGCGCTGGAGCAGAATACGTAGCCGGGAGGGATCGTATGAATTTACCGGAACGATTTACACAGCGGATGCAGAATTTGCTGGGAACGGAATATGAACAGTTCCTCGGGTGCTATGAGCAGGAAAGAAGGCAGGGCCTGAGAGTGAACACGGCGAAGATTTCCGTGGAGGATTTTTTAAATCTTACCCCCTTTTCCCTTACTCCAATCCCATGGACCGATAATGGCTTTTTCTACCGGGAAGAGGACCAGGTGACAAAGCATCCCCATTATTTTGCCGGACTTTATTATGTTCAGGAGCCAAGCGCAATGGTGCCGGCAGGGCGGCTGCCCGTTGAAAAAGGAGACCGGGTGCTGGATCTGTGCGCCGCACCGGGCGGGAAGGCTACGGAGCTGGGAGCCAGGCTGGGAGGAACCGGGGTTTTGGTAGCGAATGACGTGAGTGCTTCCCGGGCAGGGGCGCTGCTGAAAAATCTTGAGCTGTTTGGTATAAGAAATGCTTTTGTTACGGCGGAAACTCCGGAAAGGCTGCTGCAGAGGTTCGGTCCTTATTTTGATAAGATTCTGGTGGATGCGCCCTGTTCCGGAGAAGGAATGTTCCGCAAGACTCCCGGGTTGATAAAAAGCTGGATGGAACGTGGGCCGGAGTATTATGCGCCCCTGCAAAAGGAAATTCTTTCCTGTGCCGTCCGGATGCTGTGCCCCGGAGGAATGCTGCTTTATTCCACCTGTACCTTTTCGGCGGAGGAAAATGAACAGGTAATCGGGGAAACACTGGAGGAGTTTCCGGAGCTGGAGCTGGCAGATGCCAAATGGTACCCCGGGTTTTCCGCCGGCCTTCCCCTGCCGGAAAGGCCGGCTTTCCCGGCGGAGAAATGTATCCGTATCTGGCCTCACAAAATGGAGGGAGAAGGGCATTTTGCCGCATTGCTAAGAAAGAAACCGGAAGAAGGGAAGCCGGATCGGAGGATACCGGCAGGGAGAAGGACGGAAGGGACGGCGGCTCTGCCGGAAACCGTGCAGAGCTTCGGAAAGGAACTGGGGCTTGCCTGGCCGGAAAAGGGGACTGTTTTTCAAAAGCAGGAAAATCTGTTTCTGATTCCGGAGGAGCATTCCATGCCGTCCGGCCTTCGATATCTGCGGACCGGGCTGCTTTTGGGAACAGAAAAGAAGAAGCGTTTTGAACCTTCTCAGGCGTTGGCAATGGCACTGAAAAGAGAAAATTGTAAAAATGTGCTGGACCTTTCTGCCAGGGATCCGGCGGTGATCAGATACCTGAAAGGGGAAACTCCGGAGACGGAGGAGGCCGCCCGCTGCTTTAACGGCTGGGTTTTGGTCTGCTGTGACGGTTATCCTCTTGGCTGGGGAAAATATATCAATGGAAGCATTCGAAACAAATATCATCCGGGATGGAGACTCCGGTAAGAAGGAGCGGAAAGATGGCACAGATCAGACTGGATAAATATCTGGCAAATGCCGGCTGCGGCACGCGGACGGAGGTTAAGCAGTTTTTAAAAAAGGGGCTGGTCACGGTAAACGGGGTATCTGCCGCAAAGCCGGAGCAGAAGCTGGATCCTCAGAAGGATCAGGTATGCTTAAGGGGGGAAAGCATCGGCCTGGAGGAGTTCGTTTACTATATGCTGAATAAGCCGGCCGGCTATTTATCGGCCACGGAGGACAGTCGGCAGCCGGTGGTTCTGGATCTGATCCGGGAAAAAAAGAAATCCGGCCTTTTTCCCGTGGGACGGCTGGATATTGATACGGAAGGCCTTTTGCTTTTGACGAATGACGGAGCACTGGCGCACCGGCTTCTTTCTCCCGGGAAGCATGTGGATAAGACCTATTATGCCCGAATCCTGGGAAAGGTAACGGAGCAGGACTGCCGCCTGTTCGCGGAAGGGCTTGATATCGGAGAAAAGAAAAAAACCATGCCGGCTCGTCTGGTGATTTTGCCGGAAGGCGGTTACGGAGACGAAATATCAGAGATTCGTGTAACGATTCAGGAGGGAAAGTTCCACCAGGTAAAACGAATGTTTGAGGCGGTGGGGAAAAAAGTAATCTACCTGAAACGGCTTTCTATGGGAAGCCTGAAGCTGGATTCCGGACTTTCGCCGGGGATGTACCGGAGACTGACGGAGGAGGAAATAGAGAAATTACGACAGAACCAGTAAAATGTCTCCGGGCGGACTGGGGGACATTTTCCGGAAGAAAGGGGAAGGAAATGCTGGAAAATAAGAAGGCGGTAATTTTTGATATGGACGGTACGCTGATGGATTCCATGTGGATGTGGCGGGACATTGATATCGAATATCTGGGACGTTTCCGGATTCCGCTGCCGGAACAGCTTCAATGGGAAATTGAAGGGATGGGCTTTACGGAAACGGCCTGTTATTTTAAAGAGACCTTTCATCTGCCCTATAGCATTGAGCAGATCAAGGATGACTGGAATCAGATGGCTTATGAAAAATATGCCAGTCAGGTCCCCTTCAAGCAGGGGGCAAGACGGCTGCTTTCTGAGTTGAAAAAGCGGGGCGTGAGAATGGGGATCGCTACCAGCAATGACCGGAGGCTGGTAGTGGCGGCCTTAAGAAAAAATCAGGCGGAAGGAATCTTCGACTGCATCCGTACCGCCTGCGAGGTGGGAAAGGGAAAGCCGGCACCGGACATTTATCTGTCCGTAGCTGATTCACTGAGGGTAAAGCCGGAGGAATGCCTGGTATTTGAGGATATACCAAAAGGAATTCTGGCGGGGAAAAATGCGGGAATGACAGTCTGCGCCATGGAAGATGCTTATTCTGCCGACCGGAAACAGGAGATTTTGTCCCTTGCAGATTATTATATCCGTAATTTCGATGAAGTGTTGGATCATACCTTCGAGGTGTTAAGATGAAGTCAGACTTTTTGCCCGTATCCAAAGAGGATATGGAAGAGAAGAATATGAAGCAACTGGATTTTGTATATGTCATAGGGGATGCGTACGTGGATCATCCCTCCTTTGGCCATGCCATTATCAGCAGGCTGCTGCAGGCAAAGGGCTATACGGTGGGCATCATTTCTCAGCCGGACTGGAGGGATGCGAAGAGCATCGCTGTTTTGGGGGCTCCCAGGCTGGGCTTTCTGGTGTCCGCAGGGAATATGGATTCCATGGTAAATCACTATAGTGTTTCGAAAAAACGCCGCCGGACGGATGCCTATACACCGGGAGGAGAGATGGGGAAACGGCCGGACCGGGCGGTTATGGTATACTGTAATCTGATTCGCCAGGTATATAAGCACACCCCTGTTATTGCAGGCGGCATTGAGGCCAGCCTGCGGCGACTGGCCCATTATGATTACTGGAGCAATTCCATGCGCCGATCTCTTCTGATGGACTGCGGGGCAGATCTGATCTCCTATGGGATGGGAGAGCATTCTATTGTGGAGATTGCGGATGCGCTGGCGGCGGGGATTGATGTAAAGGATATTACCTTTGTGCCCGGGACCTGCTTTAAAACAAAACGGATCGGGGATGTGTATGATTATGAGCTGCTGCCTTCTTACGAGGAGCTGCTGGCAGACAAAAAGAACTATGCCAAAAGCTTTTTCCGGCAGTACTGCAATACGGATCCGTTTTCCGGAAAACGGATGGCAGAGCGCTATGATACGGTGTATGTGGTGCAGAATCCGCCGGCAAAGCCGCTGACCCAGGAAGAGATGGATGCGGTATATGATCTTCCCTATTGCCGTACCTGGCATCCCATGTATGATGCGGCAGGCGGTATTCCGGCATTTTCGGAAATAAAGTTCAGCCTGGTCAGCAACCGCGGCTGCTTTGGCGGTTGCAATTTCTGTGCGCTGACCTTCCATCAGGGGCGGATCATTCAGACCAGAAGTCATGAATCTATTTTGCGGGAGGCCGTCGGAATGACAGAGGAAAAGGATTTCAAGGGCTATATCCACGATGTGGGCGGCCCAACCGCAAATTTCCGGCAGCCCTCCTGTCAACAGCAGTTAAAGAGAGGCGTCTGCAAAAACCGGCAGTGCCTGTTTCCGACCCCCTGCAAAAATCTGAATATCAGTCACAAGGATTATGTGCAGCTTCTTCGAAAGCTGCGGGCGCTTCCAAAGGTGAAAAAAGTATTTGTTCGCTCCGGGATCCGTTTTGATTATGTGATGAGCGACCCCAGCGATGAATTTTTAAGGGAACTGGTAAAGTACCATATCAGCGGCCAGCTTAAGGTGGCGCCGGAGCATGTATCTGACCGGGTGCTGGAGAAGATGGGAAAGCCCCGGCACAGCGTTTATCTGGGCTTTGTGGAAAAGTATAAGGCGATGAACCGATCCTGTAATCAGAATCAATTCCTGGTTCCCTATCTGATGTCCTCCCATCCGGGCTGTACCATGAAGGATGCGGTGGAGCTGGCAGAGTATCTGCGGGAGCTGGGATATATGCCGGAGCAGGTACAGGATTTTTATCCCACGCCCTCCACTATCTCTACCTGTATGTATTATACCGGGCTGGATCCCAGGACGATGGAGCCGGTATATGTGCCGAAAAATCCGCATGAAAAAGCAATGCAGCGGGCGCTGATGCAGTATCGGGATCCCAGGAACCGGGCGCTGGTAGAGGAGGCCCTGCGGCTGGCCGGCCGGGAGGATCTGATCGGCTACGGCCCCAAATGCCTGATCCGTCCGGAAAAAGGGCAGAAGTACGGAAATTCTGATCAAAAAACAGACGGAAGAAAAAAGGAAAAGAAACAGGGAAGTGCGGGCACACGGAAAACGATACGGAATGTGCATAGAAAAAAGGGATGAAGATTCCAAGGGAAAGGCGGCAGTCAAATGAAGAAAAGAAAGAAAAAGGTACAAAAAGGCAGCGCCGGGTACGTGGCTTACGAGAGAAAAAAGAGAGCGTTCATTACGGTCATCATGTTTGTAATTCCGCTTGTGATATTTTTCAGCGGTATCGCTTATGCGCATACCCGTAAAAATATTTTGACCGTAGTTGCTGTAGTAGGGATCCTTCCTGCGGCGAAATGCGCTGTGAACTGGATCATGATTTTGCTGCAGAAGCCGGCAGATCCCAGGATTGTAGAGCAAACAGAGAAAAAAGCCGGAAACCTGACCAGAGGCTATGAATTGATGATAACCGCTTATGAGGGCCGGCTTCCGCTGGATGCCCTGGTGGTCTGCGGAAATCAGGTGGCCTGCTATTGCAGTGCCCCGAAGGGGAAATATGAATTTATGGAAAAGCACATGGCTAAGATCCTGAGCTCCAACGGGTATCGGTCCGTTAAGGTAAAGATTTTCCGGGAAAGGAAGCCTTATCTGGAACGAATTGAACAGTTGGCGAACAATCCGGAGAAATACCGGGAGGGAATTAAGTTTACACCGGATGAGTCTTATCCGGATCTGTCCCGTGAGGAACTGATTCTGCATGTGTTAATGGCGATTTCGGTCTGATTCATTTCCTGTTTGATCCGGTATTTTGCCTGGGGCAAAAGAGCTGTGCAGGCTGCGTAGGATCTGCAGGAATACAGGGCGGTACAGAGAACGGGAGAAATGGCAGAAAAAATGAAGGAAATTGTAGTTACGGCTATGGAAGCCGGCCAGCGGCTGGATAAGCTGCTGGCCAGATATTTAAAGGAAGCTCCGAAAAGCTTTCTTTATAAAATGCTGAGAAAAAAGAATATTACTCTAAATGGAAAGAAGGCCGATGGCTCGGAGAAGGTAAAGGAAGCAGACCGGATCCGGCTGTTTTTTTCAGAAGAGACTCTGGCAAAATTTACAGGTACGGAAAAGGCCGGTTTGGCAATGCAGGAGGAATTTCCGGATACGAAGCTGGACATTATTTATGAGGATGAAAATGTGCTGCTGATCAATAAGCCGGCCGGGATGCTGTCCCAGAAGGCCGGAAGGCAGGATGTGTCTCTGGTGGAGTATGTCATTGGTTATCTGCTGCGCAGCGGAAGCATCACGAGAGAAAACCTGGATTATTTCAGGCCTTCCGTATGTAACCGTCTGGACCGCAATACCAGCGGCATTGTGGCGGCCGGAAAAACGATTGCCGGGCTGCAGGAATTAAGCAGGATGTTCCGCGATCGTGCCATGCATAAATATTACCGCTGTCTGGTAAAGGGAGAGCTGAAGGAAAGCTGCCGTCTCTCCGGCTATCTGGTGAAGGATGAGAAAAGAAACCAGGTGCGGATCAGCAGGGAGAAGCAGCCGGATTCCCAGCCGATTGAGACGGAATATATGCCGGTTCGAACCGGAAACGGACTGACGCTTTTGGAAGTGAAGCTTATCACCGGGCGCAGCCATCAGATCCGGGCGCATCTGGCATCCGTGGGTCATCCCATTGTAGGGGATACCAAATACGGAGACGAAAAGGTAAATGAGCGGTTTTTCCGGGAATACGGGCTGAAGTACCAGCTTCTGCATTCCTATCGTATGGAGCTGCCAAAGCTGTCGGGAGCTTTGGAAAATCTGTCCGAAAGGGTATTTCTTGCAAAGCTGCCAGACTATTTTCAGCGCATCCTGGATTCAGAGCTGAAAAAGCGTAACAGTTCAGCCTTCAGCTAAACTGTTACGGAAACCAGCTGCAACCAGTGCAAAGCCCTGGGCTGAACTGTTACGAAAAAACAGCAGTGATTCCTTAGAGAAAGACAGAAGAAAGCAGGGAAAGAAAATGGCAACATGGAATTCCAGAGGATTAAGAGGATCCACTCTGGAGGATTTGATCAACCGAACGAATGAGCAGTACCGGGAAAAGGGACTGGCTTTGATACAGAAGGTGCCTACGCCCATCACGCCCATTAAAATCGATAAGGAGAACCGGCATATTACACTGGCCTATTTCGAACAGAAGAGTACGGTGGATTATATCGGAGCCGTGCAGGGAATTCCGGTCTGTTTTGATGCAAAGGAGTGCGGGGAGGATACCTTCAGCCTTCAGAACATCCATGAGCATCAGGTAAAATTTATGGAAGAATTTGAAAAACAGGGAGGGATCTCCTTTCTGGTGATCTTTTATACGCACCGGAATGAGATCTATTATATTCCCTATGACCATATGCGGAAATTCTGGGACCGGGCGGCGGCAGGAGGCCGGAAAAGCTTTCGGTTTGAAGAAATTGACCGGTCCTTTTCGATTCATTCGAATCATGGTATTATGGTACCGTATTTGGATGCGCTGCAGAAGGATCTGGACCGGAGAGAAGAATCGGAGGAGAATAAAGGGGAAGGAGCTGCCTTCCGGAAATGAATGGCAGGGATTGACAGATTACAAAAAGTTTCGTATAATAGCGGAAGCTATTTAACACGCTACTACGATAAAGTGTCCGGGGAAAACGGGCGGCGGGAGTAGCTTAGAAGGATGGAAATAGGATTGGGAAAGAAAGGCAGAATATGATCCAGAAAATATTACATACGCCGGAGGGTGTGCGGGATATTTATAATGAAGAATGTGAGCGGAAGCTGGCACTGGAGGAGCACCTGCGCCAGGTGCTGAATTCCTACGGTTACAGGGATATTGAAACGCCCACCTTTGAGTTTTTTGATGTATACAGCCGGGAAGTGGGAACGATTCCCTCACGGGAGCTTTATAAGTTTTTTGACCGGGAGGGCAATACCCTGGTGCTGCGGCCGGATTTTACCCCGTCGATTGCCAGGGCCGCATCGAAATATTTTATGAAGGAAAAGCTGCCGGTGCGGCTTTGTTATCTGGGCAACACCTTTGTGAATAATTCCAGCTATCAGGGACGTCTGAAGGAAAATACCCAGCTTGGCGCTGAACTGATCGGGGATACCACGCCGGAGGCGGATGCGGAAATCCTGGCCATGGCAGTGGAATGTCTGCAAAAGGCGGGGCTGCGGGATTTCCAAATCAGCGTCGGGCATGTGCAGTTTTTTGCCAGCCTTGCCAGGGAGGCCGGTTTAGACGAAGCTACCGAAGAGGAATTAAAGATGCTGATCCGCAATAAAAATAATTTTGGCGTGGAGCAGCTTTTGTCTGAGGAAAATATTAGCGCAAGGCTGAAGGAAATCTTTGTTTCGCTGCCGTCATTGTTTGGCGGGGAGGAGGTGCTTCAAAAAGCACTTGCTCTGACGGAAGGAATGGAGGCGGCAAAGGCCATACACCGTCTGCAGGAGGTACTGGAGATTCTCAGGCTCTATGAGCTGGATTCGTATATTTCCTTTGATCTTGGAATGCTGGGGAATTATATGTATTATACCGGAGTGATCTTCCGGGGTTACACCTACGGCGTGGGGGATGCGGTCATCAAAGGCGGACGGTATGACAATCTGCTGGGACATTTTGGAAAGGATGCGCCGTCGATCGGTTTTGCGGTGGTGGTTAATCAATTGATGAACGCTTTGATCCGCCAAAAGATCGAGATACTGTCGGAGCAGGGCCGTTATCTGATGCTGTACCGGAAAGCGGACCGAAAAGAGGCGATTCGGAAAGCGTCGGATTACCGGAGACAGGGGAAATATGTGGAGCTGCGCCAGGTTTCGGAGGATCAGGACGGACAGCAGGAGGCGGATCCGGCTTCCGGAAATTATATTGGCGTGATTCGAATAGGGGAGAACTGGAAATGAGATATCTGACATTTGCCCTGACGAAGGGCCGTCTTGCAAAAAAAACACTGGAGCTTTTGGAGGAGATCGGGATTACCTGTGAGGAAATGAAGGATCCGGATTCCAGGAAGCTGATTTTTGTGAATGAGGAGCTGAAGGTGAAATTTTTTCTGGCAAAGGGGCCGGATGTGCCTACCTACGTGGAATACGGGGCGGCGGATATCGGCGTAGTTGGAAAGGATACCATCATGGAGGAGCAGCGGAAGCTGTTTGAGGTACTGGATCTGAATTTTGGAAAATGCCGGATGTGCGTATGCGGGCCGGAGTCGGCCCGGGAGCTGCTGATGCATCAGGAGCAGATCCGGGTCGCTACCAAGTATCCCAATATTGCAAAGGATTATTTCTATAATCAAAAGAATCAGACGGTGGAGATCATTAAATTAAATGGTTCCATTGAGCTGGCGCCCATCGTAGGCTTGTCGGAAGTGATTGTGGACATTGTGGAGACGGGCTCTACGCTGCGGGAAAACGGCCTGGTGGTGCTGGAGGAGGTCTGCCCGCTGTCTGCCCGTGTGGTGGTAAACCAGGTCAGCATGAAGATGGAAAATGAGCGGATTACCAGGCTGCTGCAGGATCTGAACCGGGCGGTACTGGCCCATACTGCCGGCTAAACGGCAGGAAACTGTTTCAAATCCGGAACGCACCAGGCATTCCGGAGAAGCATAGATGGTGAGAGGTGAGAAAGATGCGTATCGTAAAGCTTACAAAAGAGACCAGAAAGGATATTCTGGAAAATCTGCTGAAAAGGAGTCCTAACAGCTACGGAGAGTTTGAGGGCAGAGTGGCGGATATTGTGGCGGCAGTAAAGGAAAGGAGAGACGAAGCTCTTTTTGATTATACTGCCCGGTTTGATCATGTGGAACTGACGAAGGAAACGATTCAGGTGACGGAACAGGAGATCGCAGAAGCCTATGAGCAGGTGGACCCGGCTCTGCTGAAGGTGATCCGCAAGGCTTTGGTAAATATCCGTTCCTATCATGAAAAGCAGCGCCGTAATAGCTGGTTTGACAGTCAGCCGGACGGAACGATCCTGGGTCAGAAGATCACGGCTCTGGCCAAAGTCGGAGTGTATGTTCCGGGCGGAAAGGCGGTGTATCCCTCTTCTGTTTTGATGAACATCGTTCCGGCCAGGGTGGCTGGCGTGGGCCAGATCATTATGACAACACCGCCGGGAAAAGATGGAAAGGTGAACCCCTCCACGCTGGTGGCGGCCAGAGAAGCAGGCGTAGATACGGTGTACAAGGTAGGAGGCGCCCAGGCCATTGCAGCGCTGGCTTTCGGAACGGAGAGCATTCCGAAGGTAGATAAAATCGTGGGCCCCGGAAATATTTATGTGGCGCTGGCGAAAAAAGCAGTTTACGGCCACGTGAGTATTGATTCCATCGCCGGCCCCAGTGAGATTATGGTGCTGGCGGACGGGACGGCCGATCCCCGGTTCGTGGCTGCCGATCTTTTATCTCAGGCGGAGCATGATGAGATGGCGTCGGCGATTTTGGTGACGACTTCGATGGAACTGGCACAGCAGGTTTCCAGGCAGGTGGATGAATTTACTGCGGCGCTTTCCAGAAAAGAGATTATTCAAAAGTCTCTGGATCACTACGGATATATCTTAGTGGCGGACAGCCTGGAGGATGCGGTCGATACAGCCAATGAGATTGCCTCGGAGCATCTGGAGCTTATGACAGAGAATCCCTTTGAGGTGATGACGAAGATCAAAAATGCGGGCGCCATTTTCCTGGGGCCCTACAGCAGCGAGCCTCTGGGAGATTATTTTGCAGGCCCCAATCATGTGCTTCCCACCAACGGAACGGCAAAATTCTTCTCGCCGCTTTCCGTGGATGACTTTATAAAGAAATCCAGTATCGTCTATTATTCCAAGGATGCACTGGAAGCGATCCATGAGGACATTATCCAGTTCGCAAAGTCAGAACAACTGACGGCCCATGCAAATTCCATTGCGGTGAGATTCGGCAAGGAAGTGCATTAAAAAGCAGGGAATATGGGACAGACAAAAGGATCGACGGCAGCCCGGGCTGCATAGAATGGAACAGAGGGAGGAAATTAAAATGGAACGGATTGCGCAGATCCGGCGAAATACAAAGGAAACTCAAATTTTTGTCCGCCTGAATTTGGACGGGACCGGAAAAGCGGATATTGATACCGGCATTGGCTTTTTTGACCATATGCTGGACGGCTTTGCCCGTCACGGTCTGTTTGACCTGGAGGTGAAGGTGCAGGGGGATCTGCAGGTAGATGACCATCATACGATTGAGGATACCGGCATCGTGCTGGGAACCGCAATCAAACAGGCGGTGGGGGATAAAAAGGGCATTCGCCGCTATGGAGATAAGATTTTGCCTATGGACGAGGTTTTGGCGCTGTGTGCCCTGGATTTAAGCGGACGTCCCTATTTTTCCTATGACGCTCCATTTGCCTGCGGCTCAATGGGAGGGATGAATACGGAAATGGTGAAGGAATTTTTCTACGCCGTTTCCTACAGCGCAGCTATGAATCTGCACTTAAAAATTCTTTCGCCGGGAAACAATCATCATATGGCGGAAGCGCTGTTTAAAGCCTTCGCCAAGGCGCTGGATATGGCTACATCCTGCGATCCGAGGATCACAGATGTACTTTCCACGAAGGGAACTCTATAAGATAAAGGTGATAAGCGTATGCAGAAAAAATTAGTTTCAGCAATATATCTGAAAAAAGGTCAGGCAGTCAACGGCCCGGAGGATCTGACTCCCTTTCAGGGCGGAAATGCGGTGGCGCTGGCCGAGCATTACAGCAATAACGGAGCAGACGCTCTTTTGATTTTTGATTTGTCAGAGGGAGATGCGGAGCATGAGCAGTCCCTGGGCCTGATCAAGGAAATGTCCCGCCTGGTGGATATTCCCATGTATGGGTTGGGAAATATCCGCCGCATGGAGGATGTGAAAAAGCTGATTTATGCAGGCTGCCGGAAGGCGGTTCTGAATTATGGCAAGGCCTCTAACCGGGAGCTGCTGGAGGAGGTGTCCAGACGTTTCGGAAAAGAGAAGATCGGTATCTGCATTGATTTCCGGAAGGAGATTCTTCCGGAAGGGGCGGAAAAAGACCGGATTCTGGAATATGCCGGAGAAGCAGTCCTGCTGGCAGAGGGCGGTCCGGACGCAGAAGCGCTGCAAAAACAGTCTGCGGCGGGTGAGCTGCCCTTTTTGTGGATGATCTCCAAAGAAGCCCTTTCAGGAGCGGAGCGGAAGAAGCTTCTGGAGGCAGAGCGGGCAACCGGTCTGGCCGATTTGGAGCTGCGGGATCCTAAGACCCATATTATGGAACTGAAGGCTGAGCTGAAAGCGGAGGGAATCTGTGTCAATACCTATGAAAGCAGCCTGAATTGGAAGGATTTTAAGCAAAACAGCGACGGACTGATACCGGTAGTGGTGCAGGACTATAAAACGGAAGAGGTTCTTATGGTGGCCTACATGAATCAGGATGCCTATGAGACTACGGTGCGTACCGGCCGTATGACCTATTGGAGCCGCAGCCGGCAGGAGCTGTGGATCAAAGGCCAGACCTCCGGTCATTTTCAGTATGTGAAGGAGCTGCGTATTGACTGTGACAGCGATACGATCCTGGCAAAGGTAGCTCAGGTGGGCGCGGCCTGCCATACCGGAAACCGGAGCTGCTTCTACCGCACGATGATGAAAAAGGATTATGTGGAGCGCAATCCCATGAAGGTATTTGAAGAGGTTTATGGGGTGATCGAGGACAGAAAGCTTCATCCGAAGGAAGGCTCCTATACAAATTATCTGTTTGATAAGGGAATCGACAAGATCCTGAAAAAGGTGGGAGAGGAGGCGGTAGAGATCATCATTGCGGCCAAAAATCCAAATCCGGAGGAGGTCAAATATGAAATCTCTGATTTCCTATATCATGTAATGGTGCTGATGAGTGAACGGGGCGTGACCTGGGAGGATATCGCAAAGGAACTGGCGGATCGATAAAGTACAGAAAAGCAGGTGCTTTTGTCAGATTGCACAAAAAGCAGAATGGATTTTCGGCAGTTTTATGTTGAAAAGGGAAAATGAAAGTGCTATTCTTAGAATATATTATGTCGTTTTACGGCGGAAGGAGGGAAAGTTATGATTAGTTTTTTCTTGTGTCTTGCTGTGCTGATCATCGGGTATTTTGTTTACGGCAAAATCGTTGACAACACCTTTGCCCCGGATGACAGAGAGACACCGGCAGTCCGCATCAATGACGGTATTGATTATGTGGTCATGCCTCAGTGGAAGCTGTTTCTGGTGCAGCTTTTAAATATCGCCGGACTTGGACCGATTTTCGGTGCCATGCAGGGTGCGTTGTGGGGGCCCATCGTTTTCCTGTGGATTACCTTTGGTACCATCTTTGCAGGCGGTGTGCATGATTATTTTTCCGGTATGCTCAGTGAGCGTAACGATGGCGTGTCTATCGCAGAAGTTACCGGTATTTACATGGGCGGTGTAATGAAGAATGTCATGCGTGTTTTCAGCGTAGTGCTGTTGATTATGGTAGGTACTGTGTTCGCAGTAGGCCCGGCCGGCCTGATCACCACACTGATTGGAAATTCCGGAGCCTCCGGCATTCTGACCAATGTGAAGATGTGGACGTTCATTATTCTGGCATACTACTTTGTTGCAACCTTCATTTCTATCGATAAGATTATCGGTAAGATTTATCCGGTTTTCGGCATCTGCCTGATTGTGATGGCTATCGGCGTATGTATTGGAATCTTTACCCATGCGGAATATCAGATTCCGGAAATCTGGAGCAACTTCACAAATATGCATCCGGACGGCAAGCCGGTTTGGAGCTTTATGTTCATTACGGTTGCCTGCGGTGCGATTTCCGGTTTCCATTCCACCCAGAGCCCGCTGATGGCCCGTTGTATGAAGAGTGAGCGTCAGGGCCACTTCGTATTTTACGGAGCCATGACCGCAGAGGGTGTGATTGCCCTGATCTGGGCGGCGGCAGGCTGCTCCATCTATGAAGTGACCGGCGGACTGAACACCGGACTTTCCGAAGCTCTTGCGGCAGGTCAGTCAGCAGCGATCTATGATGTGTGCGCAAAGACCATGGGCGGTATCGGTATTGCACTGGCCATGATCGGCGTTATTGTATGCCCCATTACTTCCGGTGATACGGCATTCCGTTCCGCCCGTCTGACGGTTGCGGACTGGTTCCACATTGATCAGGATAGCTGGAAAAACCGTCTGTTCCTGTGTGTTCCGCTTCTGGCTGTAGGCGCTGTTATCAGCCAGTTGGATTACGGTGTAGTATGGCGTTACTTTAGCTGGACCAACCAGACGCTGGCCATGATTGTTCTTTGGACCGCCAGCATGTTCCTGTTTATAGAAAAGAAGAACTATTGGATCTGTGTAGTTCCGGCCACCTTTATGAGTGCAGTATCCATTACATACTTTGTAGCAGCCGGTGAATGCCTGAACCTGGGCACTGCGGTGGCATATCCGGTGGGTATCATTGCGGCTATCGTATTCCTTGGAATCTTCCTGTTTGTCATCAAAACAAAGAATCCCAAGCCGAATTACAGCAGTCTTAAGAAGTAAAATGAGGTAAAATTGATTTGCCGCCGCAGAGGGTTTCTTTGCGGCGGCTGTTTTTTGGTGATATAGGAAAGTTCTCACTTTCCTATATCACCAAAAGCACTTCGTGCGGTGATGCGCACGGATGCATAAGGTAATTGATTGCTGCGCAATCTGCATCCGGCGCCAAAAAGCATTTTGCGTTTTGAAAAATTTCCTGTACGGGAATTGGATGACGACTATGCCAGGAGGATTTGCATATGATATTTGTTCCCAGACCTTTAAGCCAAAGTACGCTGGATCAGGAGACGGTGAGGTCAGATAAAAAGGAATGCAGACGATTTGGTCCCTGCGGAGTGGGGAAAAGAGCGCTGTATCTGAATAGTTTTTATATCGATAGGATGTATTATATTCCCTTTGACGCGGTGAAGCGCGTTTTTAAGCGGGTGGCCATGAGCAAAGGCGGCTATACGGGAAAGGGAATTTTTGCTTCGATTCCTTATCTGGTGGTATTGTATGATGGCGGAAAGGAAAAGCAGTGCCAGTTCAAGTATGAGGAACAGGTGGATCAGATGTTGGCTTATATTGGGCAGCAGCATCCGCAGCTTCCTCTTCTTAGTGAGGCGGCAGAAAAGAAACTGGCGCAGCGGGCAGCCGAGGAGGCGGCAAAGCCGAAGAAGGCGATTACCCGGCAGGCGCAAAAAGAGATATACAGTCTGGAGCAGGCAAGGGCTTTTCTGGAAAAGCGTCCTGCACTTTCAGATAAGTTGAGCCGCAGTGCAAAGGCGAAACGGGTAAATGAACGCTCTAATCCGGCTTACCGCTGGGCGGCGCTGGCCATCGTTCTGATGGGTGCGGCAGCGGCCATATACGGGATCTGGGCAGTCGTGACAAAGGCAGACTTCGGTATTTATTTTACCCTGTTCGGCCTGGCGGCCGTATTCTTGTTTGCAGGCGCCAATGTATTGCCTACCGGAAAGAATAATAAAAAGTATGTGGAGCAGCAGTGGCAGGATGCCTGCCGGGAAATGGAGCATTATCTGAAGGGCTATCCTTCGTTTCCGATTCCGGCCCGTTATGCCCATCCGGTAACACTGACCAGGATGATACGTGTGCTGCGGGATGACCGGGCACAGACCGCTGCAGAAGCGCTGGAGGAGGTAAAGGCTGATTTGAAAGCTTTGAATTCCAGTGTACAGGTGGAACAGGAAGAGTATGAAGAGGTCATGGCCATCAAACCCATGTTTCTGGTGGAAAATTACCGTTAATGGAACCAACAGGGGCTGCCGTAAAATTCAATTTGCCGGGATATGCATTTTGAATCTGCGGCAGCCCTGTTTGCTATTTTGAAGTAGGCTGCTTTCCTCCTATTTCAGGCCGGTTCGCCGGCCACATAACGGGCGGTGAAATTCCGGTCATCTGCCAGATGAATGACGCGTTCAATCCGTTCCTCCAGCGTCAGATGGTCGGCTGGAGTGCCCAGGCTTTTATCATCAATGACCAGTGCGTCCAGTTCAAAGCCGGGTTCGAAGCTGCCTACCCTGCCGAAGAACTGACCGCCGCCCCTGGTGCCAAGATAGAATGCTTCGGGAATTGTGAGGAAGGCATCTGCTTTGCCGCTTTCCAGCCATTTCAGCTTAGAAAGATATACGGCATCCGCCATGGCACGGAGGATACAGAGGCTGTAGCCGCCTGCGATATCGGATCCCAGACCCACCCGTATACCCATATCAAGCATGCGGCGGATGGGAGGGATACCGGCGGATACATTGCCGTTGGACTGAGGACAATGGGCAATGGTCACACCCCGTTCTTTTACCAGCTCCAGCTCATGCTCTGTGGGATAAATGAAATGGGCCATAACCGTTTTCTGATCAAACAGACGGAAGTGATCGTAGACATCTCCGTCATTGTTATATTCCGGATATCGCTCCCTGACCACCTGCATTTCTCCCAGATCCTCTGATAGATGGGAATGAATCGGCAGATCATACTTTTGTGCCAGCTTTCCAAGGCCTTCCAGTACCTGGCTGGAGCAGGTGGGGATAAAGCGGGGCGTGACGGCCGGTTTCACATAGCGGAACCGATCTTTTGTATCAAGAATCCACTGTTCCGTATCCGCAATGGACTGTCCGGGCGTTTCACATAAATAATCCGGAGACAGGGTATCCATATTGATTTTGCCCACATAGGCAGCAATCTGTTTTTTATCCAGAATCTCCATTAGGAGTTTTGTAGCCGGAACATGGAGCGTTCCAAAGATGACTGCCCGGGTAGTGCCGTTTTTGGCCATGGTATCGGCAAAGGCTTCATAATAAATCTTTGCGTAAGCCAGGTCGGAAAAACGTGCTTCCGTAGGAAAAGCATAATGGTTCAGCCAGTCCATCAACTGGAGATCCAGTCCCAGCCCCCGGTAGACAAACTGAGGAGCATGTACGTGCATATCGCAAAGTCCCGGAATGATGAGCTGATCCTGATAATCCATAACCGGACAGTCCTTGTATTTTTCCGGAAGTTTCTGGAAAATTCCCTGAATTTCATTGTTTACGGCCACCAGATATCCGTGCGGAATGCATTCGAAACGGTCCCTGGTAGGAGTATGAATGATATTTCCTTTCAAAATAATGGTATTCATAAAGCGTCCTCCTTTGAATGTACATTCGGATAACGGGATTATAGCATACATTTGCGGCAGGACGCAATTTTTATTCCGGGAGGGTCTCCGTACAAATAAGCTCTTATTTTGTCCGTTTCAGGAGTCTGCTTACGTATCTCCGATCAGGTGAGGATCTCGTCTATGCACACTGTTTCTCCAAGGATATCCCGGGAAGCATATAGGGACAGGTCGCTTCGGGCAGCGATGCTCCATTTCACAAGTGTCATGCAGCGGTTTTCAATCTCGATTCCGGTAATGCCGGAGGGATGGATACAGCTTCCGGTATTCAAATAGGGAGAATGGACGTTTCCGGCCATTGGGTGATGCGTGTGCCCGGTAATCAAAATATGGTGGTTTTCTACCGCCCAGTCAGACAAAAGCTGTTCCGACTGCTTCTTTTTCCGGTTGTTTTTGGCGGCGCTGGTTGGGTCCGGCACGCCCAGACCTTCAAGCGGTTTCCAGATATAGCGGACAAGAAATCGTGCGAGACGCCAAAAGCTGCTGTTAAGGGGATCGGCCTGGTGTCCGTGAATCAGATAAATATCCTTTTTTCCCTGGCAGTCATGCAAAATAATACCGGGATAAAAGGTGATGTTTGGAAAGAGCGGATGAGGGCACATGGTATGTTCACAGTAGTAGGTACGAAAATGCTTTTCCGGAAAGTCCGGATTTTTTTTGACCATATCATGATTTCCGTAAATGGCGTAAAAACGTCCTTCCGCATAAAATTTTGCCATTACAGCAAAGCATTGTCCGTGCATTTCTTTGATTTTATAAAGGGAACGGTTTTCCCAAAGCTCATCGCCGTCCCCCAGCTCCAAATAGGTAAAGCCCTGATGATAATAGTAATTTAATGCGGCCAGATATAAATATTCGTTTTTTAGAAAGTTATCATTTGCATTTCCGATTCCACGATGGCAGTCAGAAAATAAAATGTATCTGGAGCAATGCTCCAGGGGAAGCAAAAGCGCATCCTGAAAGGCTTTGGAAATGCGGGAAGTGCGGCTCATCTCTGACCTCCTTTTTTCAGGCGCAGCATATGGCGGAAGGCTGCGGGAAGATAATAGTACAGATATAAGATGCGGTCTATGGTACAGGTACAAGGGCGTGTCACAATGCGGTAAAGGCGGCAGAAGAGACGATTTTGGAAGCTGGACCATCCGATCAGAATACGGGAGGCCTTCGGCTGCTTTGTTTTTGGAGAAGAAAAGCAAAAGAAAACCGTCTGGCAGCAGAGATCGAATTCACAGCTTTGATATCCTGCCTGCAGCATTCCTTCCACGAAGCTTTGCAGCATACCATGGTCGGGGAACGTAAGAGAGCAGTTCAGGGTCAGGTTTCCGGGCCTGGCGTAGCTGCCCATGCGAAAGCCGGTCAGCCACCAGTGAGTCTCTCGGACGGAAAATAATTTTTTTCCGCAATGAGAAAGCTCCATAGAAAGCGGAAGAAGCTCCCGGTCAGAAATGCTGTGGAACATGGCTTTGTCATACTGATCAGGAGAAAGCAGGGTATCCGCCCGGTAGATGCCGATTTCTGCGCCAGTATTGATCCCATATTGTCCTTTCCAGAATTCAATCAGCCAGGTCCGGCCTTCGTAGGAAAAGTAAATGGGTTCGCAATCAAAGATCATATTGAAATGGGGAGCGGCCCGGTCAAGGCGGGCGCAATAGCCAAACTGGCGCTGCCAGGCATCCGGGGCGGAAGTCATGATTTCTTCCCGGCATAGATAGGAAAAGCCAAAGGGCCGGGCCAGTTCATTTATCAGTTGGTTCTTTTCACAGGGCTCCATGGCCCGGAGTTTTTCTAAAATCTTCTTTTTACGGGAGTGGTGAAAAAGAAAAAATACGCCGCAGAGGGCGAATAAAAGTCCAAATAACAGATACATGGGAGAAAATCCCTTCGAGGTTTGATTTTATGATATGCGGTCCAGGGCATTGCGGTTACTGGTGCAGCAGAAAGCTATGCTCAGATTCAGGGCGTGACGGCGGCAGGTTTTGCTGTATAAATACATTGTAATTTCATCCGGTAAGTTATTGACAATTACCGGAGAAAAAGGAATAATCATAATGAAAGATGCGTGTAGCATATAGGTACGCAAAAGAAAAATGCTCAAAAACAAAAGTATAATATGAAAAATAGAGAAAAGGAAACACAGGAAATACAATGAAAATCACGAATGAAAACGTAAAAACAAAAGAAATTTTTGAAACAAAGCCAGTTTCCTTTGCACTGGCAAAAATGGCCATTCCCACTATTGTAAGTCAATTAATAACCCTTGTTTATAATATTGCAGATACGTGGTTTATCGGACAGACCAATAACCCCTATATGGTTGCAGCCTCTTCACTGGTGCTGACGGTATTCCTGATGACATCGGCAATCGCCAATTTATTTGGAGTGGGCGGCGGGAGCCTGGTTGTCAGACTGATTGGAAGGAAGGATGAGGAAGAAGCAAAAAAGGCGGCTTCGCTTAGTCTTGTATTGGCTGTGGGCGCATCCCTGGGCTTTTCAGTCTTATGCTTTATTTTTATGAATCCATTGCTGCGTTTGCTCGGAGCAAGCGACCATACGATTGGGTATGCAAGGCAGTATCTGATTTTTGTCGTAGTAATCGGCGGACTGCCTACCGTTCTTGCCAATACCATGAGTGCAATGGTACGGAATATTGGTTATTCCAGGGAGGCTGGCTTTGGATTGGGAATGGGTGGATTACTAAATGTAATTCTCGATCCGGTTTTTATGTTTGTGATTTTCCCGGACGGCTATCAGGTGGCAGGTGCGGCTTTTGCAACCATGCTTTCCAATGTGATTACATTGATATATTTTGTTTTTATATACCGGAAATTGAAGAGGGAAACGGTGCTGTCCCTGCCGCACAGTATTGAAAGGATACGGCGGGAGTCTTTCCATTCTCTTTTTTCCGTAGGTATTCCGGCTGCAATGAGCTTGTTTCTTTTTGACCTGACCAATATTGTGATTAACAGACTGGCGGCAGGCCACGGAGACCTTGAGCTTGCGGCTATAGGAATTGTGCTGAAGGTGGAACGGCTTCCCTTGAATATTGGAATCGGTATCTGTCTTGGAATGATGCCGTTAGCCGCATACAACTATGCGTCTAAAAATTACAGTCGGATGAAAGCTTTTTTCAAGGCGGCACGGCTTGCGGGACTGGTTGTTTCTATTCTCTGTGTAATTTTTTACCGTGTCTTTGCGTCACGCATTATAGGCGCATTTATTTCCAATCCGGATACGGTAAGATTTGGAACAGAATTTTTGCAGTCACGCTGTTTTGCCACGCCATTTATGTTCCTAAGCTTTCATATGGTGCATTTCATGCAGGCCGTTGACAGAGGAAAGGTTTCTTTTCAGATGGCAGTTATCAGACAGATTTTCCTGAATATTCCTATTTTGTTCCTGATGAATTATTTGTTCGGAATGAGTGGAATTGTCTGGACGCAGTTGATTGCGGATTTTATAAATGTGGTGGTCTCTTATATAATTTATAGACGTTTGATCGGAGGAATATCTTCATAAAACAGGAAGAGAGCATTATATTAGTAAAAATTACTATTGACTAAAAATTAGAAACATTTTAAGATAATTATATCAATTCTAAAAGAATGGGAAGGAGGTTATATGACAAAATATGAAAGAGAAATCTATAAGATTATAGGCGCTTCCTCTGAACATTTGACGGCGAATCAGATTTTTGAAAAGCTGAAAGAAAACTATCCGAAGGTTGTTTTGGCTACGATTTACAATAATCTAAACAGGATGTGGGAATGCGGTTTGATTCGTAAGATATCTATTGAAGGAATACCGGAAATGTACGACAGAATCCAGAAGCATGATCATTTGGTCTGCAGGCACTGCGGAAAAATTTCCGATGTTACCTTTGAAGATTTGACATTTCCGTTAAGGGACCAGCTCGGCGAGGACTTTCTTTTTTATGATCTGAAAGTCTATTATATTTGTCCGGCATGCAGAGCAAAAGCTGATGAGAGTCCCAAAATGAAAAAGAGATGATAATATACGGTACCATTTATGAAATTTGAAAAATAAGGAGGATAACGATGAGTCAGTACAAATGTAATTTATGCGGAGAGGTTTTTGAAGTAAGGAATGGAGAAGTGCCGGTATGCCCCCGCTGCCATGCAGAGGGAAAGGCACTGGAAGAACTTGACGCCGGGAAAAGAAACAAATATGCGGGAACCCAGACAGAGAAGAATCTGCATATTGCGTATGATGGAGAATCCGGCGCCAGAAATAAATATACCTTCTTTGCTTCTGTGGCAAAGAAAGAAGGGTATGAGCAAATTGCAGCCCTGTTTTTAAAGACTGCGGAAAATGAAAAAGAACATGCCAAGATGTGGTTTAAGGAGTTAAACGGCATCGGGGATACTACTGCAAATCTTCTGGCTGCAGCAGAGGGAGAAAATTATGAGTGGACGGATATGTATGATGGTTTTGCAAAAACGGCCGAGGAGGAGGGCTTTCTGGAGCTGGCCGCTAAATTCCGTATGGTTGCCGCCATCGAAAAGGCTCATGAGGAACGCTACCGTGCCCTGCTGAGAAATGTAGAGACTGCCGCTGTCTTTGAACGGAGTGAAGTTAAAATTTGGGAGTGCCGTAACTGCGGGCATATTGTTGTGGGAACGAAGGCGCCTGAGATTTGCCCTGTTTGCGCCCACCCGCAGAGCTATTTTGAGATCAGAGAAGAAAATTATTGATATGTGACAAAGTAAGGAGCCGTCACAAAATCGAAAAGCAAAAGATTCTGTACCCGGTGTTTGTATTACTGATACAAACACCGGGTACAGAACTTTGTTTTCAAGCCGTTATTATTGACTTCTTGTTTCCTAAATAATATCATTATATCAAAATATAATGATACTATTTGTAGCTTTGCGGATTTTCTCAATAAAGCGGATGAAGATTATCGATCTAATTGCAGCACAGAGAAACAGGAAAAATCCAAGAGCAAAAATGGAGGAGCTAAAAATGGCTGAAATGAAAGTGATTGTAATTCCTGAAGGAAAAATTTGTGATTATGTTGACAGCAAATTCCGTAACGATACGCCGGAGGAGTATGTTCGTCAAACCATTGAAAAGCGCCTCGTAAACGAGCATAAATACCTGCCGAAGCAGATCAAAGTTGAATACACACTTCAAATGGGATCGAGAAAGCCCCGTGCTGATATTGTTATCTTTGATAAGGACTGTATTGAGCAGACTCAGGAAAATATCAAGATTATTATTGAATGTAAGAAGGAAGCGGTTGATGCCCGTAACGCAAAAGACGGCGTTGAACAGTTGAAATCCTATATGTCCGCTTGTCCTAATTGCGAATGGGGTATGTGGACAAATGGAAGGCAGAAGGAGGTTTACCGTAAATATGTCAACGACAAAGGGCAGATAGAGTTTATGGATTATAACGATATTCCTTCTGCAGATGGCAATCTGGATGATATTAACCGTCCTAAAAGAACGTCTCTCAAAAATGCTTATGATGATAATCTGCTTTTTACCTTCAAAACCTGCCACAACCACATTTATGTGAATGATGGTTTGCAGAAACAGCCGGCATTCTTCGAACTGCTGAAAGTTATTTTCTGCAAGATCGAGGATGAGCGTAATATAACCAAGCCGTTGGAGTTTTATGCAACCTCGGAGGAACGTTCTAACACGGATGGACAGCTAACCGTTAAAAAGCGTATCTCAAGGATTTTTGAAAAGGTAAAGAGCAAGAAAAAGTATAAATTAATTTTTGATGCCAACGATGAGATTAAGCTTTCCCCCCGCAGTCTGGCATACATCGTCAGCGAATTGCAGAAATACAGCTTACTTAATACAAACATTGATATTAAGGGTAAGGCATACGAAGAAATCGTAGGTGCCAATCTTCGCGGTGACAGAGGAGAATTCTTTACACCGAGAAACGTCATGAAGATGGTAGTAGAAATGATTAATCCCAGCGTTGACGAAAAGGTTTTAGATAGTTCCTGTGGTACAGGAGGCTTTCTCGTAAATGCTATGACACATGTCATCGGGAAGCTTGAGGCCCAATTTTCAGATGAACTGGGTCTCCCGAAGAATGAATGGAGCACGGAAGCGGTGAATGTATTCCGGGATCGCATATCTGATATGGCAAAGCTGAACTATTTTGGTTTTGATATCAATCCGGATCTTGTGAAAGCCACAAAGATGAACATGGTTATGAATAATGATGGCAGCGGCAATATTTTGCAGTGTAATTCTCTTTTACCGCCACACGAGTGGACGGATGATTTCCGTTCTAATTTGGCTGAAGCATTGGGAATTGACAAAGCATCTATACGTAATTACAAGACGATCGAATTTTTCGATGTGATTGTTACAAACCCGCCCTTTGGCAGTAAAATTCCTATCAAAGATACGGCTATTCTGGAGCAATTTGAATTGGCTCATGTCTGGGAAAATGATAAGAAAACGAACACATGGACGATGACAGATCGTCTGCAGGCATCAGTGCCTCCGGAAATTCTGTTTGTTGAGCGTTGCACGCAGTTTCTTGTCCCTGGTGGTCGTATGGGGATTGTTCTTCCTGATAATATTCTTGGTGCTCCCGGCCTGGGTTATATTCGTGAGTGGCTTATCAAAAATCACAGAATTATTGCCAGCGTAGATCTTCATGTGGATACTTTCCAGCCGAAAAACGGTACCCAGACATCGGTTTTGTTCCTTCAGAAGTAACTATTCAGAACCACCCCTATTCAAAGATGAAATCAGGATGACCTGAGAT
>JAUNON010000087.1 GCA_030537145.1 Lachnospiraceae bacterium | reverse complement strand
CGGAAGCAGCTACCGAAGCAGCAACGGAAGAGGCAACTGAGGAAGAGACGGAGGCGGCTGCTGAATTAGTAGATGGCGAATATACGATTGGTATTTCTCAGTTCGCAGAGCATGGTTCTCTGGATAATTGCCGGGAAGGTTTCCTGGATGGCCTGGCAGCAGAGGGCTTTGTAGAGGGAGAGAATCTGACTGTGGAATATGATAATTCTCAGGCAGATACCGGAACAGCCAGCACCATCGCAGATGCCTATGTATCGGACGGCGTGGATCTGATCTGTGCAATCGCAACGCCCAGCGCCATGAGCGCTTACAATTCCGCAATGGATACGGAGATTCCCGTAGTTTACACTGCTGTATCGGATCCGGTAGCCGCAGGACTGGCAGATGAGGAAGGCGCTTCTGTTGGAAATGTAACCGGTACTTCTGATAAGCTGCCGGTAGAAGAGCAGTTGAAGATGATCCGTGATATTATGCCGGAGGCAGAAAAGATCGGTATTCTTTATACCACCAGCGAAGCAAACTCTGTAAGTACCATTGAAGAATATAAGGAAGCGGCTCCGGATTACGGATTTGAAATCGTGGAGACCGGTATTAATACGATCGCTGATGTGGATATGGCAGCGGCGGATCTGGTAGGCAAAGTGGATTGCATCTCCAACCTGACAGATAATACGGTTGTTTCTGCTCTTCAGACGGTTCTGGCATATGCAAATGAAGCAAATATTCCGGTATTCGGAAGCGAAGTGGAGCAGGTAAAGAACGGCTGCCTGGCATCTATGGGTATCGATTATATCGAGCTGGGCAAGCAGACCGGTGCGATGGCAGCGGCGATCCTGAAGGGAGAAGCTACTGCAGCAGAGATGCCGTATGAGATCTGCGAAGGAGCAAGCTTATACGTAAATACCGAAGAAGCAGAAAAGCTTGGCATTGAGCTGGATGAGGAAATGGTAGCCAACGCCGCAGAGGTATTCGATACCATTACGGTAGAATAAAGACAGCAGCGAGAGTTTCTGAACGATTGCACGAACAATTCTGGAGGAACAAACATTGACACTTTTCATCAGTGTATTGGAGCAGGGCCTGATTTACTCGATCATGGCTCTGGGCATATACATCACCTACAAAATATTGGATTTTCCAGACTTGACTGTGGACGGCAGCTTCCCTATGGGGGCTGCCATTACCACAGTGATGATCAGCAGGGATATGAATCCTCTTTTGACCCTTCCGGTGAGCTTCTTTTTGGGGGCGCTGGTGGGAGTCTGTACCGGATTAATCCATGTGAAGCTGAAGGTTCGGGATCTGCTTTCAGGTATTATCATGATGACCGCACTGTATACGGTCAATCTGCGCATTGCAGGCAGGGCGAATCTTCCAATCTATAATAAGACAACGATTTTTGATAATGATTTTATCAATGGACTGATACCGGAGTCTTTGAAGAAATTCGAGACGGTTCTGGTGATCTTTGTAATCACAATGATTATGAAGTATATCCTGGATTGGTATCTTCATACAAAATCCGGATTTATCCTGCGGGCTGTGGGAGACAATGAGGCGATTGTAACCGCTATGGCGGTGGATGAAGGCCGGGTGAAGATCGTGGGTCTGGCGATTGCCAACGGCCTGGTTTCTTTAAGCGGCTGTGTTTTCGCACAGCAGCAGCGTTATTTTGATGTTTCCTTTGGTACGGGAACCATGGTAATCGGTCTTGCCAGTGTAATCATCGGAACCAGCCTGTTCAAACGCATTACGTTTTTGCGGGTAACTTCCAGTGTTGTGGTGGGATCCGTGATCTATAAGGCGTGTGTGGCGATTGCCATTAAATTTGGTTTCCAGTCCACCGATTTGAAATTTATCACGGCGGCGCTGTTCCTGATTATTCTGATTCTGGGACGGGAGCGTAAAAGGAAGGTGAAGGCAGATGCTTAAACTGGATCATGTTTCAAAATATTATAATGTTGGGACAGTCAATGAAATGTGTCTGTTTAAGAACTTCGATCTGACCATCCGGGACGGAGAGTTTATCTCTGTCGTGGGAAGCAATGGCTCCGGAAAGACATCCATGCTGAATATCATTTGCGGAAGCATTGACGTGGACAGCGGAAAGATATGGCTGAATGGAAAAGACATTACAAATATGAAGGAATACAAACGGCTGAAAACCATGGGAAGGGTATATCAGAATCCGGCCATGGGAACCTGTCCGAATATGACCATTCTGGAGAATCTGAGCATTGCGGATAATAAGCGGAAGCCGTATAATCTTGGAAAATGCATCCAGAAAAAGCGGGTGGATTTTTTCCGGGAACAGCTTTCCCAGCTTAATCTGGGGTTAGAGGATAAGCTGCATGTGAAGGTAGGATCTCTTTCCGGCGGACAGAGACAGGCTCTGGCGCTTTTGATGTCCACCATGACGCCCATTGATTTTCTGATTTTAGACGAGCATACAGCAGCTCTGGATCCGAAAACTGCAGAGATCAATATGCAGTTGACGGACAAAATCGTGAAGGAAAAAAAGGTTACTACCATTATGGTTACGCATAATCTGCGCTATGCGGTAGAATACGGAGACCGCCTGATTATGATGCATGAGGGAAAAGCAATTCTGGATAAAAGCGGACAGGAAAAAGCGAATACGAAGATACAGGATGTGCTGGACATCTTTAATGAAATCAGCGTGGAAAGCGGAAACTAACGGTTTGTATATCGAAAAAGGAGCTGCCGCAAAATCGAAAAGCAAAGGATCCGGATACGAAACCTTGCAAATTCGATTTTACGGCAGCTCCTTATTTTTCTATCTGTGCTACCTGGTCAGGGAAAACAGATCTTCGTAAAAGTTGGGATAGGAGATGCGGACACAATCGGCATCCCCGATAAGCGTGGCGCCGTCTGCAGCCAGAGCGGCAACGGCAAAGCTCATGGCGATTCTGTGGTCTAAGCGGCTGTTGATTTCGGCTCCATGAAGCGGCCGCCCGCCCCGGATGATCATGCCGTCCTCTGTCCCTTCAATATCCGCCCCCATGCGTGAGAGATTTTCTACCATCACATCAATCCGGTTGGATTCTTTTACCTTCAGCTCGGCTGCATCCCGGATGATGGTGGTGCCCTCCGCAAAGGCGGCCAGCACTGCAATTACGGGAAGCTCATCAATCAGTGTAGGAATAATTTCCCCTTCCACTACCGTTCCTTTTAACGAACTGGATCGTACCAGAAGATCAGCAGTCGGTTCTCCGCTGTCTGCCCGTTCATTGATCCGGGTGATATCTGCCCCCATGGCCTGGCAGACCCGTAAAATTCCGTCCCGGGTAGGATTAACGCCCACGTTGCGGATCAGAATTTCGGAGCCTGGTACCAGCAGACCGGCTGCAATAAAATACGCTGCAGAGGAAATATCGCCGGGGACGGAAATAAAACGTCCCTCTAAATGGGGCTCCGGCTGGATGGAGACGGTAGTGCCCTCCGTGGTGACAGAAGCGCCGAAATGATTCAGCATCAGCTCCGAGTGATTTCTGGACAGCACCGGTTCTGTTACCCGGGTGATCCCGTCCGCATACATTCCGGCCAGCAGAACACAGGATTTGACCTGTGCGGAGGCCACCGGGGACGGATAGTGGATGGCCTTCAGGGGGCGGCCCTGAATATGCAAAGGAGCGCAGCCGTTGCCGGGAATGCTGGAAATATCCGCTCCCATCAGAGACAGCGGCGTCATGATACGCTTCATGGGGCGTTTCTGAATGGAAGCATCGCCGTTGATCGTACAGTCAAAGGCCTGGCCGGCCAATATGCCTGACATCAGCCGGGTGGTCGTTCCGCTGTTCCCCACATCCAGAATAGCTTCCGGACGGCGCAGGCCGTGCAGTCCCTTTCCGTGAATCCGAATTCGCTCCGGAGTGTTCTCAATGGCAATCCCCATCTGACGGAAGCAGGAGATGGTGGAGAGGCAGTCGGCCCCCTGAAGAAAGTTTGTTACTTCTGTGATCCCCTCCGCCAGCGAACCGAACATCACTGCCCGGTGGGAGATGGATTTATCTCCCGGAACGGAGATTTCCCCCCGAAGGGGGGCGGATTTCGTTATTTTCATATCAGACCTCTTTTCTTTTTGAAACACGGTATTGTCTTTGACCGTCCGTTAGCGGTTTCCGGCTTCCCATACCTGATAGCGGTGCTGGCGCAGAATTTGAGCAGCCCTTTGACTGGGTTCTTCCTCATAAAACTCAATACTCAATACGCCTTCCTCAAATTCCCGGTTATGAACGATCCCGATATTTTTAATATTGATTCCATTTACAGCCAGCGTGGTGGCAATCGTAGCAATCGCACCGGATTCATCAATCACATCACAGTAGATTCGGTAGGTCTTTTTGATGGCGCCCAGGGAAGCGGAAGAAAAGGAATTCCGGTAATTTCTGGATTCTTCAAACATACGGTGGATATGAGCGCCGTCCGATGCGCACATATGCTCCCGGGCTTCTGTCAGGAGACGGATAAATTCGTCCATGACCCGGGCAATATTGTCATGGTTATAAATGCAGATCTGCTCCCACATTTCCGGGGAGGAGGAGGCGATCCGGGTAATGTCCTTAAAGCCTCCGGCAGCGATCAGCTTCATATGCTCTTCCCTGGAGTCCAGATTGTGTACGGTATTTACCAGCGAAGCAGCGATTACATGCGGAAGATGGCTGACTGCGGCAGTAATATAATCATGCTCCTGATAGGTAAGCACCAGGGGTATCGCTCCCAGCGCCGATGCGAGCCTGCGGTATTGCTCTACCCATTGGGCCGGCACATCCTCCGTAGGCGTCAGGATATAATACGCATTTTCAAACAAATGGTCAGAGGCGTTTTCAAAACCGGTCTTTTCCGAACCGGTCATGGGATGACCTCCGATAAATTGTCCGGTCAGCCCCAGACGGATTACCGCCTCATGGATATTCGTTTTAACACTGCCCACATCTGTCAGGATACAATCGGGACGGATCACCGGCTTAAGCTGCTCCAGAGCGGCAATGTTATTTCCCACCGGAGCGCACAGGAAAATGTAGTCGCAGGTATGAAAAAGCGGATCCTGTACAGAGCTGCAGATCAGATCAATGGCTCCGGCCTTCTGCGCAGCATCCGTAGTACCGGAGGATCTGGTATAAGCGCAGATTTTACAGGAGCTGTCTATTTTTTTTAGGGTTTTCGCCAGGGAACCTCCGATCAGTCCCAGGCCGATAAAACCATAGGTCGTTTGTTTCATAGGATACTCCATTTCGAAATTCGTCATAGTCCGAACCTTTCCGGCACTTTTTCGGGTTAATCCGGGAAAGCGCCAAAGTCCGTCAGGCATCATTTTACTATCAAAAGACAGACCTGTCAATGAATGGACCGGCAAGAAAAATATTGCCAGAATAGTCTGAAAAGTTTTTTGTCGAATATTCATAAAAGACTTGCAATTTAATTGTGATTTTAGTACAATATATCCATGTGGTGCAAAACCATTCAGTAAACTAGTATTGGAGGATGAATTTTATGAATGTTTACACGACGGATAAAATACGAAACGTGGTTATATTAGGGCACGGCGGTGCAGGTAAGACCAGCCTGGTAGAGGCTATGGCATATCTGTCCGGCATCACCAGCAGACTGGGAAATATCGCAGATGGAAACACCATCAGCGATTACGATAAAGAAGAGCAGAAGAGAAAGTTTTCTATCAGCACAGCGATGCTTCCCATTGTATGGGGAGATACGAAGATCAATGTGCTGGATACTCCCGGATATTTTGATTTTATCGGTGAGGTGGAAGAGGCAGTGGCAGCCGCTGATGCTGCGATTATCGTTGTAAATGGCAAGAACGGCGTTGAAGTGGGTACGCAGAAGGCATGGGAGCTGTGTGAGAAGTATAAGCTTCCCCGTATTTTCTATGTCTCCAATATGGACTTTGATAATGCCAGCTACCGAAAGGTAGTGGAGGACCTGAAGGAACTGTACGGAAAGAGAATCGCTCCGCTGCATCTTCCGATTCGTGAGCATGAGAAATACGTTGGATATGTAAATATCGTAAAGCAGGCCGGCCGCCGCTACGTGGATAAGCAGAACAAGGTGGAATGTGAGATTCCGGATTATCTGAAGGATTATCTGGAAAAGGACCGTGAGATCCTGATGGAGGCAGTGGCAGAGACCAGCGAGGAATTTATGGACCGTTATTTCGGCGGAGAAGAATTTTCCGAGGCGGAGATCATTTCCGCACTGAAAACAAATGTATCGGACTGCTCCTTGTGTCCTGTGACCATGGGAGCCAGCGTGAACCTGCAGGGGATTATCATTCTGCTGGATGATGTGGTCAGCTACTTCCCAAGTCCGGAGGACTGCAAGATCGCAGGCGTAAATACAAAGACGAATGAGGTATTTGAGGCTAATTATGACTTTGCGAAAGCGAAATCTGCCTTTATTTTCAAGACGATTGTGGATCCCTTTATCGGAAAGTATTCCCTGATCAAGGTGGCGTCCGGTTCCGTTAAGGCGGACGATACGCTGCTGGATGTGGAGAATGACAATGAGTTCCGTGTGAGCAAGCTGTATGTTTTTGAGGGCAGCAAGCCGATCGAAGTAAAGGAGCTGATGGCCGGAGATATCGGCGGCATCGGAAAGCTGGAGGCAGCCACCGGTGATACGCTGGCGACGAAGGCCGCTCCCATCAAATACGGAAAGGTGAACGTATCTACTCCTTATACATACAAGCGTTATGTGGCAAAGAACAAGGGAGAAGAGGATAAGGTTGCGCAGGCTCTGGCCAAGATGATGCAGGAAGATCTGACCATGAAGGCGGTAAATGACAGTGAGAACCGCCAGACGCTGCTTTATGGTATGGGAGATCAGCATCTGGATATTATTGTCAGCAAATTACTTACAAAGTATAAGGTAGAAGCGCTTCTGGAGCGCCCGAAGGTGGCCTTCCGTGAAACGATCCGGAAAAAATCCGATGTAGATTCCAAATATAAAAAGCAGTCCGGCGGTCACGGCCAGTATGGTCATGTTAAGATGCGTTTTGAAGCTTCCGGCGATCTGGAAACACCTTATGTATTTGAACAGGTAGTGGTAGGCGGAGCCGTTCCGAAGAACTATTTCCCGGCAGTGGAAAAGGGGATCCAGGATTCCGTTCAGAAGGGCCCCATGGCCGGTTATCCGGTAGTTGGTGTAAAAGCGGTTCTGTACGATGGTTCCTACCATCCGGTAGATTCCTCCGAGATGGCCTTCAAGACGGCTGCGATTCAGGCCTTTAAGAAGGGCTTTATGGAAGCAGGCCCGGTTCTTCTGGAGCCCATCGCTTCCCTGAAGGTTACTGTGCCGGATAAGTATACGGGAGATGTTATGGGGGATCTGAATAAGCGGCGCGGCCGTGTCCTGGGCATGAACCCGGATCACAAGGGCAACACGATCATTGAGGCAGATATCCCCATGTCCGAGCTGTACGGATATTCTACCCAGCTTCGCTCCATGACCGGAGGCTGCGGTGATTTTGCTTATGAATTTGCCCGTTATGAGCAGGCACCCTCTGATGTTCAGGAGAAAGAGATTGCAGCCAGAGCAGCAGAAACGGCGGAATAATAAGCCGGAGTACGAAGTGTGAAGCAATCCGCAAATTTATATTTTTGACGGTTGGAGCTGTCGCAAAATCGAAAAGCAAAAGGATCTGGATCCGGATCCTTGCAAATGAGATTTTGCGGCGGCCCTTTTTTTGTTGTTACATGCGGTTATTTACTCTGTTTGCCCAAATATCCGGTATTGCTTTTATCCAGGCATCCGCCAGGATCCGGTTTCCCCTTTGGGTTAGATGGATTCCGTCTGTTGTGAGGGTATCATAGCCTGCTTTTGCGCCTTCCGCATCAAAAAGCGGCTGAAGCGGCAAAAAAGGCAGGGAATAGCGGGCGGCAATATCGGAGATTCCCTGGGAAATCCGGTTCAGAGTGGGCTGCCAGAGCTTATATCGTTCCGGTATAGGGAAGAGAAAGGGCTCCATAAGGATCAGCCTTGGAATGCCGTAATCCAGAATATCACAGACCAGGTCGGTATAGACCGCCGTGAACTCCTGCAGCGCATGCCGGCACTGCAGGCCGGAATATCCGCAGTTCATCCACACGCCTGCGTCATTGATGCCTACCAGGATCGATACCATATCAGCAGCTTCTTTCATGGGATACCTCTGCCAGGCGCGGTATACGTCCGATACAGTAAACCCATCCGTTCCCCGGTTGACTATATGAGGCTGCGGAATGAGATCCTTCAGCGAATCAGAAATCATTTTCACATAGCCGTTTCCCAGGTTGTCCGGGGTAAAGCAGTGGTCAGAATCCGTAATACTGTCTCCAAGAAATAAAAGATTCATAGGTGTTCCTTCACGGATGTCTTTATCATCCGCAATATTTAATCTGGTTTTATTCACAGTGCATCCGCCTCTTGTCTTTGATGAAATGATCATATCATAAGAAAGCAGAATAGAAAAGGTAACAGTTCAGCCCAGGGCTTTGCACTGGCTGCAAGGCCCGTAAGAACAAGTAACAGTTTAGCTGAAGGCTGAACTGTTACTAGAAAACAGGATTAAGAATTTTTAAGAACTAAAAAATACTTTTAAAATGAGAAAAGGTATGCTATAATGCCCCTATGGGCTGTGATATTCGGCAGATTGCCGCATATTTCACGGCAATTTGAAGAAAAAGGAGGCCACATGATGAAGCATATTAAAACTCTGAACACAAAGCCTTTGCAGAACACGCTGAAGAAGGGCGGCTGCGGCGAGTGCCAGACATCCTGCCAGTCAGCTTGTAAGACATCCTGCACAGTAGGAAACCAGACTTGCGAAAATAATAAATAGGAATGCCTGACGGGCTGCCGCATGCGATAGGAACAGGGATTCGGATATCAGAGACCGCCTGTCTTTTGCGGCAGCCCGTTCTGAACATAATCAACACTTCACGTACCCGATAAGGATATCGGGTGTTTTGTTGTGGAGGAAGCTGAAAGGGGATTAGCAGTGGTCCATCAGTTTAGAAACAATGGATACAACATTGTTCTGGATGTAAACAGCGGTTCTGTTCACGTGGTAGATGATATTGTCTATGATGTGGTAGCGCTGCTGGAGGAACAGACAAATGAACAGGAGATTATTTCTTCGTTAAAGGATAAATACAGCGTTTCTGATCTGCAGGAGGC
>JAUNON010000086.1:7736-9265 GCA_030537145.1 Lachnospiraceae bacterium | reverse complement strand
TGCTTTTGAAATATAAACTGCTCAAAGTATTCCCAGATCGTCAAGCAACCGTCCCCGATCCCTGTTGAATCATGTCATAGTGGTAAGCTTTTAACTGCAAAAAATAAAGCATTTCCTGAGCTTTTCGAGGATACAGTTCTTTTTATTCTTTCCTTTTCTTCGAACTTATCCACCGTCAAAATGACGGAATGCATATCTCCGTCGATTTGCGTTTTTCAATATAATAAAAATATCAAATCGAGGCAGGTTTCAAATGAATATGGAAGAAAAATTCAACAAAAAATGGCAGGATGCTATAGATTGCGCTGAAAAAGTAATACAAGAAAACGGCAGAGGCATTGCTGTACAAAAAGAACGGATTCATCATCTGGAGCACCAGATATCCATTCTGGAAGAACAGAACCAAAAACTGAAGGATGCCGGAAATATGCTCGCCCAGAAATGTGAGGATCTTGAACGGATATGTATGGCACAGCAGAAGGCCCTTGAGGAATATCAGGAACTATTCTCGGAACTGTTTCCTGGAAAATAACAAATGCATGGCAATTGCAGTACACTAACGGGAAGCGCTCGATGAAGATCAATTTTGAGTATGTTACAAATCTTCAGTATGAAGTAAAAGCCCTAAGAACAAAGCTAAAAATGTACGAATCAGGAGAAGCATACCGCCGGCAGCAGGAAACCTATGAAAAAAGGCTGAAGGAAAAAGATTGTATCATTGCGTCATTAAAAAAAGAACTGGCAGAATCGCATCTGGAAACAGTGACCGTACGAAATAACTGGATGCAGGTCTTTGACGACATGGAAAAAGAGCATAAAAAAGCATTGTCCCGGGAACAGCATAAAAACGTCCGGATGGAAAACCGGGCATTGAAAGCGGAACGGGATCAATGGCATGATAAATGGAGCCGGAAACAGGCAGAAGTTTATTCTGCCCTGACAGAGCTTGAAGAGGAAAAACAAAAAAACTGCAGACTTACCGCTCAGGTAAACAGGAATTTTGAGAATTCCTCGATTCCGTCATCCGTTTCGCATGGCAAAATCAGAACATTGCTTTCAGAACTAACGGGTGGAGAGATAACGCTCTCAGATGGACTGATTAACAGCCTGGGCAGGGAATTTTCAGAAAAAACCGGGGCAGAAAAACAAGAAATCATAAGAAAGCTGATGTATTCCCCTGTGATGAATGCGGACTTCACAAATGCGAATGTAAATGTAAAGAGCGCACAGGTTCTGGTCCTTGCATCACCGTTAAATAACGTATCGCTGTATATCGGGAAGGAGAAAAGGGGCACGAAGGCATAAAAGCCGAAGCCATGGCTTTCTTTTCTGCTTTTACGGTACAATAACCGGGGTTAGGTTGCCGTTATATTTTTGGTAAGTGCCGGAATTTAACGAAAGATGAAAAAAGTGCGTAAAATTATCAACATAAATCTTTAATATGTTCTAAAAACATGCTATAATATCAAAAATAGTGAGAAGTTTTCCTGTAAAGGTGAAAATATGATCTGTGTCACGGATTTTCCGGA
>JAUNON010000086.1:788-7717 GCA_030537145.1 Lachnospiraceae bacterium | reverse complement strand
TATTATGGCAGGAACTTTGAAGCTTATGTAGCATGGAAGGGAGAATTAGGATGAAAAAGAATGTTGTAACACTTATGACAGCTGCTGTGATGACGGCTGCAATGACGATGACTGCCTTTGCCGGTGAGTGGAAGCAGGATGCACAAGGCTGGTGGTGGCAGAATGATAACGGCACTTATCCGAACAGCGGATGGGAGTGGCTGGATGGAAATAAGGATGGAGTTTCCGAGTGTTATTTCTTCGGTAATGATGGTTACCTTCTTGTAAATACAACAGTAGAAGGACAGTACACCGTAAATGCAGACGGTGCGTGGGTGGCAGACGGTGTGGTACAGACGAAGGCTGCAGAGGCAGCAGCGGCCGGCACACAGGAGCAGGCTCAGACTCAGGCACAGTATGGTGATGATTACAGCGGAAATTATCAGGTTCCGTTCTATGAGATGGACGGCAGTGTGACGACACAGACACTTTCGATCAGTTTTGATGCACTGACAAACAGTATTCTGGTGACCAGTTCCCGCTCAGGCGTTCTGGGTACGTATACCTACGGCGGTACGGATTTCCGCGGCTATACCTTCTTTGAGCTGGAGAGCGAGGAAGAGAAGGATGCAATCTTTTATCTTGCACCGGGTCAGATCGAATGGTGGACTGAAAGCGGCAGCACCGGAATCACAAGACAGTAATGGGAATAATAATGAAACTGCAGGGATGCGCTCAGTGATGAGCGCATTCTTTCGGACAGAAGGGTATCTGTCCGGACAGGAAAAAACAGGGAGAACATACAGAAATGAAAAAGCAGATAACAGCCCTGCTTTTGTGTGCCTTTGCGCTGGCAGTGCCAATGACATCCTATGCGGAGTCGGCTGTCATTGTGGCAGGCGGTTATTCCGCCCAGGGGCCCGGAGCAGGAAAATGGGAAAAGGATGATTATGGCTGGTGGTATGCGCAGCCGGGTGGAAGTTATATTTCCAGCGACTGGCTGAAATGGAACGGCAAATGGTATCATTTTGATGAAAAGGGATATATGCAGACAGGGCTGATTTTTGACAACGGAGTCTATTATTACCTGGAAGAGGACGGATCCATGGTTGCCGATGAATCGCGGGAAATCGACGGAATTACCTATAATTTTGACGCCAGCGGAGCAGGCACGCCGGAGTGGCCCTATAAGGCGATCACGCCTATCCCGGCAGAGTCGGAAAAGAGTGACCTCCATAAGACACTTGACCAGATGTGTGACCAGATTCTTGCGGGAATTACAACAGAAGGCATGAGCAGACGCGAAAAAGCGACGGCAATTTATTCCTGGGTGCGCGGAAGCTTCCGCTACAGCGGACATTCGGCAACAAGAGACTGGGTAACGGAGGCATATCAGGGACTTCGCAGAAGGCATGGAGACTGCTACACCTATTTTGCCGTATCTCAGGCACTGCTTTCCCGCAGCGGAATCCCTTGTATTGAGGTTATTCGTTATACGGACAATGATCATTACTGGAATCTTGTACAGTTAGAGGACGGCTGGTGGCATTTTGATGCTACACCGCGTTCGGCAGGCGGTTATTTCTGCCTGTGGACGGATGCACAGATGGCAGCATATTCCTCACGCCACGGAGGCTGCTTTGCGTTTGATCGTGCCTTATATCCGCCTACACCGTGACAGGAGTAAAAAAGGCAATCTATGACACAAGAAGAAAGGGCAATAGAAAATGGAAGAACTGATTGAGATTTTGGAAGAAATAAATCCGGATGTGGATTATGCTTCATGCACCAGTCTGGTGGATGACGGAGTGTTTACCTCCTTTGAGCTGGTGGTGCTGGTGGCCCGGATTGGTGAGGAATTCGGCGTGACGATTCCGCCGGCGCAGATCGTGCCGGAGAACTTTAACTCTGCCGCCAGTATTTATCAGATGATTGAGAAGCTCGAGGAGGACTAAGCATGCTGCTGGTTTCCTATGAGTTTGCCGCTTTTCTGATTCTGTTACTGGCGGTCTATTACCTGGTTCCGGTACGGTTCAGATGGATGCTGCTGCTTGCCGCCAGCTATCTGTTTTATCTGACGGGAGGTATGTTTTATGTGCTGTATCCTCTGATTACAACGGTTACGACCTGGTTTTTGGCGCGCAGGATCGGCGCGGTTACCAGAGAATCCAAGGCTTACATAAAGGCTCAGGGGATGGACCGGGAACAGAAAAAGGAATATAACCGGCAGGTGAAGAAAAGGCAATGCCGCCTGATGCAGCTTGGCCTGGTGCTGAATTTTGGTATTCTCGCTGTTTTGAAATATGCGAATTTTGTGCTGGAGAATATGGGGATTCTTCTGGGAGCCGCCGGAATAGAAGGAGTGGTTCCGTCTGTGGGATGGATACTTCCGCTCGGTATCTCCTATTATACGTTCCAGTCCATGGGATATTTGATTGATGTGTATTACCGCAAATATGAGCCTGAGGAAAATCTGGCAAAATTTGCGCTGTTTGTTTCCTTCTTCCCGCAGGTCACTGCGGGACCGATCAGCCGTTTTGACCAGTTGAAGGAGCAATTGTTTGCGCCTCATGAATGGGACTTTTGCCAGGTGAAAAGAGGTGCGGAGCGGATGCTCTGGGGATATTTCAAAAAGCTGGTGATTGCTGACCGCATCGGCCCGGCCGTGGCGATGATCATCATCGATCCGGGAACGTATGACGGAATCTATGTATTTTTGGGAATGGTGGGATATACCATCTGGATGTATGCCGATTTTGCCGGAGGCATCGATATCGTGATCGGTGCGGCGCAGATGTTCGGAATCCGTCTGCCGGAGAATTTTGATCGTCCGTTTTTCTCAAAGAGTCTGGGCGAGTTCTGGCGGCGGTGGCATATGAGCCTGATGCTCTGGTTGAGAGAATATATCTTTTTCCCGGTTTCCATGAGCCGTTTTACACGCCGGATGTCAGAGCTGGTGCAGAAGCATTTCGGAAAGAAAGCGGGTATGAAGGTGCCTGTGTATGTGGGCAGCATTGTGGTCTGGCTGACTGCCGGAATCTGGCATGGGGCATCCTGGCGGTTTGTTGCCTGGGGTATGGCAAACTGTATTGTGATGCTGATTTCTCAGGAGCTTGTCGGCTGTTACCGTGCATATCATAAAAAATTTGCGTTTACAAACCATCCGAGATACCGGTATTTTGAGATTGTGCGTACATTCCTTCTGTTTGCCTGTCTGGAAATGTTTGAATACTATTCCTTTAAGAATGTGTTTGTGATGTTCGGCAATCTTGTGACGACGGCCAGTCTTTCACAGCTTTGGGACGGACGCTTTGTGCAGCTGGGGCTTGATGCCGCTGACTGTGGGATCGCAGCGTTTGGCATTCTTTTGATGTTTGTCGTAAGTTTAAGCCAGCGAAGCGGCAGTGTACGAGAAAAGCTGGAGAGGTATTCTCTGCCCGTACAGTATGCGGCATTTTTCGGCATGTTTCTGATCGTGCTGGTCGCCGGAGTTTACGGGCATGGCTATGATGCCAGCCAGTTTGTTTACAATCAGTTTTAGGAGGCGGCAGGATGAAAAAGAAAATATGGATTACACTTTTGCTGCTGCTTATGGGATCAGGAGTGATTCTCGCTGGAATCCAGCGTCTGCTGATTCCGAAATATATGGGACAGGTTGTAGAAGGGGCATTCATCCATGAGTATTATCAGGAAGATACGCCTCATGATGTGCTGTTTTTGGGAGACTGTGAGGTGTATGAGAACATTTCTCCTGTGACGCTCTGGCGGGAATACGGAATTACCAGCTATATCCGCGGCAGCGCTCAGCAGCTGATTGCACAGTCTTACTATCTGCTTGAGGATACTCTGCGCTATGAGACGCCGAAGGCAGTGGTATTCAATGTTTCTGCGATGCAGCAGTATGAACAGGAGAATGAGACCTACAACCGCATGACCATGGACGGTATGAAATGGTCTTCCTCAAAATGGAATGCGATCCGCGCGACAGCCATGGAGGATGAGCATATGATCGAGTATATTTTTCCGCTTCTGAGGTTTCATTCCCGGTTTAAGGAGCTGGAAGCAGACGATCTGACATACTATTTTTCACCGGGAAAGGTTTCGCACAATGGCTATTATATGCGTGCCGATGTACGTCCTGCAGGGGATTTTCCCACAGAGCGCCGGAGAGCGGATTACTCGTTTGATCCGCGTGCATGGGAGTATCTGGAGCGGATGCGTCTGCTTTGTGAGGAGAAGGGAATAACGCTGGTTCTGATGAAGGCGCCTTCCCTGTATCCCACATGGTACGAACAGTGGGACAGTCAGATTGCTGCCTATGCGCAGGAGAAGGGACTTGTCTATATCAATGGTATCAGCCGGATCGAAGATATCGGTATTGATTTTTCGCAGGATACCTATGACGGCGGCCTGCATATGAATGTGTATGGCGCAGAGAAGCTTTCCAGATATTTCGGCAGTATTCTGCAGGAGATACCGGGAGTGGAGGATCGGCGGAACGATAAGGCTCTGGCGGCTGTCTGGGAGGAAAAGGGACAGTTCTATGATACAAAGAAGGCAGAGCAGGAGGCTGAATTTGCCGAACTTGGATATATCAGCCAGTTCTATTCGGGAGAGTAAATGCCATAACGGCAGAATACCGATCAGTAACAGAAATAAAGCAAGAGGAGGAAGATAAAATGAAAAAAACAGGAAGATTTTTGACAGCAGCGGCAGTGATGCTGATGGTAGCAGCAGCCCCGATGACATCTTATGCATGGGGCCTGAAAAGCAGTGCGAAGGAAACGACGGCTGCAGCAGCTGAGACAAAGTATGATTTTGTAAGCGGTACGACGACGATCTCCATGGGTACAGAGGCGGCACCGGTGCTGAAGGATCTGGGAAAAGCAGAAAAGACCTTTGAGCAGGACAGCTGTGCTTATCAGGGCAAGGATAAGGTGTACACCTACAAGGGATTCGAGCTTAGCACCTATCCTGTAAAGAACAAGGAGACCATTGCTTCTGTGTATTTCCTCGATGATACGGTGGCAACGCCGGAGGGAATCAAGCTTGGATCGAAAAAGCAGGATATCATCAATGCCTACGGTGCATGCTCAGACGTGCAGTTTGGAGTATATCATTATAAGGCAGGCGAGACCGAGCTGGTGATCTACACCACCAATGACATCGTTGATGCGGTGGAATATCTGGTAATTGCAAAATAGCCGGAGGAGATGGTGATGAGAAAGAGTGTTCTGGAATATCTGGAAGCATCTGCGGCGCAGAATCCCGAACGTCCGGCATACCGGGACATTAACCGGTGCTATACCTTTGTCGATGTGCAGCGTCTGGCAAAAGTGATTGGCAGCCGCATCGGCGGCCTGCATGCACAGGGACGTCCGGTAGCAGTTCTGATGGAAAAAAGTGCTTCCATGATCGTGGCATTTCTCGGCGCGGTTTATGGCGGCTGCTGTTATTGTCCGCTGGATGCCGGCATGCCGGCCGAGCGCATCCGGACGATTCTGTCGGTAATGGAACCGGCAGCAATGATTGTGGATAGCGCATGTGCCGGTCTGGCGGAGTCTCTTGAGGTGAAATGTCCGCGGTTTTTGTTTGAAGAGCTGGCGGCGGGTGAGCCGGATGAAACAGTGCTTGCGCGGGTGCGGGGCCGCATGACGGATTCTGATCCGCTTTATATCCTCTTTACCAGCGGCTCCACCGGTGTGCCAAAGGGTGTGGTGGTAAGCCACCGGGTTGTGATCAACAATATGGAGTGGCTGGAAGAGGAGTATGATTTTGGTCCGCAGGATGTGATGGGCAACCAGGTACCGCTGTATTTTGATGTATCGGACCATGATGTATACTGTCCTCTGAAATTCGGGTGCAGCACCGTGATTATCCCGCCGGAGTATTTTACTTTTCCGGCAAAGCTGATTCCGTTTCTCAATGAGCAGGGTGTGACGGCGATTTTCTGGGTGCCGTTTGCTCTGAGTGTGGTGGCAAATTTACGGGGACTGGAGGTCGAAGTGCCGCAGAAGCTGCGCTATATATTTTTCGCAGGCGAGGTTATGCCTTTGAAGCAGCTGAATTACTGGCGCAGATACGTGCCGGAGGCAGTTTATGCCAATATGTACGGCCCGACAGAAACCTATGTATGCACCTACTATAATCTTGATCGGGAATTTGGTGATGATGAGACACTGCCGATCGGAAAGCCCTGCGGCAATGTGGATATTCTGGTGCTGGATGAGAATAATCAGCTGGTGGAGCCGGGCAGTAAAAAAGAAGGAGAGCTGTGTGTACGCGGCTGCACACTTGCTTCGGGGTATTACAACAACCCGGAGCGCACGGCAGAGCGCTTTGTACAGAACCCGCTTAATCCCCATTATCCGGAGCTGATTTACCGCACAGGAGATCTGGTAAGCTACGATGAGGACGGCAATCTTTTGTACCATGACCGGTTGGATTTTCAGATTAAGCGACTGGGCTACCGGATTGAGCTGGGTGAGATTGAAGCGGCAGCCGGAGCAGTCGAGGGAATTGCAGACTGTGCCTGCATCTATGACCATGGGAAACAGATGATTTTATTTTTGTATACCGGAACAAAGCTGGAGAACCGGGAAATATCCAGACAGATTTCAAAAAAAATCCCGCGTTACATGATGCCGAACCGGTATTTGTATCTGGAAGAAATGCCGCATAATGCCAACGGCAAGATTGACCGGAAACGGCTGAAAGAACAGTATGTATAAGAAAAATTTATTTTGCCAGGCAGGAGCAGTGCTCCTGCTGTTGGTATTTATGGGCGCAGCGCTGACAGGCTGCACGAGAAAGCGTTTGGAAAAAATAGAACTGCCGGAGACAACTGCAGAAGAAGCACAGACGGGTGCATTAACAGAAATTGTGATTGAGATTGAGACAGAAGTGGAAACAGAGACAGAAACAGAGACCGAAATAGAAACAAAAATAGA
>JAUNON010000086.1:0-778 GCA_030537145.1 Lachnospiraceae bacterium | reverse complement strand
CGGACGGGATTTCCGGGACGGAAGGGAAGACTGGTGATACTAAGGAGGAGACTGCAGAAGCCGGTGATGACCTTAGGGCCGGAAGCTGTCTGGCGCCCGGAGAGGTGGAGACAGCCGGGGCAGAGCATTTCTTTTGTCAGGAGGCAATCAGCGATGAGATATGGAGGCGTATGGACGGCAGCTCCTATCGTCCGGGGTGTCCGGTGGCTGTCGAAGATCTGCGTTATCTTCGGGTACTGCATTATGATTATGACGGCAAAATCCGGGTGGGAGAACTGGTTGCGAACAAATCCATCAGTGATGATCTTCTGTCGATCTTCCGCCGTCTTTTTGACGCACGGTATCCGATTGAGAAAATGATCCTGATCGATGAATACGGGGGTGACGATGAGCTGTCCAGCAGCGATAATAATACCTCCTGCTTTAATTATCGTATGGTGGCAGGAACTCAGAAACTGTCGCGCCATGCTCTGGGAACAGCCATTGATGTCAATCCGGTGAATAATCCCTACGTCACGACAAACGAGGAGGGAGCTGTCATCTGCATGCCGTCAAACGGGAGTGCATATATGGATCGTTCGGAGTCCTTTGACCATAAGATCGATGAGGATGATCTCTGCTTCCGTCTGTTTTCCGAATATGGATTTACCTGGGGAGGAAGCTGGTACGAGCCGGATTATATGCACTTTACACGGTAGGAATCAGTTCTTGTCATTTACAGAATTTTTTAGTAATATGGAAGAATAAATAAACTGGAGATAATGGCATGAAAAAAAGG
>JAUNON010000150.1 GCA_030537145.1 Lachnospiraceae bacterium | reverse complement strand
TCCGAGTGTGTCAATATAGGGACAAAAAATTTTCAACCGAAAATCAAAAATATGCACGATTAAAGCATTTTTTGATTCCCGGTTGATTTTTTATGCGCTCACTCCGATATCCGCCTGAAATATCCTGCTGTAAACATCCTGACTCTTCATAACCAGTTCCATCCGACCACCACCATAAACAACTATCTTTTCGACAATCTGCCCGATGAGCTTCGCATCATAATCCTTCAGATCTGAGATTGTTCTCAGTTCATTTCGAACCTGTTCTTTTTCTTCCTGACAAGTCTCCATCTCTGAGATTTTCTTTTCCAATTCCATAAGCTGTTTTTCCAGCTCTGAATTTTTTTCCTGATGCTGACTCTGCTTTTCTACAAATTCGTCTTTCGTCAGCTTCCTTTCCCGGTAAGCTTCATATAAATATCTTTTTTCCAGCTTTGCTTTTTGATGCTGCTCTTGCAGGAATTTTAACTGCTTCTCTGGATGTTCCTTTTTTGACTGCCCCTTTGGATGCTTTACCGCGACGCTGTCCGTAAGTGTCTTTCCCATATATTTTAATATAGATACTGCTTTTTGCTGCATGCTCTGCAAATCTTCGCGGATGCCGCCGCAAGCTGTATCTTCTATATATTTTGCTTTCTGGCAATACAAGTAAACTTCTTTGCTGGATGATTTCTGCAGTTTTCTGCCGCAATAGCCGCATACAAAAAGATTGCCTGAGTTTTTCCAACTTGTATTCTGATTCGCTGTCTTAACACGACCAGTCAGGGCGGCATTTGCCTCCTGAAACAATTCTTCGGAAACAATCGCTTCATGGGTATTCTCTACTACGATCCAATCACTTTTTTTATTGTTGACCATGATATTTTTACCGACACACGCACTGCTTCTGACATTTGAAACCATCTTTCCTGTATACCGCTCATCCCGTATAATTTTTCTCACAGAACTTTGTATCCAAAGCGCCTTATCCTCTGCCAGAGGTTTACTATATCCAATCCCTCTTAACCTCTTTAATTCTACCGGACAGAGGATTCCTTCTTCATTTAACGCTTTCGCAATCGCCATAGTGGAAATCCCATCCGCGGATAGCCGGAAAATCCGTTCAATCACAGGTCTCGCTTCCTCATCCACAATCAAGTGATGACGATCCGCGGGGTCCTTCAAATAGCCGTAAAAGGGATGTCCACCAATATATTCCCCTTTTCTCTCACGGGTCTTTCTCGCTGTTTTAACCTTAACCGATATATCACGGCTGTACATCCCATTGATCAGATTGCGGAATGCCAGCTCCATACCGCCCGTAGTTCCTGCAAATTCGGCGCTGTCAAAACCATCATTGACGGATATAAACCGAATATCAAACACAGGCAGAATCAGTTCAAGGTAACTGCTCACATCCAGATATTCTCTTCCAAAACGCGACAAATCCTTTACAATGATGCAGCCAATCTGCTTCAATTTCACTTGAACCATCATCTGCTGAAAACCAGGCCGTTCAAAATTGGTTCCCGTATATCCGTCATCACAAAATTCAATCACCCTGCAATTCTTAAACTCTGGTTTGGATTGAATAAATTCCGTAAGCAGCATTCTCTGATGTGCCACACTGTTGCTTTCGGTTTTGGAACCCATGCTCAAATCACCATCTTCCACAGACAACCGGATATACAGGGCAATTACATTACATTGCACGGCGCATCCCCTCCTTTTTCCGCTCCGCTGCCTGATACAAAACAAGTTCTAATTCATCTTTATGGCGAAGCGACAGCTCCACCCGGCCATCATTGTAGGC
>JAUNON010000085.1 GCA_030537145.1 Lachnospiraceae bacterium | reverse complement strand
AAAAAATGGGGAAACTATCACTGAAACATCCGGAATTCAGCTGTGGTGAATTTCCTCCACGGTGGAATGCGCCGAACGCGGTCTGGATTCTCTACGAACGAATCTGGTGGTAGCAGATCGAAGCAGAACGGATAAAACCATCTGTCTTGCAGTCAGTCCGGCTCTGAAGGCTTAGGGGATTCCTGGCCGGCCGCGTTTCTTCGAAGTAGTGCAGAAGGTAAGAGAAATCAATGCGAGACGACAGAGAGAAGCGCCGGGAAAACAGTTTACAGGCTCTTCACCGGATTCTTCCCTCGAATTCACAGTACTGGGAGATTCCATCAACGGCTGGAGAAAAATTTATAGATAAACATTTTTGTGAGGATTTTTATAACAACCGAAAAATTGACACATTTTAACGGTCAGTTCAATGACATCCCTGGATGCATATGGTATGATAATGGGCATGAAGCTGCAGATACAGTCAATAAACTGCTGGTTGAATGACAGAACGATTGCGAGTAATTATAATTAAGTATATGAGAAAAACAGAGAAGGAAGAGCACACAGAAAACAATAGTAGAACAGGATAGAATAATGGACAGATATGTAGATAAAAGAAATCAAAGGACAGCAGTATTTGAAGATACAATGGCATGGATACGCACCAATAGGAAACTGGCTGAAGCGGTAGCAGACAGCCAGAACAGAACAATATTGTATAAGGCAGATGAAATGCCAGAATTTTCGGCGCCGGAAAATCGGACAATAGAAGTGACGGTAAGTACGGAGAGATCTTTTGAAGCGGCTATGCGGTTAAAAAGAGAACGAACGGAAAGAAAAGTGGCGTACTGAATTTTGCTTCTGCAACGAACCCTGGCGGTGGTGTGACAAGAGGAAGCAATGCACAGGAAGAATCTTTGTGCCGTTGCTCTACTTTGTATCCCTGTCTGGACACACCATTTCTGCGGAAGGAATACTATGGCTTCCATCGCGGCAGGCATGATGTGCGGTATACGGATGCTTGTATTTATACGCCGGGTATTCTGATCGTGAAAACAGATACCGATATGCCAGAAAGAATGGAGGATACGGATTGGTGCAAAGTGGATATTATTTCCTGCGCAGCACCAAATCTTCGGGAAAAACCATATAATAGCATGAATCCGGGAAGCGGAGAGGCAATAAAGATATCTGAACAGGAACTGAAGGTGCTGCATAAAAGGAGGGCAAGAAAAATCCTGAATGTAGCTATAGCAAATGGCGTGGACTCTCTGGTTCTCGGCGCTTTTGGGTGTGGCGCATTTCAGAACCCACCGGAAGTTGTGGCGGAAACCTATAAAGAAATTTTTGAAGAGTATCAGGGATTCTTTGATGAAGTGGTTTTTGCGGTTTACTGTACACTGGGGCATATGGAGAACTACCGTATTTTCCGAGACGTGATTGAAAACAGGTAAAAAAACAGCCTCCAACCAGAGAACGGTGGGAGGCTGTTCGGGTTCCGGCTGGCATTTACGGGAATAGGTCATGATGAGGTTTTTATTGACAATGTGAACTTGTATGGATATACTTGGTCTTGTAACTGAAAACCACGTTTTGAAAGGAGGACAACCATGACATATTTTTATTTCACAACCATGAACAGAATAGCAGCATATAACAGAGAGAGGATTGTCCTCACAGAAATTCACAGATAAGTTTGGCAGTATTGACGGAATTCGTCTGTCTTAAGTTCTTATCCGTTTATTGATTTGGACAGTCCTGCATCTCTGAAAAGAGGTGTTTTTTTGCGCCCATTTTGCATAAAACACCACAGAGGAAAGGATTTAATGAATGAAAATAGTAAACGGAATCTATACATCTGCAAAAATTTTCACAGATAACGTAGAAGAATACGCGCTGGCACAGTTACAGATGCTGTGCGATAATGAAGCATTTCAGAACAGCAAAATCAGAATCATGCCGGATGTGCATCCAGGAAAGGTCGGTACGATTGGGTTTACAGCAACTGTTGGAGAACGTATACTTCCCAATGTGGTAGGTATTGACATTGGATGCGGGATAACTCTTGCCCGAATCCGACAGAAAAAGATAGAGTTTCAGCAGCTGGATAAGGTGATTCGGGATTTTGTCCCGTCGGGATATTCTGCCAGGCAGAAGCCACATCGGTTTGCAAAAAGGTTTGACTTTACGGAGCTGGCCTGTGAATATGCCGTCAACCATAAAAAAGCAGCCTGCAGTATCGGAACCTTGGGCAGCGGAAACCATTTCATTGAAGTGGACGAAGATGAGGACGGGAACCTATATGTGGCTGTCCACTCCGGCAGCCGGCATCTGGGGAAGGAAGTCACAGAGTATTATCTGCGTGAGGGACAGGAGTATTTAAAGAAAAAAAGAATCCAGGTACCATATGAAATGGTATATTTGGAGAAAGAACTGATGGAGGCATATCTTTATGATGTTTCTCTTGTTCAGGAATTTGCTGTCTTGAATCGAGAAGCAATTTTAGATGAGCTGGTAAAGGGGATGAAATGGAAAGTAGAGGAAGTGATCTCCTCAACCCATAACTATATTGACCAGTCTGGTCCGGAGAGAATTTTACGTAAAGGAGCCGTATCGGCGCAGGCCGGAGAGCCTGTTGTGATTCCGGTTAATATGCGCGATGGGATTCTTCTTTGTGAGGGGAAGGGAAACGAAGACTGGAACTACTCCGCACCCCATGGGGCAGGGCGTATCTTAAAGAGACAGGATGTGAAAGAGAGTTATACGGTATCCAGATTTAAACAGGAGATGAAGGGTATTTACTGTTCCTGCATTGGAACAGGTACACTTGATGAGGCACCATTTGCCTACCGGGGATTGGAAGAGATTCATGCGGCAATCGGAGATACGGTGACGGTTAAAAAGCGGCTGAAGCCTGTCTATTGCTATAAGGACGGTGGAAAGAAAGACAAAGAAACTGGTTCCGGCCGGAGAGGAGGAAGAAAATGATTTTGCAGATCAGCTCCGGGCAGGGGCCAGCGGAATGTGAATTGGCAGTCAGTAAGTTATATGATGCATTGAAGCGGGAGTATCCGGATATTACAATGTTGTCCTGCCATAAATCAAGGCTGAGTGGAGGATGTACATCCATCCTACTTTCTGCTCGAAGTGATTTATCTGAACTTGAGGGGAGTATACAGTGGATATGCAAAAGTCCGTTCCGGCCGAAGAATAAAAGGAAGAATTGGTTTGTAGATGTGAGTATTATTCCAGAGGCGAGGAGAATAAGCAGGAAGCAGGAAATACGCTTTGAACGTTTTCATTCTGGCGGCAATGGCGGACAGAATGTGAATAAGGTAGAGACTGGAGTAAGACTGGTGCATATCCCGACTGGAATTACCGTAACCTCTACTTCAGAGAGAAGCCAGTTGGCGAACAGACGGGATGCGATGAATAAATTGAATGCTATTTTGGAGCAGAAAGAGGCGGAGGAAAGACAGAAACAGGTAAAAACGGCATGGCAGGAACATACCCACATTGTGCGTGGGAATGCAGTACGAGTATATGAAGGAATGGAATTTAGAAGAAAAGTTTAGTGATATGAAGACAGGTCAATACGTAGAGGGGACGTTGAAAAATAAAGAATTAGATTGACAGGCTAAATAAATTTCTTTATATTGAAAATATAAACAAGTAAATATTATATTAAACATCATTAGGTGCAGTTTCTGCTTAGGCATATAGTTAATGCCAGCGGAGGCTGCGCCTTTTGGTGTTTTCAGGACAAAAGGAGGTGAAAACCAGGTCCCGCTTTATTCGCACCTGCTGTCATTGTGTCATCTGCGGCCATGTTTTGCCGGATGATGCAGGTTATAGACGGGAAGACAAGGCGATTCGCACCAGAATGGCTTTAAAAATTGACAGAGAAATATGGCGAATCCTTGATAAACAATGAAGAAATGGTTGATAGGAAGAAATCGTGATATATAATGGAAAAAGCATGGTGGGATATGTAGAAAAATGTGTGGGGCAGAGAAAAAAGTTGTGCGGTTTTGCCGATGCAATAAGCCCGAGGGAGGGCATTGAAACATTATATGGAATTTTCAAAACAATAAGAAAATCGATGCAATAAGCCCGAGGGAGGGCATTGAAACACATTCAACAGCTTCCTCATCATCGTCAATGACAAGATGCAATAAGCCCGAGGGAGGGCATTGAAACCCATCCAACTTATTGAATACCTCAATCTGCTCTCGGATGCAATAAGCCCGAGGGAGGGCATTTGGAGCTATATTTTCCCGTCGGAGTTCTGATATAGGGGGAGATGGAAAAGAATTGGCATCGAAACAGATAACAGAAGTTGGGAAATGGAAGTTTTTAAAAACAAGAACGGAAGCTCGGAAGGGAGAGATATCATGATGAATAGAGTCATTGCATTATCACATCTGTATATCCATATCAGCCTTTCACTCGAACTTGAATGCGAGGGACTTAGATTTGTGCACTCATACAGAGGCAGTTACTTGGATTGCAATGATTTTATGACGTGATATTCCCGTTTTCACATCAAACTGATTTTTTGTATGCCGCTTGTCCTGTTTGGCAGGTGGTTTTTTATATGCAAAGTTGTACTGGCTGCAGTATTTGGCTGTAAGATTGATGACGTTTTGATTGTTGATGTACCAGCAGTAAAGAAAACAGCATAATAACTTGCAGGAGGAGAACTTTCTTGTATATGACCCCCTGGTCACATTATAGGTAGATGTGCCGGGGGCGAAGGCAACGGACTGTAAATCCGTTACATGAGAAACAGCGCAGGTCCGAATCCTGCTCCGCTTACTTTGCTGACATGGCGGAATGGAGGCTGATCCAGGTTCAGAGCCTGGTGGATAAATCCGCAGTTATGAAGTTGGACAAGAAATATCGAGTTCCATTAATGCTGTTTTATTATGAAGGTTATTCCACAAAGGAAATATCGTCATTTCTAGGAATTCCTGAAAAAACGATAAGCACCAGACTTTTTCGTGCCAAGGCTAAGCTAAAAGAATATCTGAAGAAGGAGTGAAGGGATGGCAGATAAGGAAAAATTCCAAAAGACACTCGAAAAATTGCATGCTTCTCCAGATTTATTAACGGAGGTCTTGAACATGACAGAAGAAAAGGAAGTGGGAGATAGCTGATAAATTTGAGGATGATTTTTGTTACGTCAAATTGACTGTAGATGGCGAAACGAAATATATTACAGTTATGTACCATAATGGATATGCTGTAGATCTGCGGAAATATCATTCAGTCGGCCGAAGAAGGCGTGTATTCCTGCTGTGGCGTGCAGCATCCTATGCGTAAGGAGCATTACCTTTCGTTTATGGATTATGTGACGCCGGATGGTGTGCAGATGATAAAACTGTATCCGGATCAGGAGGCGTGGGCGAGGTTTGTTAGACGAGGCGGCGGAATACTCTATCTGTATTGCAACCGGCATGGTTTGTACGGTAAAAAGGTGTGACAGGTGTTGGGAGTGCCGAATAGCAAATTGGATTGGAGCGTTTGACTTCCGGTGGCAAGGAAAAGTTGCCGGAAGTTTACACGCCTGCCTTCAAGCAGATGGGGATGCAGATGATTCTTTTTGCAAAGGAGGAACCGAGGCTTTATGAGCTGCTGTTTATGAAAAACGATGGGGCGCCTCATTTTCTGGAAGAAGGATATCTGTCCCGGGATGAGATTGCTGCTTCCGCAGTGAAAACCATTCAAAAAGATTATGGATTGACTTATGAGGATGCGAGATTGCTGTTTCATCATGTGTGGATTTTTACTTTTGGTATCGGAGCGCTTTATGCTTCAGGTGTGTGCAGCTTCTCAGAAGAAGAGGTCAATGAACTGTTAGGGCAGGATTTCATGGCGATGCTCAGCCGTATTAAGTCAGGAGATATCCATCAGGCTGCTGTGCGTCCCATATTGAAAGTGTAACATACGGAATGCTTCCTGCTCTTTTGTCCGAAGTGCAGGCAGGAGAGATTGATTAATCTGAAGACGCAGAGCCAGTAATCAGGAAGGATGGGTGTATGGTTCTGCGTTTTTGTTTGCCAAGCACACAGAGAAGCCGCCGGTGGAGGGTTCTCTGGTTCATCAAAATGCAGTGAAGCTTTATTGCATGTTGGGAAAATGATTAGAATGAAAAGTTGAGGTTTGGAGAGCGGATATTATGAAAAGATATGTTGCATTGCTGCGAGGAATCAATGTAAGCGGGAAAAACAAGATAGCAATGGCTGAGTTAAAGAAGGGCTTTACAGAATTAGGGTATCTCGAAGTTTCCACCTATCTTAACAGTGGTAATGTTGCTTTTTCAAGTATCGAGGAGCAGGAGAATATTGCTGGTAGGATTGAGAAAATGATAAAGGATAAGTTTGAATGGGATATACCTGTCTTTGTCATTTCACAGGAGGAATTAAGGGACATCGTAAATCATGCACCCACCTGGTGGGGTACAGAAGATAAAGCTGTTTATGACAATCTCATATTCATGCTGCCGCCTTTGTCTTATGAGAGGCTTTATAAGGAACTTGGCACACCAAAAGCGGAGCTTGAGAACGTGTTTCCATATAAAAATTCCGTGTTCTGGTCATTTGACAGAACGCATTATCAAAAAACAAACTGGTGGTCAAAAACAGCCAGTACAGGGATCAGTGAAGGCATCACAATCCGGACAGCGAATACCGTCAAAAAAATTATGAATTTGTAAAATGTCAAGTAAAAGAGATCCAGTAAATGGAGAAGAAACTTTATAAATCAGGCAAGAACTTCGCAGGCAGATCCGCATGCCGTTACCCCACAACGGCGCGGAGGTGGAGATGCTTTAGGCGCGCTTACAATGAGTAAGATGCTTGTCTGCGGTCTGGACCTTAGGACAGTGATAAGACTTGTCAACGCTGATGCTGCAAAAATGCTGCAGATAAACGATAAGGTGCAGAAAATATCTGTTGGAGTACCGGCGGATTTGACACTTTTTCAGGTACAGGATGGTAGCAATTAGGTATTCTATATCATAATAATGAAAAGACACGATTCGTTAAGGAGAATGAATAATGCGGATAAATATAGTACGTTTGTCTTTTTAAGTAATACAATGCAGACAATCATCATTAAAATAGATCCAAGAAAACTAACAAATCGGTATTAGAAAGGATGCATCTCTATGAAACGTGCTCTAATAGTATTAGTGCTTTTAATGGTATTGCTGCTTTCTTCTTGCGGTCAAAATAAAGATTTACAGCAAAACCGTGTTTTTAATACGGTGAGTGAGTCGTTTGAAAAAATGTGACCATTGTATGTGATGATGGCACTGAACGAATTGATGTGATTGACCTATAAGTACATAACTATTTATTCTTTTTTGTGTAGCACCACCCTTTCAAAGAAACTGAATGAGCATAATCAACAGGAGATTTTATGGGAAAAGCAGATCAGGCATCATGGATCAGGCAGATTTATAAACGGCTGGAACAAGCCAAAGCAAAGGATGATGGGCAGGAGGTATTCGGCGCGGACAGCCATAAATACAGGCTGGCGCCGCCTGCCGGTGAGGAGGCAATACAGGTATTTGAACTTAAATATGGCATTCGGCTGCCGGAAGAATACCGGAATTTTCTGATGCTGGTCGGGGACGGCGGAGCAGGACCTTATTACGGGATCTACGGCCTTAGGGCATTGGAACAGGCACTTAAGGATGACCAGGATTATAGCCTGCTGTCGGAACCGGCGCTCTATCCAAAGATGAGCGATGAGGATTGGGACATTGCAGTCAAAGGGCAGCCCTTTGCCGGAATTTTGCCTATTGGCAGTCAGGGCTGTTCACATATGACAGGGCTCATGCTGCGGGGGCCATATTGCGGGCAAGTGGTCTATTTCGATTTAGATCACTGTGTTAAACCATTTTTTGTGCGGGAAAATGGGTTTCTGGCATGGTATATGCGCTGGCTGCACGAGGTCATTTCAGGATATGAAATTTTCTGGTTTGGGACGAATCTGGACGGAAATGAACAACAACTAATGGAGCAGTATCAGCAGGCGGACAATTCGGAAGAAAAGGCGGAAATCATCGACAGTTTCCGTAAATTTAAGAAACTGCCAAAGAAGCAGCAGCAGTTTTTTAAAGCGGCCTGTGATCAGGAACCCAATATGGAAATTCGTATGAAGCTGGTCAAGATGCTGGCGCATTTTCGGGTAAAGGGAATGGGCGGGCAGATTGAAAAAATGTGGGAGTACGGTGCTTATGCAGAGGCTATTTCTGTCATTAACTATGAAGGGGATTGGGATACCAAGAAAAAATGGCAGGAGCAGATTCTTGAAAAACTGCCGCAACTGCGCGGGGACGCTTTCCGGGATGCGTGCTATACCATTAAGGCATTGAAAGATTGTCCGGATATCAATGCCGGAAGACTAAAAGAGGCGCTAGCACAAAAGGATTTGGACAAGAATGAAAAAACCGTGTTATTTTACTGTATCAGAGCGCTATCCGGCAAAGAAGCGGTAGTAGATTATTTTTTAGATTTCCTGCTGACGGAACAAGATCCATACCTATTAATTTATGCAATTCAAGCCCTGGAGGGGATTGCGGATCGGCGTTTGCAGAACATTTATGTAAAATTGCTGGATCGATACAGGATACATGAAAACGCACAAAAAGATTATCAGGGAAGCCAAAAGGTTTTGGCAGGCGGAGGATGCCTTGGAGCCAGCAGGCCGGAAGGACAGGTTGTGAGCAATTTGATGCGTAGGTTCGATTTGTTCGGGCTGGATTACCGCGGCGCCTGGAAACTGCTGATGAATGACCAAAGCTGGGAAGAGTGGAAACGGCAGCGGGGCTTTGAGAAATTGTGGTCTTCCGATAAGAGGGAGTGAGAATGCTCCCCGATATGATCGCTATTTATTCTTTAAATCTTGTCACGGAAATTCCCTTTTCTAAATGATCGTGAAGGGCGGTAGCACTCCTTGCTGTCGCCCATTGGTTTATTTTTCTTGACGCCTTTTAATATAACCGTTATAATAATAGTTATATTATTGGAAAGTGTGGTGGAAAAATGATAGATTCTGCTGACGTTAGAAAGCTGAACAAAAACAAAATCCGAAAAATCATGTGGAAAGGTGGTGTATGGACAAAACAAACTGTGGCAGATGTTACGGGCCTTAGTGTTGCAACTTGCAACACTCTATTGAACGAACTCGAAAGAGAGGGGGAAATTATCGGTCAGAAGCAGCGTCTCAATGAGGTGGGCCGTTGTACCGCAGTATTTCAAATCAATGAAGATTTTGAAAGTATTCTCTGTATCTCGTTTGAGATGATCCTCGGCGTAAAGACTTTGCATTGTACGGTTCTATCTATGTGCAACCGCGTACTTGCTACCACAGAAACAATCCATCAGCAGTTAGATATTTCTTCTATTTCACAAGAAATATCTGCAATATTTTCGACCTATCCCAATATATCCTCTGTTGTAATCGGGACACCAAGCATTGCGGAGCATGGGGTGATTCGCCATTGTGACATTGCTGAACTGGACAACGAGCCGCTTGTCCAAATTATTGAAAAACAGTATCATGTTCCCGTATATATGGAAAATGATATGTATTTCAAAGCCTATGGGTACTACAAGACCCAATGTACTATGGATGATGTAGTTACGATTCTGAACTATCCCTCGCATATTTTGCCAGGTACTGCCACCATCCATAGAGGCACAATTGTTACTGGGAAAAACGGCTTTGCTGGTATGGTCGGATTTTTACCCTTTGACATAGGACGAGACCGACAGATCGAGTTGTTGTCGGAGCAAACGTGCGTTCCCCTGATCTCAAAAGCGGCGGCTTCGCTTATTGCTATCATGAACCCTAATCGCATGATATTTACCGGCGATCTTTTGACTCCCTCTGTAATGAAAACGGTTATGGAGAACTGCAAGCAATACATTCCAAACGAGTATATGCCATCTTTCCAATTTGTTGAGGATATACAGCCATTTTATCTGGAAGGAATGTACCGACAGGCAATCGACAAGAAAGCTGCCATCATAAACAATAAAAGACAGGAGAATCTATTATGACTGAAAAAGAAAAAATGCAGGCACAAATGCTATATGATGCGAATAATGATGAGGCACTTATCCAGGAGCGGATCACCTG
>JAUNON010000084.1 GCA_030537145.1 Lachnospiraceae bacterium | reverse complement strand
GAAAGCTTGCACATTATTTTGGAAAGCTGCAGAGCTCAAAGAATACGGGTACTGTTGTTTTCGATGAATAAAGGCTCAAAAATAACTTCCCTGTTGCTGAGCTCGGGATTTTCAATCCGTGATAAAAGCAGTTTGGCGGCTTTTTCACCCATGAAAACAGGATTTAGAGTAACGTAGGTAGGTTCTGTGCGGAAGAGTTCGCTGTTGCTGATATTTCCGTAGGATACAACGGAAACATCGCCGGGAACAGAGATACCCTTGGCAAGAAGATACTTATATGCACCAATGGCCATAGCATTATTGGCCACAACGATGGCGGTGGGAGGGTCCTGAAGGGACATCAGATACTGACAGCCGTCGATGCCACTTTCTTCATTGAAGTAATTGCTGTCGTAACGGTAGATGTAGTCGGAATCTGCTTTGATGCCGATGGTCTGCATTGCGGCCTGAAAGCCTGCCAGACGTTCCTGACCTGTACTGACCTGGAGATTTGAGGTGATGATACCGATCTTGCGATGGCCGTTTTTAATCAGGTGTTTTGTTAAGGTCTGAATACCGTCAAAGTTGTTGGAACCGACAAAATCTCCGGTAAAGGAAGGTGTAGAAATGCTCCGGTCAACGAGAACCATGGGAAGAATATGGCTAAGTTCGGTTATGTAAGCGCTGTTCTGGCCGGTGGTATTCAGGATCAGGCCATCCACACGCAGTCCCAGCAGACGATGAATATAAGAAAGCTCGATGTCCGGATCGTCATCAGTACTGCAGACAATAATACTGTAATCTTTTTCACGCATAAAGCTTTCGATGGTTTTAGCCATGGAAGTGAAATGACTGTTGGATATATTGGAAATCAGAAAACCGATGGTCTTTGTAGCATCTGTTTTCAGATTCCGCGCCACAGAATTTGGTATATAGTTCGTGGCGGCGATGGCCTCGTTTACTTTTTTGACAGTTTTTGGGCGTACGCCCGGAGCCTGGTTGATGACACGGGATACCGTGGCAACGGATACGCCGGCTTGCTTTGCAACGCTGCGAATAGTCACATTCGACATACTCCTACCCCTCCTTTTATGGTAGTAACAGATTAATTTTTTTCTGCTTGTATTTTATACGAGAAAATGTAACTTGTCAACCAGGGAACTGGAAAAATGTAACAAAAATGTAACGGAGAAGAGGAAAGGTAAAGAAAGAGAATGAGTATTGAAAATAATGCACAAAAAATAGATGATAAAATCGTATAAAACAGCAAAAAATAGAAAAAGATATTGACAAGCTACGAACAAATGCTATAAAGTGAGAGAAAGAAAAAATGAAACGATTACATTTTTGGAAACTATTAACACAGACATACATGACAGAGAATCATGAAATCAAAAAATTACATTTTATGCAAAAGAAAGGAGACCTTTTATGAAACGTAGAGCGATAGCCATGGTGATGGCACTTACACTGGCGGCAGCGATACCTGCATGGGCAGGACAAGAGGACAATTCGATTGTTGTAGGGATTGGTTCTGAATTTTCAAATCTGGTTCCATTAAGCAACAACACAGCAGTATCAAACCGAGATGGTATTGATATCTGGGCGCTGTATGATACCCTTTTCTTTTTTGACACGGAGACCAGCGAGCTGGAACCAATGCTGGCTACGGATTACACCGTATCGGAGGACGGATTGGAATATACGGTTCATCTGAGGGATGACGTGGTTTTTCACAATGGAGCACCGATGACTGCAGAAGATGTTGCATTTACATATAATCTGCTGCCGGAAAATACAGTTATTTTTTCGCAGCAATTTTCCGGATTTGATTATGCAGAAGCAGTGGATGATTATACGGTAAAAATATATATGGAGCAGCCTTTTGCAGCTTTTGCAAATGCCATGGCATCTTATCATGCTCCGATACTCTGCAAATCCTATTTCGAAGAAGTGGGGTGGGAGAAATATCAGGAGGCCCCTGTTGGAACTGGTCCGTATAAATTTGTAGAAAGAGTATTGGGCGGTTCTCTTACACTGGAGGCGCATGAAGAATATTGGGGCGGAGCGCCGGCAATTAAGAGCCTGAAATTCAGCATTCTTCCAGATGCCAATTCACAGATACTTTCTTTGGAAACGGGAGAAATCGATGTGCTGTATAATCCGTCGATTCAGAGCTTAATGATGATGGGAGAAAATGAGGAGGTGCAGTGGGATTCAACCGATTCCTTTATGACCTGCATGATGATGATTGGCGGTATGTCTCATTTAGGAACAGATGAAAATCTTCGCAAGGCGTTTTACAGTGCGCTGGATATTGATTCTATTAACGAAATCGTTAATTATGGATATACGAAACGAGCGGATTGTCTTTTGGCGCCGGGAGTGATAGGCCGTCCGGATGAGGGCAGCTATACAAGTACCCTGCCGTATGATGTGGAGGCGGCAAAAGAGTTTTTGGCGGCTTCTGAATATGATGGATCAGCGTTGAAATTAATTTGTCTGGCGGGATCAAAGGAAGAATCTATTTGCAAGATTATGCAGAGTAATCTTCAGGCTGTTGGCATTAACGCAGAAGTTGCGGCAGTAGATGGAGCTACCCACCAGGCCACTATGCAGGCTGGAGAATATGATATTTCCATTTACAGTACTTTGCCGTCGCTTAGCGATGCAAACCTGTTATTCCAGCAATTCGACAGAAATACAGCCAATTTCCAGAATAGCAAATTTCCGGAGGAGGATAAAGCGAAATTAGCTGATCTGGCAGATGCAACTCTTACCGAGATGGATCCGGAAGCAAGAAAAGAGCTTTTTGCAGAAATGACCAGTTTGTGTAATGAACATGTATATCTTGCATATCTGTATTACGATGTAAATACGATTGCTTACAGAAACGGTTTGAGCGGAATACATGCAATCAGCGGCACAAATTATAGAGTTGCGGATTGGTCCTGGGAATAGGATCTATTCGGGTGGCTGTTTCGAAAGAAATAGCCACCTGCTGTTTCGTAAGGGAGGATTTTAGATGGGCAAGTATATATTAAAAAGAGCATTGTATATCATTCCCACCTATATTGTGCTGACGATTCTTGTGTATGTGATTCTGTCATTTTCGCCGGGAGATCCGGTGCTGGCTTCCCTGGGCGCCAATGCAACCCAGGAACAGATTGCACAGAAAACAGCGGAATTGGGGCTGGATAAGCCTCTGCCGGTCCGGTATCTGAGTTATATGTCGGGCTTTTTGCAGGGGGATATGGGAAAATCCTGGATCAGCGGCAATCGTATATCGGTGGAATTTTCGGCGCGAATAGGAAATACCCTGCTGCTGTTATTGTATTCGTTGATATTAACCATCGTGCTTGGGACCTTCATGGGGGTTATAGCGGCGGTGAAGCAAAACAGTATTACCGATAATGTGACAATGGTGATAGCCATGTTAATGCTAAGTATTCCGGCGTTCTTCCTGGGGCTGATTATGCAGTTGATTTTCTGTATGAGACTGAAAATGCTTCCGGTTACCGGGGCAGAGAGCTTCCGGCATTTCATTCTTCCTTCGATTGTGCTGGCGGCGTCCCGGGTTGCCGGTCAGGTTCGTATGACCAGATCCAGTATGCTGGATGTAATCGGACAGGACTATATCCGAACGGCCAGAGCAAAAGGAGCAAGCGAGGTCAGGGTGATCTGTTATCATGCGCTTCGAAATGGGCTTCTTCCGGCGATTACCAATATCGGTAATAATATCGGAGGGATTGTTTCCGGCGCAGTTACCGTTGAAACCATATTTGCGGTTCCTGGAATAGGGTCTATGCTGGTAAATGCAGTACGTACAGCGGATATTCCGGGAGTTATGGGACCTCTTATCTTTATTGCGTTGTTAGTATGCGTGGTAAATGTACTGATCGATTTGCTCTATGCATTTATTGATCCCCGCGTCCGGAAGCAGTTGTCAAAATAATGGCGGAGGTAAAGATATGTCAAAGAAAAAAGTGAAAGAGATGGAAGAAATGGCGGCTCAGGCAAACATGTCCCAGATGGGACTGATCTGGCACCGTTTCAAAAAGAATAAACTGGCTGTAATTGGACTGATTGCATTGTGTGTATTGATCCTTGTCTGCTTTACTTCCCCCATTTATCTGAATTACGAAAAGGTTATCACCCAGGATCTGCTGAATGCATATAAATCTCCCTCCAGAGACCATATTTTGGGAACGGATATGTATGGAAGAGATTTGCTGGCAAGAATGCTTTACGGAGGTATCTATTCCCTGGGGTCAGGACTGATTGTTGTGGCGGCGGCTCTGGTGCTGGGCGTATTGTTTGGAAGTATTGCCGGATATTTTGGCGGAAAAATAGATACGATCATTATGCGCTTTATTGATATTTTCATGGCGATCCCTGCATTGCTGATGACCATGACCCTGGTGGTGGTTTTTGGGCAGAGCATTTACAGTCTGTGGCTTGCAATGATTATTACCCAGTTTCCCGGACTTGCCCGTGTGGTAAGAGCCTCCATTATGACTATTCGGGATTCCGAATATGTGGATGCTGCCAGAATCTATGGTGCGCCGGTGGGAAAGATCTTGATAAAGCATATTTTACCCAACGGAATAGGTCCGGTGGTGGTATCTGCCACCATGATGCTGGGTTCCGTAATTCTGACCATTGCCGGCCTTGGCTTTTTGGGAATTGGTATTGCATCACCTACACCGGAGTGGGGAACCATTTTGTCGGAGGTAAAAGACTATATTCGTTACTATCCGTATCTTGGAATAATACCGGGAGTTGCAATTGGAATCAGTGTTCTGTGCATTAACTTCGTTGGAGATGGTATCCGCGATGCATTGGACCCCAGAACAAAGAAATGAGGTTGTATCTATGGATGAAATTTTAAAAATTACAGACTTATATGTTCGGTACCATACGGATGATGCGGTGGTGCATGCGGTGAATGGTGTGAATATGGTGATTCACAAGGGAGAGGCGATGGGCCTGGTGGGAGAGACCGGTGCGGGAAAATCCACCACTGCCCTCAGCGTATTGGGAATACTTCCGGCAAAGGTTGGACAGATTGAAGCCGGGCGGATTGAATATAATGGAAAAGATGTCAGCAAAATGAATAAAAAAGAGCTGCGCGCAATGCGCGGTAAGCGGATATCCATGATCTTTCAGGATCCCATGACGAGCCTGAATCCGATTATTACCGTGGGAGATCAGATTATGGAAATGCTGACGCTGCATTTCAAACATTTATCTCATCAGGAAAAAGAAGAGAAGGTTGACAGAATACTGAAGCTGGTTGGAATTCCTGCAGAGCGGAAAAATGAATATCCGTTCCAGTTTTCAGGCGGTATGAAGCAGCGGGTGGGAATTGCAATTGCGCTGATCTGTGAACCAGACCTACTGATTGCGGATGAGCCCACAACGGCGCTGGATGTTACCATTCAGGCACAGATATTGCAGCTGATGAAGGAATTGAAAGAGGAATTGAACACAGCGATGATTATGATCACCCATGACCTTGGCATTGTGGCGGAAACCTGTGACAGCGTTTCTGTTATGTATGCGGGAGAGATTGTGGAGACAGGGACTGTAGAAGATGTTTTCGAAAGAAAAAATAACCATCCGTATACCCAGGGGCTGTTTAACTGCATACCCAAGCTGGATGCTGAGGAAGAGCGTTTAACCCCCATAGAGGGATTTGTGGTAGATCCGACACACCTGCCCTGCGGATGCAAGTTCCATGAGCGTTGTCCTTATGCAACGGAGCGTTGCGAAAAAGAGCTTCCCGGGGATTATCAGAGAGGAACCCATAAAATGAAATGTTTCCGCTATGAGCAATGGGGAAAGGAGACGTCAGGAAATGAGTAAAACATTGATAGAAGTAAAAAATCTGACCAAATATTTTGATACCCCAAAGGGCAAACTGCATGCGGTGGAGAAAGTAAATCTGAAAATCGGAGAAGGTGAAACCCTTGGAGTTGTAGGGGAATCCGGATGCGGAAAGACCACGCTTGGAAGGACCATGACGAGACTGGTGGAGCCTACAGGCGGTGAAGTGCTGCTGGATGGAAAAAATATTCTGAATCTGCAGGGGAAAGCGAAAAATGAAATTTACCACAGCATTCAAATGGTATTTCAGGATCCTTATTCTTCTTTAAATCCAAGACTTTCCGTGGGAAATATTATTGAGGATCCCATAAAGACCATGGGCCCTAAGATGCCGAAAGGGGAGCTGCATGACAAGGTTTTGGAACTGATGGATGTGGTAGGCCTGCAGCCCAGATACTATAATACCTATCCTCATGAGTTGGATGGAGGCCGGAGACAGAGAGTGGGGCTGGCCAGAGCACTGGCATTGGAGCCCAGATTTATCGTCTGCGATGAACCGGTTTCCGCCCTGGATGTGTCGATTCAGGCCCAGATTTTAAACCTGCTTATGGATTTGCAGAGAGAAAAGAATCTTTCTTATATGTTTATTACACACAATCTTTTCGTTGTAAAACATATCAGTGACTATATTGTTGTAATGTATATGGGGCAAGTGGTGGAATATGCCGCAAAAAAAGAGCTTTTTACAAACCCGGCGCATCCCTATACAAAGGCGTTATTGGATGTCATTCCGCAGCCGGATCTGAGCAGACGTAATCGGAAGAAAAAGATTTTGTACGGCGAGGTATCGAGCCCTGTCAACCCGAAGCCGGGCTGTCGTTTTGCACCCCGTTGTCCCTATGCGACCTCAAAATGTACCGGCGGCGAAATTCCGCTGACCGAGGTTGGCCCAAACCATGTTTGCGCATGTACTTTGTACGAGTAGAATATCAGATGAATAATAGATAGGAGTTAATTATGAAAATTGCGATAGGATCGGATCATTGCGGATATGAGCTTAAAATGAAGCTTTTGCCGTATCTTGAAGAAAAGCATGAGGTGATCGACCATGGATGTTATTCTACGGATTCGGTTGATTTCCCTGATATTGCTGTAAAGGTTTGCGATGATATTTTAAGCGGAAGAGCCGAAAGAGGCATCATGTTTTGCAGTACAGGGATTGGGGCGGCCATCGCCTGCAATAAAATAGCAGGAATCAGAGCGGGGGTCTGCCACGATATTTATTCCGCACATCAGTGTGTGGAACACGATAATGTGCAGGTGCTGGCTATTGGCGGTGACATTGTGGGCTATTATGTGGCAAAACAACTGGTGGACGCTTTCCTTGGTGCGGAGTTTCTTCCGGACGAGGAATTTCGCAGGAGAGTGAGAAAGCTGGAATTGATGGAAGCGAAATAACGTAGAGATCTAAATCGGAAGGTTTTTATTTGGCGCTGGCCTACAGCTTGAAATTCTTGAGGCTATTCTGTTGGCGGTGCTTTGGCAGGATATGGAGGCTGCTGTTTCTATTGGAAGCATTAGTGCGGAGGACGCCCCTCCAGTTACAATCAGAATTAAGGTGTGAGGGCATCTGTCACAGTTACAGCCATCGGCACATGGAAATCCATGTACGGATGGCTGTTATGATATCAGCGCAGCAATGGCATACTGCCTGTGAGTTTGTTGACTTTTTTCTTAGGACCGCAGATGGCAAGACCGAAATATTGCAGGGTGCATTCTTCCACATTCCCCATCTTTTCGATAAATTCATCGTAGGTTTTGCATCCCTGTGCAAGATCGGAGAAGTCCACTACGGTTAAATCCTGAAAATCCGGCTGATAGATTTTTTCACGGATTTCCTTGATGATATCCGGGGAGCCTTTCAGGATAGGAACTGGAAATTCAATGATGCCCAGATGTTCGTTTCCACTCTGGTCGGTGACATTTGCTCCGACTACCTCCGGCATTTCTTTTCCTAATGTGATCCCCATGATAGCTGCCGTGTTTGCAATGATGCCAAGGGGGAGGTTTTCATCAATGACCATGACGCATTTTTTATTCTGTAAATCCATTTTAAATTTCCTCCTGTGTTTTTGTTTTCCCTCTGTATTCAGAAAGGAATAGTCCGAGCAGTGTCAGGATGGTACCGGCACCGGACAGAATCGTTATGTTCTCATGCAGTATGAGAGCAGATGTAGTTACCGTGATGACCGGAACCAGGTAAATATAAATGCTTGTTTTGACAGCACCTAAAATCTTTACGGATGTATTCCAGGTGACAAAGCAAAGTGCGGAAGCACCAAGCCCAAGGAAGATCATATTCCCCAGATAGACCGGATTGTAAAAGCGCTCTGTTCCGGGATGAAAGTCAAATAGGAATAGTGCCGGTATCATAAACAGGATTCCATAAGCGAATACCCGTCTGGTTGTTTGGATTGTGTGATATCCGAAAGCGCTGATTTTTCTTGTTAATACGGAGTAACATGCCCATACAATTGCTGCGGCCACGGCCAGCAGATCTCCGAGTGGATTAAGCTGCATTTTAGCCCCATTGAAACTGATCAGACAGATGCCGACCATTGCAACGATAAATCCCGCAAAGAAATTTATTTCCAACTTTTCTTCACCTTTCATAAACAGGTGCGTGAGAATTGCTGTAAAAAATGGTGCGATGGAAATGATGACTCCAACATTGGAGGCAAACGTGTAGGTCAGGGCAATATTTTCCAGCAGGTAATACAGGCATACGCCGCAGAGGCCTGCCGCTGCAAAAAGGGCTTCCTGCCGTCCGGTTGTACCTCTGATGCGGCGGGGATACGAGACGATCAAAGCAAGAAATCCCATCACAAACCGGAAGAATAGAATTTCAATCGGTGCAAAATCTATTAAAAGCACTTTGGTAGAAATGAAGGTCGTACCCCATATCAGGATAGTGATCAGCGCCGCCAGATGTCCGGTTGCTTGTTTATTCATTCTGTGTTTTCCCTCCGTTGATTCGTTTTCTAAATTCCCATGCCGGCTGATGCAGGCACCACCCAAAATATCAGTCCGCAGATTGCTCCGCACCTCGTGTTTCTGCAATCCTGCAGCTATTCGGTATCCGGGCTAATCGCGCTTCTTCTTCATATCTGTTGTCATCTCAAATGCATGGCCGGAATGGTCTGCCTGCATTCCATCCGTCTCTGCTTTGAGCCTGGACTTATACAGTAAAAATATGTCACGATAGAGACCGGGAGCCAGCCCGATAAACCGGTTAAAATAATTCGTGAAATGGCTCTGGTCAGAGAATCCGGTCTGCATGGCAGCTTCAATGGGAGGTACACCTTGTTCCAGAAGTTTCTTTGCCTCCCCGATGCGTATGTTTTCCAGATAACTGTACGGCGTGATCCCTTTGGACTTGGCAAAGGCCCGAAGTAGTGTGGATTTGCTGAGCCCGGCATGACGGCAGATCTGATCTAAATAAATGCGGTCGGCAAAATGTTCTTTCATAAAGGCGCAGGCTTTCTCAATTTCTTCACGACATTCCGGGATGCAGCTTTCAAAAGGCTGTCCGTAACGCTGGATGAGCAATGACAGAAGGAGCAGCAGCTTCTCTTCTTTTCCAAACTCACAGGAGCCTTTCATAATCAGCTCATGCAGCGGATGCAGATAGCAGGTAACTTCCTCATCAAAGATTACATTCTTTGAAAATCCAGGGAGGTTCCGTCTGCCGGTCACTTCCTCAGCTAAATCCAGCATGACCTCTTTTGTAATGTTGATGCCCCGGTAATCCAAAGTCCCATCATCACTCTGTACACAGGCGTGATTATCGCCGGGATTGAAAAGGATAATGTTCCCTTCCTTTATGGTATACTCCTGATTCTTACAGGATAAGCAGCGTTCCCCTTTTTCAACAAATCCGATGACATAATATTCATGGAAATGATTCGGAAACGGCTGTATGATTCCTTCAAAATGGTAAGCCTCAATGTGAAGCTCATCATCGTAGACGACTGTCCGTGTTTCTTTCTTCATGGGTGTTCCCTCCTTGATGATCTTCATTGTAGCATCTCCAATTTTAAAATGCTTGTAAAATATCTTCATTTTTTGTAAAGGGCAGATCTTTGGTTTCCGTAACAGTTTAGCTGAAGGCTGAACGGTTATGGATATGAATTATCACGTTTGGCACTCAGTTGAGAAAGATGTAAAATTACGATATAATGTTAGGCACGATTCAACAGTAATACATAGAAAATTAGTAACTATTCAGCACCCGTTTAAGGTGCACTGATTTTTGGGCAAAACGTAGAAAA
>JAUNON010000083.1 GCA_030537145.1 Lachnospiraceae bacterium | reverse complement strand
ACTGTGTGCCGTATTCATCTCTGCAGTCCTGAGCATTGCTGCCGGACTGGGTATTGTATGAATTTCTGCTGTTCTGGGCATTGCTGCCGGACTGGGTCTGATTTTTCATATTTTTTGTCATAATCTTTGCCTCCTGAAATCATGAAATAGATTACGCTGTTTATTATCTCAGGTTTTTTCAAAAATATGCCCGAAACATGCAAAAGTAGAAAATTTATATATTGCATTTTTATGGAAATTATATTATAATCCAATTTGTAAAAAGAATTTACCCTTAAACAATTTTTTTTACAAACCCCTTATTAATTATTTATACTCCCCTCGAAAGACCAGTAGCTCCCCTACTGGTCTTTCACTTTGCGGAAAACCTCGGCGCCCCCGCATTCCTGCGCTTTTTTCTAAAATCACCTCAGCAAATATCTCCAGCTTCGGATAGCAAGTCTAAAATCAGCCGTTGGCTTCCGGTTTCTGGGCCTCTGCCGCACAAAGCACCATCTGCCGGGTAATATCGGAATATACCTGCAGCCCCGGCGTCTCATAGACTCCCAGCCATTCGGATGCCCCCTTTTCCTCCGGCAGCAGCTTTTCTACAAGATTTTCCCGTCCGGTCAGATATTCTTCATGATAGGTTACAGTATCCCGTTCCCGGAACAGCGCCGTATAGAAGATTCCCGACTCTACAATGTCCTGGAAAAAATGACTTCCATAGGAAAGCTCCGGCGTTACACCCCGCTCACTGTAGGACAGCTCGCACATCGCCGACATATTGCAAAGCTCGGTAAAGTTCACCGGCACGCCCAGGGACGGAGTGGTGGTACCCCAGCGTCCGGGACCGATCAGCATGGCATTCCTTCCCTTTAATTTTTCATTCAGCATTCCCACCTGGCGGGCCACGGTATATTTTTCCCGGTCCGGAAGGGACAGATAAGGCAGTGTCTTTACCAGCACCACATACTGAATGGGAAGCCGTACATTTCCGCCCATAAAGTTCCCCTTTGAATAAAACAGACAGTTTTCCCGGTCAATCTCCTCCGGCAGCTCCACGGTCTTGCCCAGCCCCCTTGTCTGCAGGGGACGGCATTGAAGCAGGTTAAATTTAAAGCTGCCGTCCGGCTGGAAATTCGCAGTAAATTCAATATCCACCGGATAGTGATACTTTTCAGACAGCACTGCCATAACCCGCTTCATCACCTCCGGGAATCTGGTATCCGAAAGAATTTTCCGGAAATTCAGCACAAAGGGAGCGGCGCTGTCATCCCGGCCCATGTCCCGCAGCCGTCTGGCTGTCTCCGGATCCTTCCGTCCAAAAAGCAGCTTCTTCGTCTTGATATCCAGCTTCATGGCTTCATCCAGGTCGATGCAGTCCATACTGTTTTTTGCCAGGTTCAGCACATCCACCTTATGCTGGGAAAATTTCACCTCATCCTCACAGCCCATCAGGGGACGGCGCAGCGGGTCATCCAGCGTCACAATTTTTACATAATCTCCGATCACCCGGTCTACCGCCCTGGTTCCCAGGCCGAATACCAGACGCAGCATTCCCGCATCCATATCCACATCCTGATCATACACATAAAGATTGGAGGAATTCCCAACCCCAGCAGCGTGAGGAAAGAAATAGTCCCCGTAATAATCTCCGGAAACCCGCTGAATCAGGATTGCCATCTGCTCATCCTCCCAGGCCAGGCCCCGGTTTTTCCGGTAATGCAGCGCATCCATATTCATCATGCTGGCATAGACTGTGCGCACCGCCTGTTCGAAATTTTCCAGCCGCTCCTCCGGGGTTCCCTGATTTACGCAGAATACGCTCTCATATTTTCCTGCGAATGCATTTCCAAAGCTATCCTCCTGCAGGGAGGAAGAGCGCACGATAATCGGGGACTGTCCGAAATATTCCAGCATATGCACAAACTGCTTCTCTATCATCTCATGAAATTTTCCCCGCAGCAGCTTCTCCCGCAGCTCATCCGCATAAACAAAGTATCCCTCCTCTGTTTTCTGCTTCATCCGCAGACTCCACAGCCCATTCTGCACAATATAGGTGTAAAACACATCCGAACCCAGATAATAGGAATCATGAGACTCCATAAACGGCTTGAAATAATCCCGGTATTCCTGCCCTCGATTCAGAATCCGCCTCGCCAGAAGCATTCCCACGCTTTTTCCGCCGATGTAGCCGGAGCCAATCTCCCGGGCAGCTATCTTCAGGAGATCCTCCAGCCGGAAGTACTGCATACACATATCATACATCTTCGTATGACGTCCCACCAGAAGAGAGGCTAAAAGCTGCTTCGCCTCCTCCCTTTCCTGGGCATTTCCGGTGGCCAGGGTCTCCCTTGCCCGCTTCATGGTCTGATTCCAGTAATCCGTCCCCTCACTGCCGAACACCAGATTCGACAGCAGCTCCGCCGTCTCCGCACTTGAGGTAATGGACACACAGTCATCCGCTGTCATCTTGTGAGGCAGGAACATGGTGGGGGAATACCGCTGCCATACCTTCAGCGGATGAACATAATAATCGTCATCCACCTCATACAGATCCAGCAGCACCTGAGTCGTCTCCCGAATCCGCGCAATCGTATCATAGGTATGCACATTACGCCGCAAGGCAAAGTAAGCCACCGTATCCAGTTGGAACAGATATGGACAGGTTACCATAAAGAAATTGCCGATCATCAGATCGGAATACCAGAATTTCAGCAGATCCGTCAGACAGTCAAATACATAGAAGGCCTTTAGCCCCTCCGCCTTAATGATGTTGTGAATCCGGGTGGCAAAGTCCTCAAAGCCGCCCTGGGGCGATACCTCATAAACCGAGATCCCGGTCAGATCACGTATGACCGGATCATGCAGCCCGAACCGGATATAGATGATCGTTCTATTGTCTGTCCTTGCCTGCCGGATATAGGGCTCCACCACATAACGGTAATTTTCCATCGTATCCACCTGCCAAACCACATTGTCGCCCAGGCGAAACTGATCGATCGCCCCATCCAGTCCCTTTTGTCCGCTGCTGACCCGTTTGCTCATCTCACTCATATCCATACCTCCATTCCCATACCCCGCATACGATTTTATCCGGCTGCTGCCGGTCCGCATTCTGTGAAATAACAAAAAGGTGCCTGCCTATGCAAACACCTTCGTTTTCTATCTTTATTATAACGTATCTTTTTTAAAATGCAAATCATATTTCCCGTTTTGCTTTACAATCCAAAAAATCTATGCAATAATTTTCTCATATTTTCAATGAATAAGAAAGCAGGTAATAAAATGAGCAATGTAATTATCCCCAAGGGCTACAAGCCCGCCCTGAGTATGTATGAAACCCAGAAAGCCATCGGCACGATCAAACGTCTGTTTGCAGACACGCTCTGCGCCACCCTGGGGCTGCACCGTGTATCCGCTCCCCTGTTTCTGGAAGCATCTACCGGTCTGAATGACGACCTGAACGGAGTGGAGCGAAAGGTTACCTTTGAAATCAAAGACACGGGAACAGAAGCCCAGGTGGTCCAGTCTCTGGCAAAATGGAAACGTCAGGCTCTGAAGGAATACAGCTTCCGCACGGGAAAGGGCCTCTACTGTGACATGAACGCAATCCGCCGTGATGAGGAGCTGGATAATCTCCATTCCATCTATGTGGATCAGTGGGACTGGGAAAAGATTATCCGGGAAGAGGACCGGAATCCGGATTATCTGAAATCCGTTGTACGGGCCATCGTTTCCGCCGTCTGCGCCACCGAAATGAATCTGCACGCCGTTTTCCCCCAGCTTTTCGGGCTTCCGCTGCATTCTCCGGAAGTAACCTTCATTACCAGCCAGGAGCTGGAGGATCTGTATCCTCAATTAACCGGAAAGGAGCGAGAGAACCGCTTCGTAAAAGAGCACGGCACCACCTTCCTGATGCAGATCGGAAAAAAGCTGCGCAGCGGGAAGCCCCACGACGGGCGGGCGCCGGATTATGATGATTGGGAGTTAAACGGCGATATCCTGTTCTGGAATCATCCGCTGCAGTGCAGCTTCGAATTAAGCAGCATGGGTATCCGGGTCAGCCCGGAGAGCCTGGCCAGACAGCTTGCAGAAGCCGGATGCGAAAACCGCCGCGAGCTTCCCTTCCATAAAGCACTGCTGGCAGGCGAGCTTCCCTGCACCATCGGCGGCGGCATCGGTCAGAGCCGGCTGTGTATGCTGCTTCTGGGAAGCGCCCATATCGGTGAGGTTCAGGCCAGCGTATGGGATGAAAAGACACGTACTGCCTGCAGGGCTGCCGGAATTCCGCTTCTTTAAAAGCCTGCCGTCTCTGCAGCACCGGTATTTCGTTCCGCAAACGGCATCCGGCAAACTCCTCGGGGCTATGGCCTGACCGGTTATTGGTTTTCTCTGTACCATACCGTTCCGCCCGGCCCCGTCCAGGTGCCGTCTCCGTTATCGGTGTAGGCTCCGCCTGCGCCGTTCCTCCAGGAACCGTCTGCGTCCGCATAAAGCGTCTGGCGATTCAGCCCCTCTCCATCTATCACCTGCACCTGGTTCACGGCCTGATCCGCCGGAGACGAGGGCGCCGTCTCCGTCCAGACGATTCCGCTGGAGACGCAGGTCCATTGTCCGGCTCCGTTCGGCAGAAACTGCCGTCCGCTTCCGTCATACCAGTTGCCGTCAGCGGCCCGGTATACGTAATCCGCCGATGAGCCATCGGCCGAGTACAGAGTAACCTGTTCATCCGCCAGCGTATTCCCCAGCGTCTCTGCCGTATTCGGCACAGCAGACACATAGGAAGCAGACACATAGGCCACTGTCCCGTTATAGTTAATCTGATACCAACCGGTTTCCACACCGTTTTCCTTTTCAATCCCAATGACTTCCACTGCATCCGCATAATACACCGTTCCCAGAATAGAAGCGCTCTCAGAGCTTCCGCTGCGGACATTGAGCTGCTGGCTTGTTACCCATGCTGTGAAATCCGCCCTTTCTGTGGAAACATTCACCCGGGAAACCGTCTCATCCGTCTGTATTCCGGTATTTTCTGCTCCCGCACTTTCCTCTCCGGTATTTCCCGCCAGATCATCCAGGCCCCCGGCCGTCCGGTTCCGATTCTCCTGCAGGGCTGCCTGGCCTCCCGGGACCTCCTGCTTCTGACCGGCCGCCATACCTTCCGCAGCCTTGTTTTGCAGTCCGTCGTTCTTTGCAGATGCCGCTATTTCCGGAACAGCATCCCCATTTCCTGCCCTATCTCCGGCAGATACCGGGAAGCTTGCTGTGGTTTTTCCTTCCGTTTCCTTTACGGCGCTTCCCACCAAAAGCTGCGCTCCCATCATAATTGCAGTCAGCGCCAGTACCAGGAACACATTCTTTTTCAGATGATTCAAATTACTCATATAGGTAATCCTGTCTTTAAAAACCAGGGTACTGTCATTCAGGCTGGCCGCCAGGTAGGGCACATGATTCTGCAGCGCCGCTGTTTTTAAAAGAAGGCGTCCGTATTTCATCTGTTCTGATCTGGTGTAGTTCTCCACCACTCTGCCGTCACATAAATTTTCAATGTCCTTCTCCGCCTCACTGCACATCCAGTAAAGCGTCGGATTAAACCAGTAAACGGTACTTACCGCCAGCAAAAGCATCTTATACCACAGATCCCGCCGCTTATAATGAGTCAGCTCATGGGAAAGGATAAAGCGCAGCTCCTCCGGATCATACTCCTCTTCGGTAAGATACAAAGCAGTATCACACAGTCCTGCCAGTACCGGAGTGGACAGCACCGGACTAATCAGCAGCCTCGGCGGCCGCCGGATATGCTTTTTCAGGCAGATCCATCGATACAATTCCTCCGTGGAGGGGTCCTCCACCGGATAGCTCCAGCGCCGCATCTTATGCAGGGAAAAATGATACCGCAGTATTTTCGTTCCTCCGCAGACAAAAATGCCGGCCAGCCAGATGATACTGAAAAGCTGCAAAAACCCGTAAATCGAAATCCTTTCTCCGGAAATGTGCACAGGAAGATACGTATTCTTGTCCATCGATGCGCCGCTGTTCCCCGCCGCTCCATTTTCTGCAGGCAGGCCGCCATTTCCTGCCTGACTGGCCGGACTGGCCGCAGCAGCCTGAGCGCCTGTCTGCAGCAGGGAGGCTTCCGTCAGACGTTCTTGTCCCTCTGCCCCGTCCCTGCGAACCGTCCCCCGCAAAGTCTCCGGTCTTTCGATCTGCAGCCGTATGGGACTTTTTTCGGAAAGGTTTACCGGAACAAGTAAAAATAATGAAATTACCAGCCACATATAATATTTCCATTTTAACGAATACTTCTCCTTTGTCAGGCGCGCAATCAGTATCACCAGACAAATCAGCACAGCGGCAATCACATTCATTTTTAAAATATGGAACACAAACTCTATCATCGGAAAACAAAACCTCCCGTGCCTTTTTCTGTCACTCTTTTTCTTCCATTTCCCTTAGAAATTCACTCAATTCCTGAATGTTCTCCTGATTCATTTTCTTACCCTGATATAGAGAGGCCACAAACTTCTTCAGAGAGTTTCCATACAGCTTTTCCAAAACATTCTTGCTTTCATTCTGCTGATACTCCTCACAGGAGACCAACGGTGTATAATAGTTTATCTTGCCTTTCTTTTCTACAGAAACAAACTGCTTCTTTTCCAGCCTTGACAATAAAGTAAGGATCGTGGTAGCCGCTAACGCCTTCTTCTGATTTACGATCTGTTCGATCTCCAGCCTGCTCATAGGCGGCTCATGGTTCCATAAAACCAGCATAATATCCAGTTCTGAATCCGGCAGACGTCCAACGTTTTTTTTCACTGCTGCATCTCCTTTCTTTGTAACAATTCCGATCATGGTTCCTTTTTATACTACCGTTCCGCCTTTCAAATGTCAAGCTTCCGCTTTTTCGGTTCCTCCTTCCCGGCTACGGAATGATATATCATACGGCGCCATCCGTTCCTTTATACAGGGTCTGACGATTCATTCCTCATCCTGGACTTCCGCCTGGCCCGCCGCCTGGTCTGCTGCGGCCTGAGGCGCTGCTTCTGTCCAGATGTTTCCGCTTGAAGTGCAGATCCATTGTCCGGAACCGTTTGGCTGGAACTGGCGTCCGCTGCCGTCATACCAGTTGCCATTGGTGGCCTGGTACACGTAAGCAGCAGAACCATCGGTCATGTACAGCGTTACCTGCTCCTCTGTCAGCGTGTAGCCCAGCGTTTCTGCCGTAGACGGCGAAGCAGAAACATAGGCGGCCGACACATAGCCTGCGGTTCCATTGTAGTTAATCTGATACCAGCCAGTTTCTGTCCCGTTCATCTTTTCAATGCCGGTCACCTCTACCGCATCTGCATAATACACAATTCCCAAAACAGCCGTATCCGTAGAGCTTCCGCTGCGGACATTGAGTTGCTGGCTTGTTACCCATGCCGTGAAATCCGCCTTTTCTACTGTTCTCTGACCATTTTCAGCATCGGCCGTTACTGCGCCGGCTGCAGTCCCGGAATCAGAGGTCCCGGTTCCGGCAATACTTTGGGTTCCTGCTGCTGACGCAGGGTTCACCCTGGTCTTTGTATCATACTTCTGGATGACCGCAGACTGCACAGCCTCCCGTATCTCTTCAAAATCCTCCCGCTCTGCCGCAGAGCCGGTGATAATAAACACTTCATTTTCTGTAGAAATCACATTCTGGCACACCTGCGCATATCCATTTCCCGCAATCGTCATCTCCGGAAGTTTTTCTCCATTGCTGTAATGCAGCAGGGTGATCTTATCATTTCCATCGCTGAGTGTAACCCAGGTCTGGTCATCCTCTACCTGCTTCCACGCATCCCCCGGTGTCTCCAGAGTCAAAACCGCATCCGGTGTAACGTATTCTGCCCCAAAGGCAGATGCTCCTGCCAAAAAAGATGCTGCCACAGTAACCAAAGCTGCATATTTCACATTTTTCCAGTTCATTTTTTATCCCATTCCTTTCTTTTACCTGTTTTCTTCTACATTTGTAGTTGTGTTTGTATTCTACATCTGTAAAATATGTTTGTCAAGGACTTTGAGAAAAAAATAAAAAGAAGCCGCCGTAAAATCGATTCTGCAAAATTCTGTATCCGGTGTTTGCGAACACGTCCCGACACCGCGGATACAGAGCCTTTTGCCTTTCGATTTTACGGCGGCTCCTTTCTATCCTAGTTATTCCGTTTTTCTTTTTTGCTGATTGCACCGTATACGGAGGCTTTTGCCGCCTCTACTGAATCTCGATATCGCCGCTGCCGTCCTCTTCCATATCCTGCAGTCCGGGATAATCATCCGTATACTCATTGCTTCTTTCTACTTTATTCAGCTTATCATTATCGCTGTTATCGCTGATGCTGCCATCTCCATAGATGGTATTGTGCAGCTTCTCAATGGTAGTCTCCCACTGAGGAACCAGCATCTCGGAAACCGTATCATACATATTATCATACGGAATACGATCCTGCACAAAGGTATATTGAAGGATTTCCGGCGCCTTTGTCACCAGATCCCAGATCTCGCTCTCCTCCACATTATGCGTCACCAGAGGAAGCACATTCGTTACAAACTGCGCCAGTTGAAGCGCATCCATCCGCTTCACTTCCGCAATAATCTGAGAAATAACATATCTCTGGCGTTCTGTTCTGGCATAATCAGAGTTGCCGACAAAACGGTTTCTTGCATAAGCTACCGCCTGCACGCCATTGCAGTGATATACGCCTCCGCCCGGCAATATATAATCGTAGCCGTTGAGCCCCAGCGTATCGCACATATCCAACATATAGCCATTGGCCACATTTACTTCCGCATCTGTCATTTCCAGATCCACACCGCCCAATATATCCACAATGTCGATCATATCCTCAAAATCAACTGCGGCATAACGTGATAAATCCACCTTGTAAGTATCACTGATTACCTGGGTCAAAAGAGGACCTCCGCCGTATGCATATGCCGCATTCATTTTTTCATAGCCATGGCCGGGAATATCAACACAGGTATCACGCATCAGAGAAACAACGCTGACACGCTTTTTCGCAAAATTAATCGAAACAAGCATCATACTGTCAGAGTTTCCGTTCCAGGTTTTATCTCTCCGATCCACGCCCACGAGAAGCAGATTATATACATCGTCATCCTTCACGGTCTCAACAGCGCTGACAGAGCTCATGCTCTCATGTATGCTGTTCAATTCTGACTCATTCAGTACGACCGGCTCTTCCGTCTCGATCTCCTGCGCCTTTGCTTCTGCCGGAAGCTGATCTACCTTCTGAACATCATTATCTGCTACGTAGTTGGACAAACTGAACAGATTATGGCCCACATAATAAATCACTCCGCCGCCTATCATAACGATTCCAAGAACAATACAGAGACTGATTCCCAATACCTTTTTCCAATTTGGCCCCTGGTTATTCTCATTCATCAACGGATTATCATCATATCTCCTTGGCATGTCTTTTCCTCCCGCTAAGTCCTGCCGCCTTCTCAGCATGTCCGTTTCCCGGCACCGTTATACGCTCTCCTGCGGACATTTTCAAAAGCATATTTTAAACAATAGCATAAAACTTACTTTTCTGCAATATCAATTCAGACAAAAAGAAAAGGATTTTTGATTGCTCAAAAATCCTTTCATGCGGAAGATGGGACTTGAACCCACACGATCTTAACGACCACAGGCACCTGAAGCCTGCGCGTCTGCCAATTCCGCCACTTCCGCGTCCTTGTTACTTTTGAGTTTCGCAATACATCCTTTGCAGCATATGAACGCATCCTCGCATCCCGCCGCTGCCTTCGGCAAAAAATAAAAGATTTTCGATTACTCAAAAATCTTTTATGCGGAAGATGGGACTTGAACCCACACGATCTTAACGACCACAGGCACCTGAAGCCTGCGCGTCTGCCAATTCCGCCACTTCCGCGTCTTTGTTGCCTAGAGTCTCGCAACTCACAGGTAATATAATATCAACACAGTGCAAAAATGTCAAGCACTTTTTGATCTTACATACCTTCAAAACCACATACAAAACTTACTATCCTTCATCCGTTCAAAAACCCTTTCCTGCCTTCACTTCGAAACCTGAGCACTCGTGAGCCTCGCTCACTCGTTCAGCTTTCTCCGCTTTTCCTGGATAAGCTTGCGACCGATTAGTAACAGTCAGCTCCATGCCTCTCGGCA
>JAUNON010000082.1 GCA_030537145.1 Lachnospiraceae bacterium | reverse complement strand
TCCAGTTTTCATTTATTGTGGTGAGATTTTCTCATGATTGTCTGTCGCAAAATCTGATTTGCAAAGTTCTGCATTTTGATTTTGCGGCAGCCCCCTTCCATGAAGCTACGCCATCCATAGCCGAACTTTCCGCATCCGGATAGCAGCCTGCGAATGGAGTAGACGGGAGTCGAACCCGTGTCCGAAAGCCAATCCCCTGTCCTTCTACTATCATAGTCAGTTATTTTTCATTCCCTCCGGCAGCCGGGAACTGACACCTGACTGCTTTTGGTAGCTTCATGATACGCCCGTATGCGCAAAGCTTAACATACGTCGTTTCCTGCATCGTCGATGCCTGGGTCTTAAAGTGCAGGTGCTCTAAGTCAGACAGCCGCCATTAGGCAGCGATTGCTAAATTATCTTCAGCGTTTATATTTATTTTGCGATTTGACGCATCGCCTGCGGATAGCTTCTCCAGCTTCACAGCCCCCGTCGAAACCTTTACTACCCCGGGAACTTTACAGCCAATGACTGACTGTATTTGAATGCTTTTTATAGTATAATGAACTTCCCTGCAACTGTCAATCAAAAATTTCGTGCGGCCGTTCCTGGCCTGGTGCTGTCACAGGATCACCCGCTTCGCAGAAGCATACCAAAACGAAAACGAATTGCGGGCCCAACGCAGCGCACACAAAAATTTTACAGGTTTCTGATCTTAAATTCCTTTTCCGCCTCTCTGCGCATATCTTTCTTAGCAATATCCTGCCGCTTATCATACAGCTTCTTTCCCTTTGCCAGCCCGATCTCCACCTTTGTCAGACTGCCCTTGAAATAAACCTGCAGAGGCACCAGCGTATAGCCCTTTTCTGCGATTTTTCCTGTAATTTTGTTTATCTCATACCGGTGAAGCAAAAGCTTGCGGACCCGCAGCGGATCCTTATTGAAGATATTCCCCTTCTCGTAAGGGCTGATGTGCATACCGTAAATAAATACCTCCCCCTGCTCCACGCGGATAAAGGATTCCTTGATACTGCACTTTCCGGTACGCAGGGATTTTACCTCCGTCCCTGCCAGAGAAATTCCTGCTTCATAGGTATCTTCGATAAAATAGTCATGATATGCCTTCTTATTATTCGCTATCAGCTTCCTTGATTCTTTCGCCATCTTCCTCATCCTCTCCTGCCAGGACAAAATCAATGGTGCGGGTCTCCCGGTCCGCATCCAGCACCCGGATCTTTACCTTTTGTCCCAGCGTATAGCTCTTTCCGGTTCTCATTCCCACCATATCATAGGAATCCTCCCGGTAATAATAGTGGTCATCCACCATATTGGATACATGCACCATACCCTCCACCGTGCTCGGCAGCTCCACATAAAGTCCATAGCCGGTAATGCCGGAGATCACGCCGTCATAAACCGCTCCGATATGCCCCTGCATATATTCCGCTTTCTTCAGCTTTTCCACTTCCCGTTCTGCTTCCTCTGCAGCCCGCTCCGTCTTGCTGGACTGCTGAGCTACTCCGGGCAGGATTGCTTCATAATGAGCCAGCCTTTCCTGGGTCATTCTTCCCCGCAGCACATCCTTGATAATCCGGTGTATCTGCAGATCCGGATACCGCCGTATGGGTGACGTAAAATGACAGTAATATTTGGCAGCCAGGCCAAAATGGCCGGTACACTCCGTAGTGTACTTCGCCTGCTTCATGGATCGTAGGGTCAGGCGGGCAATCATGGTTTCCTCCGGACTGCCCTCGATGCGGGTCAGAAGCTTCTGTATTTCCTTGGGATGCACCTCATCCCGTACGGCTTTCATCCCATAACCGAAGTTACTGATAAATACCGCCAGCTTCTGCATCTTCTCCGGATCGGGATTTTCGTGGCTGCGGTATACGAAGGGCACCTCCTGCCAGAAAAAATCCTCCGCTACCGTTTCATTTGCGATCAGCATAAAATCCTCGATCATCTTCGTAGCCACGTTTCGCTCATAGGGCTTAATTTCTACCGGAATCCCCTTTTCATCCAGAAGCATCTTTGTCTCCGGAAAATCAAAGTCAATAGACCCTCTTTTTTTCCGCTTCTTCCGCAGAATTCCGGATAACCGCTCCATCTGCTCAAACATGGGCACCAGAGGCTCATATTCCTGCCGGATGTCCTCATCCTGATTCGCCAGAATCTTTGCCACCCCGGTATAAGTCATACGCCGGTCCACACAGATCACGGTCTCCGCAATCCTGTGGGAAATCACATTTCCGTTTTCATCAATATCCATCAGACAGCTTAAGGCCAGACGATCCTCTCCCTGGTTCAGTGAACAGATCCCATTGGACAATTTGTGAGGCAGCATGGGAATTACCCGGTCCACCAGGTAAACGCTGGTTCCTCTCCGAAGCGCCTCCCGGTCCAGCGCACTGTTTTCTTGTACATAATTGGATACATCCGCAATGTGCACTCCAAGATGATACAGCGTACCGTCAAAGGTCAGGGATACTGCATCATCCAGGTCCTTGGAATCTTCTCCGTCAATCGTCACCATCTGCCAATCCCGTAGATCCAGCCGTCCTGCCCGGTCGCTCTCCAGTACGGCGTCCGGTGTGCGTTCTGCCTGATGGATTACCTTTTCCGGATACTCCAGCGGCAGCTCATGACTGTATACAATAGAAAGAATATCGGTCCCCGGATCATTGATATGGCCGATAATTTCCTTGACCCGGCCTTCCGGATTCCTTCCCTCCGTTCCATAATCAGTCAGCTCGATCAACACCTTATGACCGCTGACGGCCCCCCTCGTGTACTCTTTGGGAATAAAAATATCATAAAGAAATCTCTGATTATCCGGCACTACAAATCCATAATTCCTGCTTTGCTGGAAGGTTCCCACTAATTCCCGGATCCCCCGCTCCAATATCCTGATCACTGTGCCCTCTGCGCGTTTTCCCGACTGCTCCGGCAGCAAAGTGATCTGAACGGTATCCTTATGAAGGGCACCGTGGATCTCCGTTTCCGGTATAAAAATATCCTCTTCTCTCCCCTCGATTTCCACAAAGCCAAATCCTTTTGGATGAGCCAGAAAGGTGCCCATCAGCGCTTTAGACTGAGCCTTCCGATATTTTCCATGTCTGCTGACCTCTATCCTGCCTTCCAGCATCAAATCCTCCAGCAGACGGCGGAGCACAGGACGATCCTCCTTCGCCACCTGTAAAATCACGGCCAATTCCTTTTCTTTCATAGGGACATAGGTTTTATCGCACATCAGGTCGTAAATTACCTTTTTGCGTTTCTCATATATTTTCTGTTCGTTTTCTGTCATACGATCCTTTCTTCCTCTGCGCAAAGCTGAAAATCGTCTGGCACAAGGCTTCTTACGGTACCCGGAAATTCAAAAGATCCCATATCGTGCGCATCAACGCACGATGTGCTTTTTGTGATGGAGCTGTCGCAAAATTTCATTTGCAACAGCCCCATCACAAAAAAGACATTCTCACCAACTGTAAGAATGTCTTTCGTCCCTTTCTGTCCATGCGCTCGTCAATTTTCATAAAATGGAAGGCTGTGTACCAGCCGAACACTAGAAGTTCAGATTCAGGATAACCGCAAGCACAATAAAACCGATTGCCAGGAATTTGGTAAACTTTACCAGATTTCCCTCCAGAGAACGTGACTTATTCTTTCCCCAGTAGCTCTCGCTCAGACCGCCGATCGATCCCAGTCCCGCATCCTTTCCTTCCTGTGCCAGAACAATTACAGTCAATGCTATACAAATCAAAATAAAAATAATTGTTAAAAATACTCTCAAAATACCGCACCTCCTATGTCACACTGTTTTAGTTTAACACAGGCTTTTCTTTATTTCAACTGTTATTTTCAGTATTTTCGATTCTTTTTTTAAAGCATTTCCTGTGCAAACGGATTTTCATACACGGCGCCAAGTCCCAGCCGATCCTCAATACGCAAAAGCTGGTTGTATTTCGCTGTCCGCTCTCCCCTGCAGGGCGCTCCCGTTTTGATCTGCCCTGCTCCGCAGGCTACTGCAATATCCGCAATCATGGCATCCTCTGTTTCTCCGGAGCGGTGGGAAACGATGGTGTGATAACCGCTGCGCCGTGCCAGATCCATTGCGGAAAATGCCTCTGAAAGAGTACCGATCTGATTTACCTTTACCAAAATGGCATTGCCCGCCTTTTTTTCGATTCCCTGCTGCAGTCTCCTCCGATTGGTTACAAACAGGTCATCTCCTACCAACTGGATCCGCTGTCCCAGCCGTCTGGTCATTTCCTGCCATCCTTCCCAATCGTTTTGATCCAATCCGTCCTCGATAGAGGCGATTGGAAAACGTTTGCTCAATTCCTCAAAATATCCGATCATTTCCTCTGAAGTCCGGTAGATTTCCCTTCCCAGCATTTTGCTTTCTCCCGGAAAATAGTAGGCATTTTTTTCCCTGTCATACAGCTCGCTGGAAGCAGCGTCCAGGGCAATCACAATATCCTTTCCCATCGTATAACCTGCCGCAGTCACTGCCTCTCCGATAACCTGCAATACCTCTGCCGCATCCTTCAGATCAGGAGCAAAACCGCCCTCATCTCCCACAGAAGTAACTAATCCCCTGGATTTCAACTGTTTTTTCAGCGTATGGTAAATCTCTGCGCACATTTGAAGGCCGCCGGAAAAATCCATTGCTCCAACCGGCATAATCATAAACTCCTGAAGATCCACTGTGTTATCCGCATGGCAGCCTCCATTCAGAATATTCATCATAGGAACCGGCATGATGCAGGCCGCTGCTCCGCCAAAATACTGAAACAGAGGAAGATGCACACATTCCGCCGCAGTCTTTGCTGCCGCCATGGAGACGCCCAGAATCGCATTGGCTCCCAGGATTCGTTTATTGTCCGTCCCGTCTGCTTTGCGCAGCAAATCATCAATCCGCCTTTGATCCAGCACATTTTCTCCCATCACCGCATCGGCCAGTACTGTATTGATGTACTCCACCGCCCGGGTCACACCTTTTCCCTGATATCTTTTTTCTCCGTCCCGCAGCTCCACCGCTTCATATTCCCCTGTAGACGCTCCGGAGGGAACCGATGCCCGGCCCACTGCGCCGCCTTCCGCCAGTATCTCCACCTCTACCGTAGGATTACCTCTGGAATCAATAATTTCTCTTCCAAAAACATCAATAATTTCCCTATATTCAAACAAAGCACAATACCTCCTTTTGGAAGTATTGTGCCCTGTTTCTTTTTCCGTTATGAATGTTTTACGCTGGAACAATTTCTCTTTTATAATCCTGAATTACCGTGCTCGCTGCTTCCGCCCCAGCCGCCGAAGAAGCCATCAAACAGCCCATCGGGACTGTCTCCGTTTCCATCAAAGGGAAACGGAAATTCATATTCATAGGGAACTTCTTCCTCTTCCCCTTCTGTCTCGCCGGCCCTGTCATCCTCTGCCTCTTCGTCCTCTGCCTCCTTGGTTCCTTCCTGCAAGGTTACTTCCACCTCTCTGGAAACATAGGAGCCATCCACCGCCTCCTGTAGCTCTACAGTAACCGTCTCACCGACCGCATAATAGTTCAGAGCGTCCACCAGCGAATCGGAAGAATCTACGCTGATATCATCTAATTTGGTAATGATATCACCTTTTTTCAATCCTGCGGCTTCTCCGGCAGATCCTTCCTGAACAGAATATACAAAGGCTCCGGCCGGCATATTGTACATCTGCATAGCCTCCTCAGATACCGGCACTACTGTAATGCCCATATAGCCGTGATTCTCCACCTTTTCCTTCGTCTCACAATTAATCAGCTCAGTCAGAACCGGAATCGCCTCATCAATCGGGATCGCATAACCCATACTCTCTGCATAATCAGCCGTAGCTTTTGCGGAATTGATGCCGATCACCTCACCCCGCCTGTTCAGCAGTGCACCGCCGCTGCAGCCCAGATTAATCGCAGCATCGGTCTGCAATTCTGTAAAGGTGCCTGCCGATGTAGTAACCTCACGCTCCAAAGCGCTGATAATACCGCAGGTCACGGTCTGCCCGGTGCCCAGCGCATTTCCGATGGCAATGGCCGTCTCTCCCACCTTCAGATTTTCAGAGCTGCCCAAAGTTGCGATCTTGATCTGATTTAATACATCCTCCGGAATATCGCTTAATTTCACAGCCACCACTGCCAGATCATAATCCGCATCCGTTCCCTTCGTCAGCGCCGGAACCACCGCATCCTCCGGATCCTCCACATCTACGGTAAAGCAGACTGTCAGCTCATCCGCATCCTCCACCACATGCTTATTGGTGGCGATCATCAGCTCCGTGGAGCTCTGAGCAACAATTATGCCGGAGGCAGCACTGGACTGCTCGATCTCCTGCTTCCCATAAAAATAGCTTTCTACTTCCTGTACGGAATTATTCGTGATCGAAACGATGGAAGGCATACAATTCTCCACGATACCGGATACATCCATAGCTACGATGCCGTCCTCACCGGTGGCTGTCGTCTCCAGAGTAACGGCTGACCTATCCTCTGCTTTCACCGCCTGCGTCTCCTCTGTCTCACCATCTTCGGCCGCCTCCTCTGTTTCTGGCTCCTCTGCAGCCGTTTCCGTCTCGGCTTCCCCGGTCTGTTCTTCCGCCGTGTCCGATACCGTCCTTACTTCTGCCGTATCCGCACCGGCTATCGTCAATTCTATATTTTCCTGTGCCGCAGTCTCCATGGCGCCGGTCTCAGCTTCCGTCTCTCCTGCAACCGACAAGGACACCCGCTCCTCCTCCGTGCCATTTTCCGCCGCCCAAACAGGAGCTTCCGGGTAATTCTGCGCCAGTGCCAGTGCCGCCAGCATCATTCCGCTTCCCAGGCAGGCCGCTGCATGTTTCTTCCCATTCCATCCTTTATTCGCCATATAGCCGTCCCCTTTCATCCTGCGCAATTCGAAAACATCGTTGTTTCTTCGCTGCGCTCTTATCCTCTTTTTCTTTTTATGCGTTCTACTTTACCGTATCTTTGTGTTAAAAATGTGAAAATACAAAAGAAAATTTCAACTTGTTTGCCTAAAAAAATGCCTTCGGCATCTCAACTCCCCTGCCCCGCATATCAGAATCAAAAACCCCGAGATGCTTTTTCACACATCTCAGGGTCCGTTTTTGCATCAGCCTATTTCTGAATCAACAGGGATTTTCCAGTCATTTCCTTCGGCTGCTCCATTCCCATCATCTCAATCATAGTAGGAATGATATCTGCCAGACAGCCGCCCTCTCTCAGGGTATAAGCGCTGTCGTAATTCACCAGGATAAAGGGCACCGGATTGGTCGTATGGGCAGTAAAGGGTTCGCCGGTTTCATAATCCACAAGCTGCTCCGCATTTCCGTGATCCGCACAGATGAAAAGCTGTCCGTCTACTTCTTTTATGGCGTCTACCACTCTTCCTACACATTTGTCCACCGTCTCGATGGCCTGGATCGCTGCCGCTTCCACACCTGTATGGCCTACCATATCCGGATTTGCAAAGTTGGTAATGATTACATCATATTTTCCGGATCGAATAGCCTCCACAAATTTATCGCACACTTCATTTGCACTCATTTCCGGCTTCAGGTCATAGGTAGCAACCTTGGGAGATTTTACCAGAATCCGGTCCTCTCCTTCGTTGGGAGCTTCCACTCCGCCATTGAAGAAAAAGGTAACATGAGCATATTTTTCTGTCTCCGCAATTCTTGCCTGAGTCATATGATGTGCGGCCAGATACTCACCGAACGTATTCGTAATGGAAACCTTCTCAAAGGCAATCTCTTTATTCGGAATCGTCACATCGTATTCTGTGAAGCATACATACACCACCTGCTTGCGGGGCCCCCGGTCAAATCCGGTGAAATCATCGCAGCAGAAGGTACGTGTAATCTCTCTTGCACGGTCCGGGCGGAAATTAAAGAAGATAATGGAGTCGCCGTCCTGAATCGAAGCCACCGGAGCGCCGTCTTTCATTACCACAGTCGGCAGCACAAACTCATCTGTTTCACCCTTCTCATAGGACTGAGCCACCGCCTCTACTCCGGAAGCTGCAGTAACGCCCTCGCCTTTGGTCAGGGCATCATATGCCTTCTGGATACGATCCCAGCGGTTATCCCGGTCCATTGCATAATAACGGCCGGATACCGTAGCGATCTGGCCCACGCCGATTTCCTCGATCTTATCCTGCAGCGCCTGTACAAAATCCTTTCCGGACTCAGGCGGAGTATCACGTCCGTCCAGGAAGCAATGTACGTATACCTTCTTCAGTCCCTGACGCTTTGCCATCTCCAGCAACGCATACAGATGTGTGTTATGACTGTGAACACCGCCGTCGGACAGCAGTCCATACATATGAAGAGCGGTATCGTTTTCCTTTGCATTCTGCATCGCATGAAGCAGCGCCTGATTTTCAAAAAACACGCCGTCCTGAATTTCCTTGGTAATCCTGGTCAGCTCCTGATATACGATACGTCCGGCTCCCATGTTCAGATGTCCTACTTCAGAGTTTCCCATCTGTCCATCCGGCAGACCTACCGCCAGTCCGCTGGCGTAACCCTTCACAAAGGGATATTCTGACATCAGCTTGTCCATTACGGGAGTGGAAGCTTCCGCAATCGCATTGTGGTCTTTTCTTTCATTCAGGCCGTATCCATCCAGAATCATTAAAACTGTCGGTCTCTTGCTCATTGTTTTCTCTCCTCTTTCTTTCAGTCTTTACTATTCAGTAACCTTACAGAAGCCTCCGCCGCTTCCGTTCTTAACCATACACCCGGATAAATCCGGAAATTCCCTTTACAGCAGACATTTCCCGGAAGGTCAGCAGTGCATCCTTCAGATGACGCTCTCTTACATGGTTTGTTATAACCACGATCTCAGCATTATCGCCCACCGTGGCCTTTTGCACCACCTGCTCAATACTTACAGAATTATTTCCAAGAACGCTGGCCACCGTAGCCAGTACTCCCGGCTTATCCTCAACCTCCATCCGCAGGAAGTATCGGCTGATAATGTCATCAATCCTCTTAACCGGAAGATTTTTATAGCATCCGCAATGGGTGGAACCGGTGGAATCATGCGTAATATTTCTGGCGGTTTCGAATATATCTCCCATGATAGCGCTGGCCGTAGGCAGCTCTCCTGCTCCCCGTCCGTAAAACATCACATCATCCACCGCATCACCGTGGACAAATACGGCATTATAGGATCCGGATACCGTCGCCAGCGGATGCTCCTTGGGTATCAGCATGGGATGCACCCGGGCTTCCACTCCTTCCGGAGTATTCTTCGCCACACCCAAAAGCTTGATTACCCAGCCCATTTCCCGGGCATAGGCAATGTCTCTGGAGGTAATATTGGTAATTCCTTCTGTATAAACATCTGAAAAAGTCACCCTGGAATGAAAAGCGATGGATGCCAGGATCGCCACCTTGCGCCCCGCATCATATCCCTCCACATCCGCAGTGGGATCCGCCTCCGCAAATCCCAGCTCCGTGGCAATTTTCAGGGCCTGATAATAATCCATGCCCTCTTCTGTCATCTTGCTTAGAATAAAGTTCGTGGTGCCGTTGACGATCCCCATTACTTCACTGATATAATTGGCAGACAGACTGTGCTTCAGCGGATTAATAATCGGTATGCCTCCTGCCACAGCCGCCTCAAACAAAAGATCCGTATGATGCTCCGATGCCGTATCCAGCAATTCTCCGCCCCGGGCTGCAATCAGGTCCTTGTTGGCTGTTACAACACATTTTCCTGCTGTCAGCGCTTCCTTAATGTAGGTGCCGGCCGGTTCCAGCCCGCCCATAACCTCTACTACAATGTCAATTGTCTCGTCCCCGATAATCTCCTGCCAGTTATTGGTCAGAACAGAGGTATCGTCCACCTTTTTCGCAGCCTTTTCCAGATTCCGAACCAGGATTTTTTTAATCTTCAAAACTGTATTCAGCTTGGCCTTCATCTCCGGTTCCTGCAGCTTCATAACTTTATATACACCGGTGCCCACAGTACCCAGACCCAAAAGAGCCACATTGATTACGTCTTTCTTCATCGTGTGATATGAACTCCTTTACTTAGCTGTTTCACTGACCTCCCATATAAATCAGGACGTCAAATAAGGCGTAAAAACGCCTGTCTGACAAGTATTATATACGCTTTCCCTGGTTTCGTCTACGATAAAATGAAAAATTTTCCGTTGCTCTCGTAACAGTTCAGCCTTCAGCTAAACTGTTACGGAAACCAGCCCATTTAAAGTTC
>JAUNON010000025.1 GCA_030537145.1 Lachnospiraceae bacterium | reverse complement strand
GGTCTCCGGCTCAGTTTCCGGCTCGGTCTCCGCATATTTTAATTCCTGGGCAAATACCTCCATGGTATCCTCTAACCGCACGCTCCCGCCGTTCTGATAAATAACACGAAGCAGCAATATATCCTTGCTGGCCTGATAGCCGGAAGTGTCTGTGGTAACCCTCAGGCTCTGCTTCATCCCGCCCGTAATCGCTTTTCCCACCGAGGTGCCGTTTTCCCCTTCTGTCAGCATGGGCGTATAGTGGGCTCCGCCTGCAGATTCATTTGCAAAGCTGCCAAGAAGCTTGGCATCCGCCAACTGCTCCTCCGTCTGCTCGCTGCGGAGGGTAGCCACCGTATATACCGGAATTCTGGAGCTTTCAACGGCAGCATCCGCCTCGCTTTTGGTGATTCCGGTTTTCTGGTCATCCTTTCCGTCCGAGAGAATTACAAGACATTTCCGCTCGCATACCTCCGGATTTTCTTCCAGCAGGCGGATGGCCTCTACAATGCCGTAATATAGATTCGTATCCTCATTTCCGACCGAAAGACCTCTGATAGCCTCCGTGATCTCCTCCGTATCATCGAGAAAGCCTGTGGTTTCCACCTGGTTGCCCAAAGTCGCCAGCACCAGATTGTCGCCCTCTGTCATTCCGTCACAGACGGCCTGCAGCACATCCTTTACCTGAGCAAACTGCTCCTCCCGCATGGAGCCGGATACATCCGTCAGGCAATAATAAGTAACCGGAATCTGTGATGTGGTCTCAATCAGTGAAACCGGCACCTCCTCCCCGCTTAACGTCACAGTAAGCTGGTCCGCCGCAACCGTATTCCCCTGAGAGGCCATATAGAATTGAAGCTGTCCCTCTTCCGTATGATATCCCTGTAAAAAGGGAGCGGACGCCGCCATGACCGGCACTGCGCTCAATACCATTCCTAATCCCCATGCTAAAAACGAAACGATGCTTTTCTTTTTCAACTCTACACCTCCAATAATACAGCGATTGCAGAATGGTTATCCTGAAATCCCCTGCCCTTTTCTTCGATATTCCGATACATACATCTCACCCATTCCCTGGCGTTTTCCGCCTCCTGAAGCTGAATGCACAGTTCCTTTTCTTCTATATTCTCCCAAAACCCGTCGGAACAAAGCAAAAAGCCATGCATCCCCGGAGCCAACTCCACCGGCTCCTGAATCTCCGCATAGGTTTCTTCACTCCCAAGCACGTGGATCAGCCTGCTTCTGCCAGGATGCCCGGGAAGCTCCTCCCGTGTAATCTCTCCCATATATACGGCAAGCTGGGCGATGCTGTGATCCAGCGTATAATGCAGCAGCTCATACGCTCCGCCCGCCGGCCGGTAAAAATGATACAGCCGCGAATCCCCCGTATGTCCCCAGATTGCCTTCCCTTCATGAATACACAGGTAGACTGCCGTGCTTTTCATCCGGGATGTGTTCCGGCTCTGACGGAAAATCGTCTCACTGGTATCAAAAAAGGCAGCTCTGACCTGGTTCGAAACCGGTAACTTTCCATCCTGCCCGCACAGGATCAGCTTCTCCACTGCCAGTCCGGAAGCCGCTTTTCCGTCTCCCTGACCGCCCAGGCCGTCTGCCAGAACTGCCACTATATTTTTCCCATAAATTTTTACTCCGATGGAATCTTCATTTTCTTCCCGCGTTCCTATCTCCGAATAACAAAATACTGATGCATTTCCCATCCTTTTTCCTTTCATGTCCTGCCTCAGCGCACAGAAAATTCTTCTGTTCCCACCAGTATCCGGTCCTGTCCGCTTACCGGATACCACCGCCCGGGCAAAATCTGCCGCCCATTCAGATAAGTGCCATACGTGGAACGGTTGTCCATTACATAGACGATACCTCCTTCGCGGCAAAAAAAGCTGCAGTGATGCCGGCTGATCCCTGCTGTTTCCGGTCCGTATTTCACGGCACAGCCTTCTTCCCGGCCCACCTGAAGTATCTGATTTTCCCGGAAGGGCCATAGACCGCCCTTCCGGATGCCCCGTACACACACAAGCCACCGAAGCTGGGCTTCGCCGGAAGAGCCCCTTCCGGGAAACAGCGCCTCCCGCATCAGCCGGGCGCTGGAAAACCGGCTGCCGATCTCCATCTGCATCCCCTTTTCAATGGCCTCTGTCACAAAATCCGGAAGAGAGGGTTCCAGCAGACGCAGGGGAATCAGGCTCTCTCCTCTTCCCTGTGCCCGATCGATCCCCCGCTGTGCAGAACGGACAGGCAGCGTTTTGCTCAACGCATAATAAAACGTGGCGCTTAGTGCATATATATCGGTCTGCGGACCCTGGGTGCTTTTATTCACGGCCTGCTCCGGCGGCGCAAAATGCTCCTTCAGGATCGTAGTAAAATGATCTGCTTCCGCATAATTGCGCACCGATCCAAAATCGATCAGCTTTACATCACCGTTCTTTTGGATAAAAATATTGTCCGGACTGATATCACGGTGAATCAGATTCCGGTCATGGAGAATCTGAATGCTGTCCAAAAGCGGCCAGGCAATTTTCCGCAGATAGGCCCAGGAACATTTTCCTTCCCGGTCAATCACCTTCTGCAGACTTTCTCCTTCCAAAAGCTCCATCACATAGTAGGAGGTGCCGTTCTCGTCAAACAGGCCGTATACGTTCAGGATCTCCGGAGTTTCCCGGAAGGAATAGATCACTTCCGCTTCTTCCCGGAACCGTTTCCGAAGATATTCAAAATCCTGGCTCTTTCCTGCCTGAGGCAGGATCGTCCCGTTTCTCGCATTCCGCTTAACGTATCCCCGGGGATACAGCTCCTTAACCGCCACCTGTTTTTGAAAGCCCTGATCCTGCGCCTGATACGTAATTCCAAAGCCGCCCATGCCCAGCACCTTTGTTACGGTATATCTTCCCTGATTCAGCTTCCACCCGCAGGGAAGCGGAACTGACTGTTCGTGCCGAAATTCCATTGCTTATTTCCAGCAAAAGCTGTCATCACACAAGGGAATCAGCATTAGCTTGGTCTGCCCGATTTCCAGAATGCCCCTGGCCTTTACCTCCACCGGCATCAGAACGCTCTCATCATTCATCCGCACAATATTTTTGGCGTTGACGGGAGCAAAATAGAACCTTCTGCTCCTGGGGTCAAAAGTAATCACCGCATGACGGTCGTGACTGATGTACTCGTCCCCGGTAATACAGATGTCCATGCTGGGATTCCGTCCGATATAGTTATAGCCGGAATAAATCCGGTAATCCGCCCCTTTGGACGGACCTTCCGTACACACCAGCCATCCCACCAGCGGATTGAAAAATTCCTGTTCCCCTTCGCTGTCTCCTGACCGGGATCCGCCAAACATACTTTGTACCCTTGTTACGTCGATCTCGTCCACCAGAGAACGCGTTTCCTGCGGCGTCTCCTGTCTGGAATTGCGGCTCCGGCTCTCCTCCTGTGCTCCTTCCGAAAAAGCCGCCATGCCCGAATCTGCTTTCGCCTGTCCGTAATTCACAGGTCCGGTAGGCGGTACCGCATCCCGTCCGTAATTCATAGGTCCGGTAGGCGGTACCGCACCCTGTCCTGCCGGATAAGTCGCTCGTGCCTCCTCTTCCGCACACACCGGACACACCGGTGTAATGGACGGATCAAACCAATGTCCTTTCGGACACTGTTTCCGATCATAGCTGGTTCCGATTGGTCTCGTATATTCCATATGCTACCCTCTCCTTTTCGACATTTTTACGTTCTAAATATAACGTTTTTCCGTCTTATTTTGTATTTATTTTAAAATTCATACACTTATTTGTCAATTATTATTTCGAATATTATTCTATTTAGAACAAAAGTGTGCTTCGCACACTCCCGCATTCCAATATTTCGACAGCACAGCTTTTGTTCCGCGCGCGTAGCTGCGCATCGTTTGCCCGCAGGGCTTTTATCTCATAGGAAAGTTGCGTACTTTAGCGTTTTAAAGCAGCAAGGTTTTTCTATGAGATAAAAAAAGACGGAGCTGCGAATCCGCACTCCGTCTTTCCTCTTCTCTTCTTTATTCCGCCATATCCAATGCAAACAATGCGGCCCCCAATGCGCCGCAGAGCTGTGCATATTCACTGATCACAAGCTTTGTACCAAGCTTTTCCTCCAAGGTACGCACCAGTCCCTGGTTTTTTGAGACGCCTCCGGTCATCATATAACATTCCTGACCGCCCACTCTTTTTACCAATGCCGCTGTTTTAGCCGCTACCGCCTTATTCAGTCCGTGAACAATATCGTCCATCGATTTATTCTGCGCAACTAGGGACACTACCTCTGACTCTGCAAACACCGTGCACATGCTGGAGATCGTAATGTCCTCCTGATAATGCAGGCCCGTCCTCCCCAGCTCATCCATACTTATCTCCATGGTACGCGCCATCATTTCCAGAAATCTTCCGGTTCCGGCAGCGCACTTGTCATTCATAACAAAATTTGCCACAGCTCCATCCTCATCCAGGCGAATCACCTTGCTGTCCTGGCCGCCGATGTCAATTACCGTGCGCACGGACGGGTCCAGAAAATGAGCGCCTCTGGCATGGCAGGTGATTTCCGTGATGCTCTTGTCACCCCCATCAATGGCCCCCCGGCCATATCCCGTAGTAACCAGCGCATCGATATCCTCCCGTTGGATCCCGGCCTTTTTCAGGGCTTCCTCAAGCGCACGCTCCGCTCCGATGGCCGCTCCCGCTCCCGTTGGAAGAATAATCCCTGTTACAATCTCCCTTTTCTGATTTAATATCACCACATCCGTGCTGGTAGAACCGCTGTCAATTCCCGCAAAATAGCCTTTTCCCATTTTTTTCTCCCTTCCCTGATACACCTCCGGATCAATCCGCTCGGCAAAGGCCTCCAGCCTTGTCATAAGCTGCCCGCTGCTCTGCACCGTATAATCAGATTCGATCTTTAAAAGCGGAAGATCCTTATATTGCTTTAGCTGTGCGTACTCAAAGCCGTAGAAATCACAGAATTTTACGGTATGATAAATGATCCCCCGCAGCCCGGGAGCATTATAGATCTGCTTTCTCCCCGTCAGATCTGTCATGCGCATACAGGGAAGCTGACGCAGCAATTCCCCCGCATACCATTCCATCAGCTCGTGGAAATCTTCTGTTTCCGGCGGTGATTGTTCTCCCACCGTCCGGTTATTGACACAGGTCGCATTTTCCACCGGCAAGGGCATAACACGCTGTACCATCTCAAACAATTCTGTTCCCATTCTCGCCCCAAGCACCGTCAAATGCGGTTCCTGCAGCCGTTTCGGCAAAAGAAAGGCATTCCTGAATTTCTCTGCGTCAAAGGACCGTCCGCAGTATGCCCCATAGGCCTTTGCCAGCTTTTCAAGCTGGGCCGTCAGACGCTCTCTGCTGCAGCCCCCGCTGCTGTGCAGCACATCCAGCAGATACAGAAAATCCATCTGCCCCCATTCCTTCAGAACGTCATAAACGCTGCGGATCGTATCACAGCAGTTTACCAGCACCAGCTCCCGCACGCCGCCGCTCATCACTTCCTCCAGAAGCGCCTTTCCAAAACCGCAGATATTGGGATGAGCAAGCTGCTCTGCCGCCTCAAACCCCTTCGGCATCTCATTCATGTTAGCGCATTCCCCGCCAAAAGCAGTCAGAAGTTCAATGGGCGTATATTTACAGACATAATACGTCTTATTCATACTTTTTCTCCCTCCAGCATTTCCAGAAAGGCTTCCAGCCTGGTGGACGTCTGTCCCTCGCCGCCGTGGCTTCTGTCACATCCGTCTCCATTCAGAATTAACAGAGGAAGCCCTGCCTCCTCAAATTTCTTTTTAGCAAGCTGGGCGCCTCCCAGCGTGTGCTTGCAGCCCCAATGACAGAACCATACCGCGCCGTCCGCTCCCGCTTCCTTGGCGTGCCGGATGCCTGCGTCGATCCTTCGGAAAATACTTCCGTTTAATGCATGGTACACCATTCTTCTTGCCATGGCCTCATAGGGCTTCTGCGGATGAAAGTCGGAATCACACACGGAAGCCAGCTCGCAGCCCACGATCTGCATTCTCTCATTAAAATACAAAGCGTCCCTCACTGCCTCCGACCAGAAAGGAATCGTGTGCATCCAGTAAACCCGCTTTCCCTTTGCCGGTCCCGCACTCTGAATATCCCGCAGAAGCTCTTCCGTATAGCGCTCCTCCTCCCTGGTCCCAAGCAGAATATTGTTCGTCATTCCGCTGTACAGCGGCGTCACAAGATCCGCAGGCACATATTTATCGGCTCTCAGTCTCTGAAATTTTTCATAATTTTCAAGGGTCCGCCTGCTGCGGGCAAGGCGCTCCTTTAAATGCTCCTCCAGGATCTGCTTTCCCGTAACCTCCTCCAGAAAAGCGGCCAGCTCCCGGAGCTGCCCCGCTACATACGCCACATTTTCCTCATCCTGCTCCATCGGAACATCGATCACGAAGGCAGGCACCTGATACAGCTCAGAAAGAGTCCGAAACGTAACAAGGTTCGCATCGCAGGTCAGATTTGTATATACAATGCACTTCGGTGCCGGAAGCAGGCCGCTCTGCGCCGCTCCGATAAAGGTTTTATGGTAGCTGCACAGCGTCTCCGAAATTCCTGCGTTTTCCGCCTGCTGCAAAAAGGCCCGCTCCGCCTTTGATCCTGTCAGATAACAGGAAAAGCTTTCCACGTTGTAAGGATTCAGGCCCACCTCCTGCATCAGCTCACAGGGCGTAAAAACGCTGACTACCACAGAATCCTCCGGTCTTTTCAAAGGCCGGAGCATGGTTTCCATCATCAACTGCGCCATATGACGGTCCGCCGGAAGCAATCGCTTCTCCGGCATCAGACGGAACCGGAGATTCTGTGCTTCCCAGCCTGTTTTCAGCAGCCGCCTTGCCCGTTCCGGGTTATCCGCGCTCAGTTTATCCACATAACTTCCAAATGTTTCTACGATATCCATCGAACCTTTCCAGCTTTCTTTTTTCGTTTTATTCCTGCATCAACCCGGTATTCTTACCATTACACGGCATCATTTTCTGTATTCGGCATATGCTTCATTTCCATATACAGCAGAGAGGCCGCCGTTAAAAATGCCACCAGATCCGAAGCCGGGCCTGCATACATAACCCCCTCCACTCCCATAAAGCGGGGCAGAAGCACCAGCAGGGGGAGCAGAAAAATAACCTGCTTTGTCAGGGAGAGCAAAGCGCCTCTGCCCGCCTTTCCGATGGCCTGAAAGAACGTGGTGCTTGCTATCTGTATTCCATTTAATATTGTAAAAAACAGGAATACCCGTACATATTTGATACCAAATGCAAAGTACAGCTCCGATCCGCCGCCGAACAGAGAAATCAACTGCCTCGGGAAGCATTCAAAGACAGTGAAGCATATCAGGGAAACAACAAAAGCTGCGATAAGCATCAGCCTGACGATTCCCTTCACCCTGCCATACTTCTTGGCACCGTAATTGTATCCGATAATCGGCTGCGCTCCCTGCACAATACCTATAATCACCGCAATAAAAATGGAATTAATCTTTGTGACAATTCCTGCAATCGCAATGGCAATATCGCTGCCGTAAACGGAGACAGCGCCGTAGGTTCTCAGCATATTATTGGTCACGATCTGTATCACCAGCATAGAGGACTGAAAAATAAAGGACGACATTCCTAACGACACAATGCTTTTCAGGGAATCCAGACTGGGAATAAAATCACCTGCCGAAAGCTGTACAGACTTAAACCGCCGGGAATACACTGCCAGGATCACCGCAGACAAAATCTGGCTGATCAGCGTTGCAATGGCTGCTCCCGCAATTCCCCATCCGAATACAAAGATAAAAACAGGATCCAGTATGGTATTCAGCACCGCTCCCGCCACAATCGCCGTCATGGAATACGCCGAACTTCCGTCAGCCCGGACAAGGGGATTCACCCCTGTGGAAAACATCAAAAACGGAATACCGAAGGACGTGATCCTGGTGTACTGCATAGCGTAATCCATAACATGATCCGTGGCTCCAAACAAAATCAGCAGAGGCTCTAAAAACAGATTCGTAAGAATACATACAATAATGCCGATGATCAGAACGACAGAGGAGGCGGTTCCCACCACCTTCCTTGCTTTTTCTGTCTCTTTGCGCCCAAGCGCAAGGTTAAAATTTGCAGATCCTCCAATCCCGCAGGTCAGCCCGAAGGCCATACATACCGTTGTCAGCGGAAACGCAATGCTGGTAGCCGCATTACCCAGATATCCCACACCATGTCCAATAAAAATCTGATCCACTATGTTATACAGGGAGTTGACCAGATTTGCTATGACCGCCGGAACGGCCATTGAAAGAAGCAGGCCCGGCAGAGGCCTGGTACCCATCGTATTTTCTTTTGTTTCCATTATAATATCTCCTTATATCGTATCGATCAGCGCACAGGCACTGATGCTTATTGTTCCAAAAGCGGAACTTACATCCCTTTAAAAAGCTCCTCGATCGTAATATGAAATCCATCCGCAATTTTAGCAATATTTTCAAGAGATATATTTCTTCTTCCATTTTCTACCGATGCCAAATAGGTTCTATCCATATCGATCAGAAGTGAAAACTTTTCCTGACTTAAATTTGCTTGTGTTCTTAATTCCCGAACTCGATTTCCAAATTTCTTTTTTATCATATGCTGCTCCTCCAGGTAAAATAATACAACATGGTGTTTATGAGTCAACGGATTATGAGTCACATTATACGGCGCAGGAACAAAAGTGTGCTTCGCACACTCCCGCGTTCCAATATTTCGACGGCACAGCTTTTGTTCCGCGCGCGTAGCTGCGCATTGTTTGCCCGTAGGGCTTTTATCTCATAGGAAAGTCGCATACTTTCGCGCTTTAAAGCAGCAAGGTCTTTCCTATGAGATAAAAAAATGCCTTCGGCATCTCAACTCCGCCGCCGCAAAATCAAAAGGCAAACGGATCTGTATCCGGGGTGTTTGTATCACTGAGACAAATGTCCCTATCCTTTTTTTCCCTTCAGCCGTGAAAGGGCTCTGGCCAGCGATGCCTGGGAAATATGATATTCCTGAACGGACTGTTTCTGGCGCAGCGCCTCCCGGGCGCGCTCCAGCTCCTCCCGCGCACCTCATCGATATCCTCCGGCCGCTCCGCCGTATCCACCAGCACCACGGCTCTGTTATTGACCATCTGTGCAAAACCGCTGCCCACCACAGCATACGTTTCTGTTCCATCCGCACCTTTGCAGCGCAGCTCCCCGGGAACCACTGCCAGCACCAGATCATCATGATGGGCCATAAACGCATATTCCCCATCCGGTGCCGGCACAGTCACGCTCTCCGCTTCGCCGTTAAAAAAAACCTTATCACTGGCAATGATCTTTAAATGAAATGATGCCATTCCGTTATCCTCCGATTCCCGTTTTTCCATGGATCCTGATTTGACTCCACAGCCATAGACCTTCCGCTTTCCCGGCGTTCAGGTTCTTTTGCCGTCACATGTTTTTTGCTTTTTCTATCACTTCATCGATGGTGCCCACATTGAAAAATGCTGCCTCCGGATACGCATCCATGGCTCCGGTGACGATAGCCTTGAAGCCCCGGACGGTTTCCTTCACCGGCACATATCTTCCCGGCACACCGGTAAAGTTTTCTGCCACATGGAAGGGCTGGGACAGGAATCTCTGGATCTTTCTGGCACGATGCACCGTGATCTTGTCCTCCTCCGACAACTCCTCCATACCCAAAATAGCGATGATATCCTGCAGCTCCCGGTATTTCTGCAAAATTTCCTGCACCCGCCTGGCCGTCTCATAGTGCTCCCTGCCCACCACGTCCTCTTCCAGAATCCGGGAAGTGGATTCCAGCGGATCCACAGCCGGATAGATGCCCTGCTCCACAATCCTTCTGGAAAGCACCGTGGTGGCATCCAGATGGGAAAAGGTGGTGGCCGGGGCCGGGTCGGTCAGATCATCCGCAGGCACATACACCGCCTGTACAGAGGTGACGGACCCGTCTTTCGTGGATGCGATTCGTTCCTGCAGCTCACCCAGCTCTGTGGCCAAGGTAGGCTGATAGCCCACTGCCGAGGGCATACGGCCCAGCAGTGCCGACACCTCGGAGCCGGCCTGGACAAACCGGAAAATATTATCGATAAACAGCAGCACATTCTGCTTTTCCACATCCCGGAAATACTCTGCCATGGTAAGCCCGGTTTGGGCCACCCGCATACGGGCTCCCGGCGGCTCGTTCATCTGTCCGAATACCAGCGCCGTTTTCTCCAGCACTCCGGACGCCTTCATCTCGCTCCAGAGATCATTTCCCTCCCTGGATCGCTCGCCCACTCCGGTAAAAATGGAATACCCGCCGTGTTCCGTGGCAATATTCCGAATCAGCTCCTGAATCAGCACCGTCTTGCCAACGCCAGCGCCGCCGAACAGACCGATCTTCCCGCCCTTTGCATAGGGTGCCAGCAAATCAATTACCTTGATTCCGGTTTCCAGCATCTGGGCCACAGGACTCTGCCGGCTGAAGGCGGGAGGTTCCCGGTGAATTTCCCACCGTTCCCCGCCGGAAAGAGGCGCTCCCCCGTCAATGGTATCTCCCAGCACATTGAACAGTCTGCCCAGCGTTTTTTCTCCCACCGGAACCGCTATTCCCCGGCCGGTGGCTGTCACTTCCATGTCCTTGTGAAGTCCGTCACTGGATGCCAGCATAATGCAGCGCACGGTACTGCCTCCAATATGCTGCGCCACCTCCATGACACACCGCTTCCCGCCGTTTATGACTTCCAGGGCTTCCTCAATGCCGGGCAGATCACTGTCCGCAAACGCTACGTCCACCACCGGCCCCAGCACCTGAACTATTTTCCCTTTCGACATATTCTGCCTCCTTTTTCACCGCTTCCGTAAAATTTCATCGTTTTCCATCCTGCCTTCGGCACAATTCCGTTTTTTCCTTATCTTTATGGGTCTGTCCCTTCTTTTTCTTCTGTGCCTTCGCTCCGGCAATTACCTCGGTAATCTCCTGGGTAATGGCGTTCTGCCGGACACGGTTGTATTCCACGCCCAGCGAATGCAGCATTTTCCGGGCGCTGTCATTGGCCGACTGCATGGCGGTCATCCGCGCATTGTGCTCGCTGCAGTAGGATTCCACCAGTGCGCCGTAAACATATCCTGCCAGATAGTTGGGCACCAAATTATCCAGCACCGCTTCCGCCGACGGCTTAAAAGTAAACGCTTCCTGATGCACATTCACCGGCACTTTCATTTTGTCTCCTCCAAATTCCTGCTTCTCCAGCGGAAGCAGCTTCACCCTGTTGGTCCGGGTCTGCACTGCATTCACCATGGAGGTATAGATCATGTAAAACTCATCCGCCGCTCCCGATTCGTACAGCTCCAAAACCCTGGCGGCAATAATTCTCGCTCTGTGCATGGTGGGATTCTGGGCCGTATACAAAAAATGCTCATCCACCGGAATTTTCCTCCCGTGAAAATACTGCCTTCCCACTTCCCCCACCACCAAAAGCGTGTAATTCTTTTTCAGAGACGGTGCCTGCTCTGAGGACTGCCCCTCCTCTGCTTCATCCGCCAACTGCTCCTCTGCCAGCTTCAGGACATTATGATTGTAGGCTCCTGCCATTCCCTTGTCCGCTGTCACCACCAGATAACCGCATTTTTTCTTTTCCGGCTTCCCCGGCGCCTCAAAATACCGGTGCTCCATCTCCGGCATATGACGGATGATCCGGGCAATCATCGCCTGAAGCGTATAAAAATAAGGCTCCGTTTCCTCCAGCTCCCGGCGTGCCCTCCGAAGCTTCGTAGAGGAAATCATGTACATCGCATTGGTGATTTTCATCGTATCCTGAATGCTTCTTATTCTGCTCTGAATTTCCCTTGCATTTGCCATCCAATCACCCCTGTCTGCCGACCGCCAAACCGCTCTCTTCCTGTCCGCTTTCCTTCATCTTGCCCGCTTCCGCACTGCCTTCTTCTGAGATGCTTTCTTTCGGGCTGCGCTCCTCCTGGAAGGCCCTGGCCGCATCCAGGATTCGGGCCTTCAGTTCATCCGGCAAATCTCCCGTTGCCTCCAGGGTACGGATGATCTCCGGATGCCGGGTCCTGAACCATTCCAGCATCTCCAACTGAAATGACTTTACCTCCGGAAGCGGCAGATCCTGCATGACCTTTCCGGTGGCCGCACACAGGGTAATTACCTGTTCTGCCATAGAAAGGGGATGGCACAGCGGCTGCTTTAACAGCTCCATCAGACATTTTCCATACTGAAGCTGTTCCTTCGTAGCCGCATCCAGATCCGAGCTAAACTGCGTAAACACTTCCATTTCCCGGTATTGCGCCAGATCGATACGGATGCTTCCGGCCGCCTTTTTCATAGCCCTTGTCTGGGCAGCGCCGCCCACACGGGATACAGACAGCCCCACATTCACTGCCGGGCGCATACCGGAGAAAAACAGATCGCTCTCCAAAAAGATCTGCCCGTCCGTAATGGAAATGACATTGGTGGGAATATAGGCGGAGACATCCCCTGCCTGCGTCTCAATGATCGGCAGCGCCGTGAGGGAGCCGCCACCCTGTTCCTCGCTCAGACGGCTGGAACGCTCCAGCAGTCTGGAATGAAGGTAAAACACATCCCCGGGATACGCCTCACGTCCCGGAGAACGCTCCAGCAGCAGGGACAGCGCACGGTAAGCCACTGCATGCTTGCTCAGATCATCATAGACGATCAGCACATCCTTTCCCTGATGCATAAAATATTCCGCCAGGGCGGTTCCCGAATAGGGCGCTATATACTGCAGAGGTGCCGGATCAGACGCAGTAGCCGCCACCACGATGGTATAATCCATGGCTTCGCTCTGTTTCAGCGTGTTCACCAGCCTGGCAATGGTGGAAGCCTTCTGGCCGATGGCTACATAGACACAGATCACCCCGGTTTTTTTCTGATTTAAAATGGTATCGATCGCAATGGAGGTTTTTCCCGTCTGACGGTCGCCGATAATCAGTTCCCGCTGTCCTCTGCCGATGGGAAACATGGAATCGATGGATAAAATTCCGGTAGCCAGGGGAATACTGACGGATTTCCGATCCACAATGCCCGGAGCCTCCTGCTCCACCGGCCGGTATTCCGTGGATAAAACAGGCCCTTCCTCGTCAATGGGCGCTCCCAGGGGATCCACCACTCTTCCCAGAAAGCCTTCTCCCACAGGAATACCGGCCCGCTTTCCGGTGCGCACAGCCCGGCTGCCCTCCCGGATCCCAGTATCTCTTCCAAACAGGATACAGGCAATCTCATCCCTGCGGATATCCTGAACCATTCCCTTCACACCATTGTCAAACAAGACGATCTCGCCGTACATCGCATGATCCATACCGTCAATATTGGCAATTCCGTCTCCTACCCAGACAACCGTACCTACTTCTTTGTCCCTGGCCTCCAGGTCAAACTCCTCCAGCTCGCTTCTTAAAATAGAGATAATGCCCTCCAGACTCTGGGGCTGCCTCTCTGTTTTCTGCTCCAGATAAGCCTGCATCTGTGCGACTCTTCCCGCCGTTGACCAGTCAAACTCCTTTTCGCCGATATCCAGCACGAAGCCGCCGCCCAGCGACGGATCCCTCCGGGCAACGAATTCCATCTCATCCGTGCCGCATTCCCGTCTTGCAAATTCTTTCAGCCTTTCCATCTGCCCCTCATCCGGAAGCGTCACATACCGCAGGGTTGCGCAGGTTACTCCTGCCTTCACAAGGCTCCTGCTGTGATATGTCTGACAAATCCCGGGGAAAAAGCCGATTGCATCATTGTCGCACAGCAATTTCAAAAAATTCCGCACTGCCTCCGGAAATACCTTATCAATGACACGATGCTTCCTTTCCAGCTCTTTCACCGGGTTGGATAAATCTGTCAGCATTTCGGGAACTGCCTCAAAAATCTCTTCTGTCTGTCGGATCGCTTCTCTGGGAATTTCCAGCTTCCTGATCATATCTGCATACATTTCTACTATCTGCATTTTATCAACTCTCCAATCCGCACGGTGCTTCCGTTTTCTTCAGGAAGCAGTCATACAGCGCTTTATCGCTTTCCGCATCCTGGGCAGCTCCCACCATTTTAGCCGCTGCGTTCACCACCAGCTCCTTCACCGCAGAATCCGCCTGCTGCATGATCACTCTTTTTTCATTCTCCGCATCGGTTCTTGCCTTTTCCACAATTCCGTCTGCCTGAAGCTTTGCCTCCTCTATCATGCGCGCATATTCCCGGGAGGCTTCCTGTCTGGCCTCCGCCACAAGCTGCTTTCTCTGTCCTTCCGCATCCGCCAGCAGTGTTTCATACCGCTGCCTGGTTTCCCTGGCCTGTGTTTCCTTTTCATCCGCCTGGATAAACCGCTCCTCCGCCTCTGCCTGACGTTTCGCCAGAATTACGTTCACAGGACCGAAAAGAAATTTTTTCATCAAAAAATACAAAATCATCAGATTGATTATGTTAAATAAAAGATTCCAGTCTAATCGAAGCACGCCATTTCCCTGCCTTTCCTGCTTTTTTCAGAGCGCATTTTGCAAACCAAATTTCCATTTCAGCACGCTCCCGCTCTGTCCCTATTTCAGGAACAGGATAATTAACAGTGCAATCACAAAGCCGTAAATTGCGGTAGCCTCCGCAAGGGCGCATCCCAGAAGAAGCAGCTTGCTGATCTTGCCCTCCGCTTCCGGCTGTCTGGCCACTGCATCCACTGCCTTGGCGGTTGCGATTCCAATGCCGACGCCTGCTCCGATACCTGTAAGAACTGCGATAGCTGCTCCGATTGCGATTAATGTACTCATCTTTTTATTCTCCTTTTCTACAAAATTTCAGCCGATTAAAAAATTTATAAGGAAACACCTTTGTGCTGTGTAAATGTGCCTCCCGGCGGTTTTATTCCACCGCCTCTTTGATAAACAGGGAGGTCAGGAATACAAATACATAGGCCTGAATCAATCCGTCAAACAGATCAAAGTACAGGCTGAATACCAGGGGAACTCCCACCGGAATCAGTTGTTTGATCAGCTCCATAATAACAAAGGCCCCAAGTACGTTTCCAAATAAACGCATACAAAGAGATAAGGGGCGGATAAAAATTTCCAGAACATTGATGGGAGCAATGATCGCCACCGGCTCTGCAAAGCTCTTACCCCACTTTTTCATTCCCTTCTGACGAATCCCTGCAATTTCAATCAGAAGAATACTCATCAATGCCAGCGCAGCCGTCACATTCAAATCCTTTGTCGGCGGCTTTACCCCAAACAAACCGCTGATATTGGAGATGCCAATATACAGCAGCACCGTTACCAGATAAGGAACATACCGCTTTCCGTTCTCTCCGATCATATTCTCCACAAAATGATTCAGCCAGGTTACTGCCGCTTCCACTGCGGCCTGCCGTTTACTGATCTGATTGACCCGGAAATTTCTGGTCAGCAATAGGGACCCAAGAACGAGAACTGCCATGATCACCCAGGTTATTACCGTGGATTCCGCTACTGCAATTCCTCCAAAAACGGGAATTGTAAAGGCTGTCTCGCAGTTTAGCTCTTCCATCAGACTTGCCGCTAAACGCTCCATTCTACCACATCCTTTCTTTGCAGTTATTCCGCTGCTGCCTTTTTTGTGCGTAACCGCATACCGGAAACGCCTTCACGCCGCCTTCTTCGGCAGACGCTTCACAAATAGGCTCTTGCTCCTATTTCGAAAATGTATTATACTCACCTCACAACAATATGTAAAATGTATATTTCATATTACAATCATGTCAATTTCGCATAGCAAAGGATGAACTATGAGTATAACTTATGATTATTACCGCATCTTTTATTACGTTGCCAAATACCAGAATTTCACACAGGCAGCCACTGCTTTGATGAACAATCAGCCCAACGTATCCCGGGCCATCAGCAATCTGGAGCACGAGCTGGGATGCCGGCTGTTTATCCGCTCCAACCGGGGCGTTACGCTGACCCCCGAAGGGCAGAAGCTTTACCGGAGGATTTCCGTTGCGCACCGCCAGATCGAAATGGCGCAGCAGGAGCTTTCTGACGCAAAAAATCTTCAGAACGGCCTGGTCTCCATCGGCGTGAGCGAAACTGCTCTGCATACCTTCCTGCTGCCTAGGCTGGAACAATTTCACCAGCTTTATCCGGATATTCATATCAAAATTTCCAGTGTTCTTACTGCCCAGGCCATAGCCTCCTTAAAAGCAGGTCTGGTGGACTTTGCCGTGGTAACGACTCCCACCGGAATTACCCGGCCTTTGATTGAAATCCCGCTGATGCCCCTTCGGGAGATTCTGGTGGGCGGCACCCGTTTTGCCCATCTGGCCCGGCAGCCTCTGAAGCTCTCCAAATTGTCCGGCTATCCGCTGATTTTATTAAACAGCCAGGCCAATACCCGCGCTTTCTACAACCGCATTTTTCTGGAGCACGGCCTTTCCCTGGTTCCTGAAATCGAAGCTTCCGTAACCGACCAGGTGCTGCCCATGATCGAGCATAATCTGGGGATCGGATTCCTCCCGGAATCCCTGGCTGCCAACGGCCTGAAGGAGGGGAGGCTGTTTGAGATCAAGCTGGACTGCCAGATAGAGCAGCGCACCGTCTGCCTGGTAAAGGATCCGGGATACTGCGGCAGCATCGCTGCCAGAGCGCTGGAGAAAATTCTCCGCGCCTGACCCCCGCCATTCCCTCCCTTCTGCTATGAGCCACGGTTCCCGCTGACATAGCAAATTTACAACTGACGGCCGGAAAAGAAGGCGTGTTACTGAGAATGGGGTGAACAGTAAGGATTGACCTGGCGCAGTTTGAATTATAAAATTAGATGAATAAAAAATTAGAAAGAAAAGAAAGGATAAGGAAATGAAAAAACTGCTTCTGATTGCCACCGGCGGCACCATCGCCTCAAAATATACAGAAAAGGGATTAAGCCCTCAAATCTCCTCTGAGGAGCTGCTGTCCTATGTGCCCTCAGCCAGGGATTTTTGCCGGATTGACACCGTCCAGCCCTTTAATCTGGACAGCACCAACGTCTGTCAGGAGCAATGGCTGCTCCTGGCTTCCCTGATTGAAAGGAAGTATGAGTATTATGACGGCTTTGTGATCTGTCACGGCACGGATACCATGGCTTACACGGCCGCCGCCCTGTCTTATCTGATCCAGAATAATTACAAGCCGGTCGTCGTTACCGGGGCACAGAAGCCCATTGACCTGGCAGTAACGGATGCCCGGACCAACCTGCTGGACAGCCTGCGTTTTGCCGCCCACGATAAGGCTCACGGAGTAAATATTGTGTTCGGCGGCAATGTCATTGCCGGAACCAGGGCAAAAAAGGAATTTACGAAAAGCTATAACGCCTTCTCCAGCATCAATTACCCCGTGATCGCTTCCATACAGGAAAGCCGCATTGTTTTTTACATTGATGACAAATATCAGATCACCCGGCCCCTGACCTTTTACCATCAGCTTGACCCCCGGGTCTTTCTGTATAAGCTGGTTCCCGGAAGTAGCGGAAGGCTGCTGGAAGCCATCGCCGATTCCTTTGATGCCGTTATTATCGAATCCTTCGGCGTAGGCGGCCTGCCAGATTATGGGGATGACAGCTTTTATGAAGCCCTCCGGAACTGTCTCCGGGCCGGAAAGCTGATTATCATGGCCACCCAGGTGACACATGAGGGAAGCGATATGTCCATCTATCAGGTGGGCAAATCGATGAAGCACGAATTCCATCTGCCGGAATCCTATGATATGACCCTGGAGGCAGTCGTCGCCAAGACCATGTGGGCCCTTGGACAGACAAAGGACCCGGAAAAATTCCGGGCCCTGTTTTACCGCACGATCAATCACGATCTGCTGTTTTATCCGGAGGATGTATCATCCCCTCTGATTTTATGTAACAAGGATTAAAAATTTGCGGTTCCGGTGGAAAATCCTGCGCCCCAAAGCGCCACGCGGATGATGCCGCATACAGCCAGGTGAGCCGGATAATATGCGTAAAACAGCTTTCCCATGCCCTTCCATTTTCCCCGCTGCCCATTGTACCGATACAGTAAGGGTATGGTCAGGCAGGTAAATAGCTGCACCACCGCATAAACACGGTCAATAAACAGGAAATAAACCAAAGCGTACATCAGCGTCCAGAACATCATCCACATCATCTGCTTCTTAAAGTCCTGCCGGTACGCTCCCATAAACAGAATGGCCATAACCGCTATGCAGCTCCAGTCCGAGGGGAACGTGATCACACAGACAAGCAGGATAATCAGGAGCCTCTGCCATTCCTTTAATGTTTTGCTGTCATTCACCTGCAAAAGCACCAGCCCCCAGGCCAGGGACCATGCCACACTGGTCTGATTGAAAACACTGGTCTGAAACGGAAGAAACGGAATGCCGAAACAGAAATTATAGGCAAAATGAGAAATCAGCGCCAGCGCAAAGAGCCGCCCCGCATATTTCTTCACATCATGGGTATAATGATACCCCTCGGCCACAAAAAACCACATGATAGGAGCCGTCAGCCTGCCGATCACATGAAGCAGCAGCACCCACCACACTCTGGAATAACCGGGCCACAGCGTCCATGTCAAATGATCGACGGTCATCGCAGTAATTGCAATCAGCTTCAATTCATTTGCATTCAGGCCTTTCGTCCTTTTCATCCCGCACCTTCCTTTTTCGCCTTTGTCCCTTTCCGAAACACGCTCCGATCCATTAGAGGATATCAGCTCTCTTAATATATCCCGGATGCTCCGGATCTGAAACGATCTCTTTTATGCGGGTCAGTTGGCTGTGTTTATCCACCACCATGTTCTCCACATGAACATTCTCACCGATCACCACATCGGTAGAAATAATGCTGTTTTTCACTACGGCACCCTTTTTAATGGTACATCCGCGTCCTACAATCGAATTCTCCACACTTCCCTCGATCATGCAGCCATTGGCGATAACAGAGCTCTTGACACTGGCCGTCTTATAATAGTGTGTCGGACTGGAGTTATTCGTATGAGTATAGATCGGCCATTCCGGATCAAACAGCTCCTTTGCCTTCTGCAGATCAATCAATCCCATATTCGCATCGTAGTAGCTCTGGAAATCCGTAATGGAAGCAAAGTACCCCCGGTGCGCAACGCCCCGCACATCCATCTCCTTACATTCTACATTGACGATGTCTGCCAGTGTAAATGCAGAGGACATTTCCTTCGCCTTCTGCACCAGCTCCACAAAAAGCTCTTTCTTCATAATGTAGGTATCCATGAAAATGCTGCGGTTCTTGGCTGTACCCTGATTCGGCTCGATGGAAAGAACACCTTTCTGCTTATTCAGATTCAGAACATTGCAGCTTAAATAGTGATCTCTGGCATTATCCACGGTATGATACAAAAGTGTAATATCTGCGCCGGATTCCATATGCTGATCAATCAGCTTTGAATAATCACAGGTATAGATCATATAATTGGGTGCGATCACCACATAGGGATGATGCATCATATTGATGCATTCCATGTTCTCCAGATAAGCAGCGATATCGGTATTGTAGATATCATTTCTGGATCTTTCCTCGGAGAAAAGAATCTGCAGCACACCGCTCTTAGAATTGATGCCATAATGGCGTCCCGTTCCCACATGCTCCGTTAAGGAACGGGGCTTATTGTTTACATACACCTGAATGCGGTCGATCCCGCTGTTGCTCAGATTGGAAATGGGAAAATCAATGACACGGTATCTTCCAAGGAAGGAAAATGCCCCGATGGGACGATAATCCTGGAGACCTTCCACCCATATATTTTTTGAGGAACAGTTTACAATTCCAAATGCCTTAAACATATTATTCGGCCTCCTTTACATTTTTTGCTACCAGTTCAATATTCTCACTGTCCGGGCTTCCTACGACAGCGCCCTTTCCGATCCGGACATTATCTGCCACCAGTACACGGTTCAGTACGGCTCCCTCTCCTACGGTTACGCCGGGCATCAATACACTGTCAATCACCCTGGCGCCTGCGCCTACCTTCGCATTTGTAAACAGGACGGAATTTTTTACCTCGCCCTCAATCACACAGCCCTGGGTGATATAAGCATTCTGAATCTCTGCTCCCTCTCCCACATATTGGGGCATTGCATCCACATCTTCCGTATAAATCTGCCAGGTACGGTCGCTCAGATCCAATTCATTTCCCGGGCTCAGCAGATCCATATTCGCTTCCCAAAGAGAATCGATGGTTCCCACATCCTTCCAATATCCTTTGAAGCGGTAAGCAAACAGACGCTTATCATCGTTCAGAAGGGTAGGAATGATGTCCTTACCGAAGTCATGATGAGAATCCGGGTTCTTCATATCCGCCAGCAGAAGCTTGCGCAGCAGCTTCCAGGTAAAGATATAGATACCCATAGAAGCCAGATTGCTCTTGGGATTTGCAGGCTTCTCTTCAAACTCTACGATCTGGTCGTCTACGCCATTTGTATTCATAATACCGAAACGGCTGGCTTCCTTCATGGGAACCTCAATCACCGCAATCGTAGCATCCGCCTTCTGCTGCTTATGATATGCCAGCATCTTGTCATAATTCATTTTATAAATATGGTCCCCGGAAAGCACCAGCAGATATTCCGGAGAGAAGCTGTCAATAAAATCAATATTCTGAGAAATCGCATCCGCCGTTCCCCGGTAAACATCCAGTCCTGCATCTGCCTTTTCACGGGGCGGAAGTACATAAACGCCGCTTTCTTTGGCATCCAGACCCCAGCGTCCGCCTGCAGCAACATAGCTGTTCAGAAGCACCGACTCATACTGAGTCAGAACACCCACAACGTCAATTCCGCTGTTGGCGCAGTTACTAAGCGGGAAATCAATGATCCGGTATTTTCCCCCGAACGAAACAGCCGGCTTTGCCACTTTATTGGTCAAATCATGTAAACGGCTTCCCCGGCCGCCAGCCAGTATCATCGCTAACATACTATTCTGTTTCATAAAGTATCCTCTCTTTCATTATCGACAGCTCATCCTTCACTGCCTGCGTTGGTGATATTATACCATACTCTCACATTTATGAACATATTTTTTTATAATATGCAATATTTTTTTTAAAAAAATCGGAAATTCCTATGCAATTTTACTTTTCTTTTACGAAATCAACCGGTTTCTCCTGAACAATGTCTCTGAAAGGATCCCGATACGAATGTATTCCGGAAATTTTTCTCTACGCCAAAAAGAGCTGCCGCAAAATAAATCCGGCAAGCCCGGCCTTCCGCCGTGCAGACACTGCGGTTTCCGGATGCTTTCCAGTTCTATTTTGCAGCAGCTCCTCTTCGAAAAGGAACTGATCCCTTAATTTTTTATGCCAGCTTTGCCTTAGCAATCTCTGCCAGTGCCTTGAAGCCCTCTGCATCATTGACTGCCATATCAGCCAGAACTTTTCTGTTCAGATCTACTTCCGCCAGCTTCAGACCATGCATAAACTTGCTGTAGGAAAGTCCGTTCATGCGGGCTGCAGCATTGATACGTGCAATCCAGAGCTGTCTGAACTGACGCTTTCTCTCTTTTCTGCCTGCGTAGGAGCTGGTCAGCGCTCTCATTACGGACTGCTTTGCTACTCTATACTGTTTGGAACGGGCTCCTCTGTAACCCTTTGCCAGCTTTAATACACGATTATGTTTCTTTTTAGCGTTCAAACCGCCTTTAATTCTTGCCATGTCTTATGTCCTCCTTCGACTACTCTTATAAATACGGTAAAATCTTCTTCATGTTGGATGCATTCGTAGCATCTGTGATGGTTGCTTTTCTCAGATTTCTCTTTCTCTTAGTAGATTTCTTGGTTAAGATATGGCTCTTGTAAGCTTTATTTCTCTTTAACAAACCGGTTCCGGTTTTTTTGAAACGTTTTGCAGCCGCTCTGCTGGTTTTCATTTTTGGCATTTTGATATTCCTCCTTATATTCAATCAGTTTTTGTAACCCTATCTTTTCTCTGACAGGAACATGGTAAGGCTTCTGCCCTCCTGCTTAATCGGTTTATCGATCACCGCAACATCCTCGACAGCCTTTGCAAAATCCTCCAGGATGTATCTGTTGGCCTGCATGTGCGCCATCTCACGCCCGCGAAAACGAAGGGTCACTTTCACTTTATTCCCCTTCTGCAGGAATTTTCTGGCACTGGATATTTTTGTGTTCAGATCATTTACATCAATGTTGGGAGATAACCGGACTTCTTTTACCTCGATTACTTTCTGCTTCTTCTTGGCCTCCTTTTCTTTCCGGGCCATCTCATAGCGGTATTTCCCGTAATCGATGATTTTGCAAACCGGCGGCTTCGCTCCGGGCGCAATCTTTACAAGATCCAGCTCCGCTTCCTTCGCAAGCTTCAGGGCATCCCGCGAGGACATTATACCAAGCTGTTCGCCATTTTCCCCAATCAATCGAACTTCCCTGTCCCTGATTTGTTCGTTAATCATTAATTCGCTAATAGTCGTGCACCTCCATACATTGACATAAAAAAGTGGATAACACAGTTATCCACCATAAAGTACACATAAAAACACAAAAATGCTTCTATTACCAATATGAACCGCGGGTCACGCAAACTGTGCCTGGGTGAGAGTGGATACTCTGCTTTCCTGTTATTCATAACCTTAACTACTTTATCATATGTTATGCTTTGTGTCAATCACTTTTTTACATTTGGCGCAACAGTTCAGCTCAGGGGCTGTCGCTTTTCGATTTTGCGGCAGCCTCTTCACTGAAGGCTGAACTGCTACAAATGGCTGCGCCGCAGGCCGCCTCTTCCTCGTATCTGGCAAGCTCCAGCTTTGCTCCAAACATCTCCTCGAAAGCCCGCTGCAGCGCCGCATTCTTTCTTACTCCGTTTCCTGATGCCACAATTCTCCCGGCTTCCATACCGGTCCCTTCGTGAATGAGATAAAACAGATCGTATAATTCCTTCGCCATTCCAGTCAGCACACCCTGCACCAGCCCCTCCGGAGTAAAATTATCTTCACTGAGGTTGCGGATGGCGCCCCGCAGCTTCGGCTGTGTCCGCGTTCCGTGAAAGGTGGTCCGCACTTCCATAGGATCCTCCGAAGGAGCGCCGGCCGCCAGTCTGGCCATCATCTCATATTGAGGGCCGTCCTTTCCGCCTGCTGCCACTACACAGGCCCTGAAAAATTTTTCCAGTATCGCATATGCCCTTCCTCCGCAAAGAGAGGAGCCCACCAGGATATATTTTCCCTTTGTCAACGGTCTGGCCTCAATGCCCGGTTTCTCAAAATATTGTTCGGACAACACCGATATCTGCCCTCCGGTTCCCACATTCAGAAGCACCGTATTTTCCAGAAGTCCTACAGCCCCCAGGAAGCTGGCCTGATTATCGCCCAGCGCCGCCGTGACCGCCCTCCCCTTGTAATAGCCCAGCAAAGCAAATTCCTCTGTCACCTGCGGCAGAATGGACAGCTCCATTCCCAGCTTTTCTAACTGTTTCCCGCAGAAAACTCCTCTTCTTCCATCGAAGAACCCCAGGCTGGCCGCCATGCTGCTATGCAGCAGAGGCGTTTTCCGTCCGGTCAAAATCATGCCCAGATAATCCGGAATGGTACACAGGGAAACGGCTCCCGCCGGAACACCGCCCCTTCTGCACTGATACAAATGTGTAACCAGTCCATATCCGGCAGAAACCGCTGCGCCGCAGGACGCCTTGATACAGCTTACCAGGGAAACGCCGTCAAATACCGGAAGATTTCCTCTCTGATCCTGCCAGGTATACAGCGGGCTAAGATGCCTGCCCGCTTCGTCCACATATACGATTCCATGCATCTGCCCGGTCAGCCCAATGGAGATCACATCCGGATACTGCTCCAGAAGCTCATCCAGAGCCGCCCTGGCCTTATCAATTATAACTGCCGGGTCCTGCACTCTTTCCCATTCATAATCACTTTTCATAAAGCTGTCGTTTGGAATTGTCCTGACTGCCAGTACCCGTTCTTCCTCTGTCTCCAATACCACGGCACTGATGGTCGTGGTTCCGATATCAATTCCGATTGTTTTCATCTTATTCCCCGCCGCCTATTTTCTCCTATTTCAAATATGCGAAGCACCGTCCACAAAGCTTTGGAAATTATCGCCCATTACCTTCCTCCATTCCTCCGGTGAAAGGCCTGCATTCTGCCGGATATCCTCCACAAACAGGGTCATATCCGCCTCCCTGCATTTTCGCGGATAAAGCAGCAGAGGGAAATCGCTTCCGAACAGCAGCCGGTCCGCTCCTGCCATACCGATTACCGCCCGAATGCTGCGGATATCGTACAGCAGCGGATTGGTAGCCATATCATACCGCACATTTCCAAACGCCTTCCGGTATCTGGGATTCATTTCATAAAAGGGAAGGCCGCCTCCCATGTGAGCCAGGATCAGCTTCAGCTTCGGTCTGCTGCGCACCAGATCCGGCAGGGGAGCCAGCGGCGTCATGTCCTTGCCGGGATACGGATGGCCTACCGGCTCTCCGCAGTGAATACAAACCGGAAGATCGTGGGCTTCCGCACAGTCCAGCACGGCCAGAAAATCCGGATCCTCAAAATCGTATCCGTTTCCGCCCGGCCCAAGCTCTCCGATTCCGGAAAATCCCAGCTTTGCGCACCGCTCGATCTCATCCAGCGCTTCCTGCCCGAATTTGGGATTCACGGACGCAAATCCTCTCAGACGCCGGGGATACCTCTGAAAAGCTTCCGCCATATAATCATTATGTAAACGCATCAGGCCCGCATCATTCCAGTACCAGCCCTGCATACCCAGCCCCCAGACTCCCGCCAGGTCGGCACACTCCAGAGCCTCCTCAATATTGACCCAGGCCTCCTCCGTTCCCTTGCCGTTGGCCGGCTTTCGGGTCAGATTTGCAAAGGTCTCATCTCTTTGGGCGTACTTATCCCAATTCTGATAAATTTCCGGCGGGAACAGATGCACATGACTGTCCCAGATCTGAAATTGCTCCATTTGTTTCTTTCCTCCTGTTCTCCATCCCGAAATACGCCGCCATCCTCCATAGCATTGCCGCAGACGGTCTCCTGCCGGCATCCTGCGCATTTGTATCTGCCGGAAGCGCATTTACTTTTCCTACCATTATAAGCAGTTTTTTCCCGAAAATCAATTCTGCGTTTTCGCCTTTTCCGAAGGGAATCAAAAAGACCAGGAGGCCGCCGCAAAATGCTGTTTTCGGACTTTTTCATCCCGGAGCTTTTAAACTCCTTCGACTCTCTGTCCGATTTCATTTGCGGCAGCCTCCGTCACATTACTTACACTGGCACTCAAAGGTGGAGCATTCCGTTTCACGGCCGGTTGATGCGCCTGCTCCGGTTATATCAATCTTTCCTGCGGTACACTTGCAATTCTCATTGTAGGTACAATGACATGCTTTGCAATCCACATGGATCTCCTGGCTGGGTGTTCCCATAGAGCTTTTCGCATTCTCTATTTTCCGTTCCTGGAAGCTTTCACAGCAGGTTTCCTGACACCTCTGCGCTTCCGGTCCTCCTACCATAATATCGCCCTTGCTGCAATACATTGCGTTATTGTAAACACAATTCTGTACAGAACAAACTAAAGATGGCATATACATAACCTCCTTTCTTTTTTCAGAAACAGGATTAGTATCTGCCATCTTTTTTATTTTTATACGTTTTTTATTTTATTTTGTCTCTTCCTGCACTTCAACCTTTCTGGCCGTTCTGGATTTTATTTCCTCTGTAATATCGGAAATAAAGGCAGGCAGGCTCTTCTGTCCCTCGTCTCCCAGGAAACGGCTTCTGACAGATACCAGTCCCTCCGCCTCTTCCTTTGCGCCTACGATCAGCATATAGGGGATCTTCTGCAGTCTGGCTTCCCGGATCTTATAGCCGATCTTTTCCGCCTTGGTATCAATTTCTGCCCGGATGCCGGCTTCATTTAACTGCTCCAGCACCTTCTGTCCATATTCCATATATTTTTCGGAGATGGGCAGAACCTTTACCTGTACCGGTGCCAGCCAGGTGGGGAATGCGCCGGCATAATGCTCGATCAAAATGCCGATGAAACGCTCGATAGAGCCGAAGGCCACCCGGTGTATCATAATCGGGCGGTGCTTCTCGCCGTCTGCTCCGATGTATTCACAGTTAAACCGCAGCGGGAGCTGGAAATCCAACTGGATCGTGCCGCACTGCCAGGTTCTTCCGATGGAATCCTCCAAATGGAAATCAATCTTGGGGCCATAGAATGCGCCGTCTCCCTCGTTCACTACATAATTCAGTCCCAGATCATCCAGCGCACCCTGCAGCGCACTGGTTGCCATCTCCCAATCCTCATCGCTTCCCATTGAATTCTCCGGACGGGTAGACAGCTCCACATGATATTTGAAACCAAACAACTGATAAACCTCATCGATCAGCTTCGCAACGCCTTTGATCTCATCCCGGATCTGCTCCGGCATCATGAAGATATGGGCATCATCCTGGGTAAAGCAGCGCACACGCATCAGGCCGTGAAGCTGGCCGGATTTTTCGTGACGGTGCACCAGACCCAGCTCGCCCATACGAAGGGGAAGATCCCGATAAGAACGGGGTTCAGACTGATATACCAGGATACCGCCCGGACAGTTCATAGGCTTAATCGCAAAATCCTGCTCATCAATGACCGTTGTGTACATATTTTCCTTATAATGGTCCCAATGGCCCGAGGTTTCCCATAAATGGCGGCTCAGCATAATCGGAGTAGAAATCTCCACATATCCGGCCTTTCTGTGGATTTCACGCCAATAATCCAGCAGAGTATTTTTCAGAACCATTCCCTTAGGCAGAAAGAACGGGAATCCCGGCCCCTCCTCCTTCATCAGAAACAGGCCCAGCTCCTTGCCCAGCTTTCTGTGATCCCGCTTCTTCGCTTCTTCCATGCGGGTAATGTATTCCTCCAGATCCGCCTTTTTGGTGAAGCAGGTACCGTAAATACGGGTCAGCATCTTATTTTTCTCGCTGCCTCTCCAATAAGCGCCCGCCAGGCTGGTCAGCTTAAATGCTTTGACCGGTTTGGTGCTCATCAGGTGCGGTCCGGCACACAGATCCACAAATTCTCCCTGCTGATAGAAGCTGATTTCCGCATCCTCCGGCAGATCCTCGATCAGCTCCACCTTATACGGTTCCTCCTTTTCCTTGAAGTACGCAATAGCATCCTCTCTGGATTTGGTGAAACGGGTAATCGGCAGCGCCTCTTTTACGATCTTTTTCATCTCTGCCTCGATCTTTTCCAGATCTTCCGACACAATGGGACGATCGCTGTCAATATCATAATAAAATCCGTCTGCAATGGAGGGGCCGATAGCCAGCTTCATCTCCGGCCAGAGCCGTTTAATCGCCTGAGCCATAATATGGGAAGTCGTATGACGGAATGCTCCGGCTCCGCCCTCGCTGTCAAAGGTCAGAATATTCAGGCTGCTGTCCTTATCCACAACGGTACGCAGATCCACCACCTCTCCGTCCAGTTCCCCTGCGCAGGCTACTCTCGCCAGTCCCTCACTGATATCGGCTGCGATATCGATCACGGACATGGGCTGTGCATACTCCTTTACAGAGCCATCCTTCAACGTAATAATCATAATAAAACTCCTTTCTTTGATTCCCTATACTTTCTCGTTTTTTACCGCAACAATTCTGTGCCTTTCCCTATTACTTCTCATCCGCCGCTTCCGTTTTTTCTTCCGGCTCCGCTTCTGCTTCCTCTTCCGCCGCCTCCGGTTTTGCTTCCGGCTCCGCCTTTTCATCCTCGTCCTGGAATTTTGCTGCCGCCTTCTGAAGCATCAGACGGGTATATTTCTTCATCAATACGATTCCTGTTCCTGCTACACTGGCAGCCATCGCCAGCACAGCAGCCGCAGCCGCTTTCTCTGTTTTTGTCAATCTTCTCATTTTATCACCCTTTCTCATTTATTCCGCACCAAGCGCCGCCAGAGCTGGCTGATCTCTCCCCCGGTGCGCATATACATCTTACTAAGGCTTGTTTGTTCTGTGCGCAAAGCTTCGCATCGTTTACCCGCAGACAATACCCAAAATATAAGTCCACGGATTGCTCCGCACTTCGTGCTTTCGCAATCCTACAGCTATTCGGAATTCGGGCTAATCGCCCTACTTCCTCATACCTGTTGTCGTCTCAAAAGCATAGCCGGAATGGTCTGCCAGCAGCCCATCCGTCTCTGCTTTGAGACTGGACTTATACAATAAAAAAATCCCTTCCCGCATCTTCTGCGGAAAGGGACGATATCAATCGCGGTTCCACCCTCCTTATCGCTATGGCCCCCACTGCACGCCAAAACGATCTCTCGATTCTGACGATAACGGAGTCACCGTGCCGGATTAGGGCCGCTCTGAGGTGGTTTTCAAATGCTTCTGTATAAAGGATTCGCAGCTTTTCATCCTTCTCTCTGAATACGTTCACATTCTACTCTTCTCATCAACACTTTTCTTAATATTATAATGGATTTTGCCATTTCATAATATCTCGTATTCCCGAAAAAATCAAGTCTTATTTTAATTGTTCATCATAATGTGCCCGTTCGCCGCCGATATATCTGGGCCTTGTTCTGGCACAAACCACGTGGGCAGCGCCCAGCATATTTCTTTTCAGGCGCAAAGGCACCGCCACATCCTTTAAATGCATGCCAATCAGGGTATCACCGATATCAATACCGCCGGCCGCCCGGATATGCTCCACAGCCACCGGATGCTCCATTCCCTCATAGGCCGCCGATGCAAAAGAACCGCCTGCCTTTGGCTGAGGCACCACGTTCACCGGCTCCAGGCAAAACCTTTCCGCCGCCTCTTCCTCCAGAATCAGCGCCCGGTTCAAATGCTCGCAGCATTGAGCGGCCAGATAGATTCCTTCCCGCTTCAGCACCTCATAGATTCCCTCAAAAACAGCCCGGCCCAGCTCCGCATTGGAAAAAGAGCCGATGGAATGAGCTGCGATCTCACTGCTGGAACACCCTACCACCAGCAGGTCACCCCTTTTCAGGCAGGCCGCCTCCAGGTATTCATCCGTCATCATTTCTGCTTCCGATCGATACAGATCCAAATCACTTTTATTCAGTATCTCATCGCTTATTCCTGTTGCTGACATAGTAAAAAAATAATCCTCCTTCTTCTTTATCATTTATTTTCAACGGGAAACTCTTAAATATTTCCCCGCAGCTTCTCCTTTACCAGGGCAAAAGCCTCCCTCACCACATAATGAACCTGCATTACCGGATCAGATGCTGCGGCAATGCCCTCAGGCTGCCGGTATCCCAGCTTCTGCGCCAGCTTAACCGCCCGATATACATGAAAATTATTTGACAAAATACCGGTTTTCTTTTCTTTGCAGCCGGTTAGCTCATCGGAAAACTGCAGATTTTCCTTTGTGCTGACAGACTGCTCCTCCAGCACCAGCCGTTCTTCTGCGATCCCCTTCTCCGTCAGCCAGCGCCGCATACATTCTGCTTCCGTAATATCCTCCCCGGGGCCCTGCCCGCCGGACAGTATAAGAACTGTATTTTGATTTTCAGATGCATATGCCAGCGCTTTTTCCAGCCTTTTTCTCAGTGCCCTGGAAGGAACCTCTCCCTTCACCTGAGCCCCCAGCACCACCACATAATCCAGATCCTCATTGCCCTCGGCATACATCCCGCCAATGACCTGACAGCAAAGAATGACAAAAATCACCATCCCCAGAAAAATTACCGCCAGAAACGCATACCGCAGCCAGACCGGAAAGAAGCCGGGATGAAGCCGTTCCCAGCGAAGCAGCCCGCCCAGCGCCCCCAGGCCAAAACCTGCAAGCAGCCAGATCCATGCAAAATCTGCGGTAATACCGGCAAACACTATAATGATAAAATAGTACACCAGGCACAGTCCTCCGGCCACCGTCAAAAAAGCCGTCATCCGCTCACCTTCCTCGCTTTTCCTGAAGCCCTCTGCTTCCCTGCAATACCCTTAGGCATCCGTGCGCATCCCTTCCCGGGAAATACAGGATAACCGCAAAACGGGCTGCAGCATCAGTTATTCATGCCGGCAGCCCGCCCGTATTTATTAGTTTCTTCCACAGCAATATTTGTATTTCTTACCGCTGCCGCAGGGACACGGATCATTTCTTCCAATTTTCTTACCCTTTACAATCGTATTCATCTTCTTCGCTTCACGATAAAGATTTTTCTTCGTATCCGCATCAAAGATCTCATCCCACATGGGCAGCTCATAGAGCCAGTCCGCCTTGGCATCTACCATATTCTTATAGAGCAATTCCTTATCAAAGCCTAAATTGACAACCGTATCCTCTGTCATCTCTTCGATGGGATTCGGCGTTTTCAGACTATCATTAATTCCGTCCAGAAATCCTGTCATCGTCTGCACCGAAATATCATATTTCTCCGCCAGTTCCTTCACCGTACCGGAGACCACCTCTTCCGGACTGCTCAAAAGCTGCTCGTAAATCCCTTTCTCAATCAGAAAATACTCTGACCAAAATTTCTGAAGCTGCTTTTTATCTGTTTCCTGGGAGTACGCTACCTCTCTCCACTCCTGTAATAAAGCCATCTCATTACCATCCTTTGTTCCATAATTTCTTGACCTGCGGCTGTCCGGATCCCGTAAAACCCGAATCGCCCATTCGTTTCTTTTACAAACTTGCGTTACATTATAACCTACTTTCCGCTATTTTTCAATCCCCCACAGGAAGAAAGTATCGGAAACCGTAACAGTTCAGCCTTCAGTTAAACTGTTACTGGAAACCCCTGTTTCCATGCCGGATGCAGATTGCGCAGCAATGAATTCCCTTATGCATCTGTGCAAATCGTGCGCCTTTTGCCGAAGGATTCTCGTATAAGAAAATTGAGGAATTTCCTATACGAGAAAAAACCCTGCAAGCATACGCCTTTGTATACTTACAGGGTTGTATAAGGGGAGGATAAGTAGTATTTTTATCTTTTGTACCGCTATCTTTGAAGGGGGATTCAAATGATAACTTTCCTCTCCGATGAAGTTCTTTCGAACTGCTCATCTGAGATTAATCTTAGTATGGGCAGTTTTTCAAATAATATACCATTCTCTTAAAAATATTTTTTATTTATCTCTCCAAATGATACGTCCCTTGGACAGATCATAGGGAGAAAGCTCGATGGTCACTTTATCACCCGGCAAAATACGGATGAAATTCATACGAAGCTTACCGCTGATATGCGCCAGAACCACATGTTTGTTTTCCAGCTCTACCTTAAACATTGCGTTGGGGAGCTTTTCCAGTACAGTACCCTCTACCTCAATGACATCTGCTTTTGACATGCATGAACCTCCTTACTTTTTAAATTCTTGTACGCTTTCAAAATTCTTCTCACATCCGCGTCATCTCTGATCTTATCCATATCCGCCAGCAGATTGGCCGGAATGTTCCTGATCAGTTGTATATGCTTCTGATTTTTGCGTTTTGGTCTGCCCAGAAGCTTCGTCTCTCCGTTCACCAGAGAACAGGTATTCTCCTGCCGTTCCAGCACCACATAGATTTTTCCTTTGTCGTGGCCCGCCAGGGAAACCGCAAGCATCTCGCTATGGTATAATCCCATTGTCAAGTGTCCTCCTGTTTCCGTCATTTTTCCGCCATGAAGTCCGGAAACAGCCATTCGGCCCATCCGTTCTGACTTCCTGCCCGGCATCTTAATGACTTAAAGTAAGGATTTCCGGCTCACCATCCGTAATCAGTATTGTATTCTCATAATGGGCCGATAAAGAACCGTCCGCCGTTACAACGGTCCATTCATCATCCAGCCACTCCACCTCCCAGGTTCCGGCATCAATCATAGGTTCTATTGCCAGTGTCATCCCCGGAACAAGGCGGATTCCTCTTCTCTTCTGAGCAAAATTCGGTATCTGCGGATCCTCATGCAGCGCACGCCCAATTCCATGGCCTACCATATCACGTACTACGCCGTAGCCGAAGGATTCCGCATAGTTTCCGATGGCTGCGGATATTTCATGAAGATGATTGCCCGCTTTCGCAAATTCCAGTCCGCGGAAAAAGCTTTCCCGGGTCACATCGATCAGCTTCTGCGCCTCCGGTGAAATCTTTCCCACGCCGTAGGTACGGGCTGCATCTGAATGAAAGCCTTTGTAAATCAGTCCTGCATCCAGGCTGACAATATCTCCTTCCTTCAGAATGCGGCTTTTTTTCGGAATTCCATGCACCACCTCGTCATTTACAGACACACAGATCGATGCCGGATATCCATTGTAATTCAAAAAGTTGGGAGTACAGCCGAAGCTGCGGATCATTTTTTCCCCTTCATGGTCAATCTCCCAGGTGGAGATACCAGGTCTGATTATCTTTGCCAGTTCATCATGTACAATTTCCAGAAGCCGTCCGGCTTCTCTCATTCGTTCAATTTCCGATGCAGACTTTACTGTTACTGACATAATTTACTCTCCTAAAATATGGACAATCGCTGCGAATACATCTTCCATATCCGCAGTACCGTCTACGGTTTTCAATACTCCGGCTGCCTCATAGTAATCAATCAGCGGCTGGGTCTGTTCATGATAAACGCTCAAACGTTTCTGAACGGTCTCAGGCTTATCATCCTCTCTCAGAATCAGCTTTTCCCCGCAGGCATCGCAGACCCCTTCCGCCCTGGGTGCATTATAAACAATGTGATACGTTGCGCCGCAGGAGGTGCAGGCTCTTCTTCCGCTCATACGGTTTACAATGCTGCTGTCCGGCACATCCACATTGATGGCATAATCAATCTTCTCTCCCATCGCCTTCAGCGCGCGGTCCAGGGCCTCCGCTTGAGGAATGGTTCTGGGAAATCCATCCAGGATATATCCGTTTTCACAGTCTTTCTGCTGAATACGGTCAACCACCAGATCACAGGTCAGTTCATCCGGAACCAGCAGTCCCTGATCCATATATGCTTTTGCTTTTGTTCCAAGTTCCGTACCGTTTTTAATGTTTGCTCTGAAAATATCACCTGTAGAAATGTGAGGAACCGAATATTTTTCCGCAATCTTTTTTGCCTGAGTTCCTTTTCCTGCGCCAGGTGCGCCAAGCATAATAATTTTCATTCTGTCCAGCCTCTCTTTTGCTTATATTTCCTGTTTACACAACAGGAGAAACACGCTCTGCGGGTTTCTCCTGTCAAAAACCTTTTATTCACTGAGGAATCCTTTGTAGTTACGAACTAACATCTGGGATTCGATCTGCTTCAATGTTTCCAGGATAACACCTACGATAATGATGATGGAGGTGCCGCCGAAGGAAACGGAAGCGCCGAATACACCATTAAAGAATACCGGAACGATGACTACGATGGTCAGGCCAACCGCACCGATAAATACGATATATCCCAAAATCTTGTTCAGATAATCGGTGGTGGGCTTGCCAGGACGAATACCTGGAATAAAACCGCCCTGCTTTTTCATATTATCCGCCACTTCGATAGGATTAAAGGTGATCGAAGTATAGAAATATGCGAAAAAGATAATTAAAACAATATAAAGCACCAGTCCCACTGAATAAATCGGCTGCTTGAAATTAAACCAGTTGTTCTGATTTAACATCCCCAGAATCGTCCCTCCCACTCCGGTCGGACTCTTCTGCATGAAAGCCACGATCATCTGCGGAATAGACATCAGAGAGGATGCAAAAATAACAGGAATTACTCCCGCCGTATTTACTTTCAGCGGAATGCAGGTGGATTGGCCGCCCACCAGTCTCCTTCCCTGCATTTTTTTCGCATACTGTACCGGGATCTTTCTGACTGCATCATTCAGAATGATAACCAGAACCACCGTCGCCACAATAACGGCAATGATGATCAGGATAGCCAGAAGGCCATGCGCCAGTGTTTTTCCCTGTACAAACGTCTCAAACAGCGTAGCCATATCCTGAGGCACACGGGAAAGAATATTAATCATCAGGACGATGGAAATACCATTTCCCACACCATTCTCGGTGATTCTCTCACCTACCCACATCAGGAATGCGGAACCGGCAGTCAGAGAAACGACTACGGTCAGTGCATTCAGGAAATTCATCTCCTCAATCAGTCCGGATTTGCCAAAACCGATTGCCATGGCAATACTCTCAAAGAGTGCCAGACCCACCGTAAGATAACGGGTAATGGCCTGGATTTTCTTTCTGCCGTCCTCACCGTCTCTGTGCATCTCCTCCAGCTTCGGAATCGCAATGGTCAGAAGCTGCATAATAATGGATGATGTGATATACGGCGTGATGTTCAGTGCGAAAATAGACATCTTTTCGAAAGAACCGCCGGTAAAGGCAGAGAAAAAGTTAAATGCACCATTGGACTGCTGGCTGGAGAACCAGTTACTGAAGTAGTTTCGATCTACTCCAGGAACCGGAAGCTGAGACCCAAGCCTCACTACCACCAGCATCATAAATGTGTAAAACAGCTTTTTTCTGATGTCTTTGATTTTAAATGCATTGCGCAGTGTCTCTAACATTAGATCACCTCTGCTTTTCCACCAAGTTCTTCAATCTTAGCCTTTGCACTTTCACTGTAAGCGTTTACTTTTACATTCAGCTTCTTGGTCAGGGTACCATTGCCAAGAACCTTAACACCGTCTTTTGGGGACCTGATGATACCGTTCTCCAGCAGAGTTTCTACTGTAACGTCAGCGCCGTTCTCGAATACTTCCAGAGCGCTCAGATTGATTGCCTCAATCTCCAGACGGTTCATGTTCTTGAACCCTCTCTTCGGAAGCCGTCTGTATAAAGGCATCTGACCACCTTCAAAACCAATTCTCGGAGCTCCGGAACGTGCCTTCTGACCCTTGTGTCCCTTACCGGCAGTCTTGCCGTTTCCTGAACCATGGCCACGGCCTCTTCTGAAATTATCACTCTGCACAGAACCTGCAGCAGGGCTTAAATTTGATAAATCCATCATGACACCTCCTTATCTGTATTGATTAGATTTCTTCTACTTTTACCAAATGCTGTACGTGTGCAATCATACCTCTAACGGCTGCGTTATCCGGCATCTCTACCGTCTTATTCAACTTTTTCAGGCCCAGAGCCGCTACGGTGGCACGCTGCTTCGGGATTGCACCAATCGGGGATTTAACTAATGTGATTTTTAATTTGTCTGCCATTTTCAATTCCTCCTTAAGCAAGAATCTCTTCAACAGATTTGCCGCGAAGTCTTGCAACCTCTTCCGGGCTCTTTAACTGCTTCAGAGCTTCCATCGTTGCAAGCACAACGTTCTGTTTGTTGTTGGAGCCTAAGGATTTTGTACGGATATTTTTGATTCCGGCCAGCTCCAGCACGGTACGCGCAGGACCACCAGCGATGATACCGGTACCTTCCGGAGCTCTCTTCAGCAGTACGGAAGCACCGCCGAATTTTCCGATGAAGTCATGCGGAACGCTGGCATATTCATCCATTGCCACATTGATAAGTTTTTTCATAGCGTCTTCCTTGCCCTTACGGATGGCTTCCGGAATTTCCACTGCCTTTCCAAGGCCGACACCTACATGTCCGTTACCGTCACCCACTACTACCAGAGCAGTGAAACGCATATTACGTCCGCCCTTTACAGTTTTGGATACACGCTTAATGGACACTACTTTATCATTCAATTCAAACTGACTCGGGTCAATGATTTCATGTCTCATGTGTCTTTTCCTTCCTTTCTTAGAATTCCAGACCAGCTTCTCTGGCTGCATCTGCTAAAGCTTTGATCTTACCCTGATAGATAAAACCTCCACGGTCAAAGACAACTGTCGTGATCCCTTTTTCCAAAGCTCTCTTAGCGATAACGGTTCCCAAATATGCTGCTGCATCAACATTATTCGTCTTTTCCAGTTCAGCCTTTACATCCTTCTGCAGGGTGCTGGCAGAAACCAGAGTATGTCCGACGGTATCGTCAATAATCTGAGCATACATATGATTATTACTTCTAAACACAGCCAAACGCGGTCTTTCAGCAGTGCCGCTGAAACGGTTACGAATTCTTCTATGTTTATTTACACGAACCTTAGTTCTTGATTCTTTGCTAACCATCTTCACACTCTCCTTACTTATTTCTTACCGGTCTTACCAACCTTACGTCTGATCACTTCATCATCGTACTTGATACCCTTGCCCTTGTAAGGTTCCGGTTTTCTCTTTTCTCTGATTTCTGCTGCGTACTGGCCGACCTTTTCTTTGCTGATACCGGAAACAATGATCTTATTTCCGTCTACCTTAGTTTCAATACCTTCCGGATCTTCCATTTCTACCGGATGAGAGTAACCCAGGGTCAGGGTAAGCTTCTTGCCGGCTTTCGCCGCTCTGTAACCTACACCATTTACCTCCAGAGTCTTGGAATAACCTTCGCTTACGCCCACAACCATATTGTGGATCAGCGTTCTGGTCAAACCGTGAAGAGATTTCATTTTCTTTAAGTCATTGGGTCTGGATACAACCACATGACCATCTTCTACTTTGATATCCATCTCAACCGGAAGTACTCTTACCAGAGTCCCTTTCGGTCCTTTTACGGTAACTTCGTTACCATCAGCGACTGTTACAGTAACACCTGCCGGAATCGCTACGGGCATTCTTCCAATACGTGACATGCCTATTTTCCTCCTTACTTAGATTTTCGGAGAGGAGATCTCCTCTCTGTTTTCAGTAAACAACCTTTTTATATGAACGGCCTACCAAACGAAAGCCAGAACTTCGCCACCAACATGCAGCTTTCTAGCCTGCTTATCCGTAATTACACCCTGGTTGGTGGAAACGATAGCTACACCAAGTCCGCCAAGCACCTTGGGCATATCATCCTTGCCGGCGTATACACGAAGGCCGGGTTTGGAAATTCTCTTCAGGCCGGTGATAATCTTTTCATTCTTATCTTTGCCGTATTTCAGGGTGATGTGAATCGTCTTGAAAGCTCCATCATCAACCAGATCGTATTTTGCGATGTATCCTTCGTCCAGCAGAATATTCGCAATCGCAATCTTCATCTTGGATGCCGGTACATCTACAGTATCATGTTTTGCAGTATTCGCATTACGGATTCTTGTAAGCATATCTGCAATCGGATCATTCATTGCCATGTTAGTTTCCTCCTTTAAAGACTTGACATGTTCTTAAATTTAATATTACAACAATAACTATACTTTTTTCACCCGTTCACTGTTTCCGCAAAACCGCCAAGCACCTGTTTCTGCCTTTGGCTCCTGCCCCGCAAAATGGAGCTTTGCTAATCGGAACGGGTACGTTCCGCCTGGACTTATCCAGCGCTCAATGCCTACCAGCTTGCTTTCTTTACGCCCGGGATTTCGCCCTTGTAAGCTAATTCACGGAAGCAGATACGGCAGATACCATATTTTCTTAATACGGAATGCGGACGACCGCAGATACGGCAGCGTGTGTATGCTCTGGTAGAGAACTTCGGTGTACGCTGCTGTTTGATTTTCATTGACGTCTTAGCCATGAAACTTCCCTCCTAATTATTTCTGAAACGGCATGTTGAATAATGTCAGCAATTCACGGGCTTCTTCATCGGTCTTAGCGGTAGTAACGAAGATTACGTCCATACCTCTTACCTTGTCAATCTTATCATACTCGATTTCCGGGAAGATAAGCTGCTCCTTGATACCCAGTGCATAGTTTCCTCTTCCGTCAAATGCATTGGGGTTTACGCCTCTGAAGTCACGCACGCGGGGCAGAGCCAGGTTAATCAGACGGTCAACAAACTCATACATCTTCTCACCGCGAAGAGTTGTCTTGCATCCGATCGCCATACCCTCACGGATTTTGAAGTTTGCAACAGAATTCTTTGCTTTTGTCAGGACAGCCTTCTGACCGGTAATGGTCTCCATATCCTTCACAGCAGACTCCAGGAGCTTTGCGTTTTCCTTTGCTTCGCCAACGCCCATGTTTACAACTACTTTGTCCAGCTTCGGGACTTCCATAATATTCTTATATCCGAACTTTTTAATCATAGCATCTACGATTTCGTTCTGATAAATTTCTTTTAATCTACTCACTTTGTGCAACCTCCTCTCTCAATTAATCGATGACTTCGCCGGTAGCCTTTGCTACACGAACCTTTTTATCTCCATCCATCTTGAAGCCAACTCTGGTAGGTTTGCCCTTATGAAGATACATTACATTGGAAATATCAATGTAAGACTCTTTGTTCACAATGCCGCCCTGCTGGTTTGCTGCTGACGGTTTTGTGTGCTTTGTCACCATAGCTACGCCCTCAACCAGGACCTTGCCGTCCTTTACTGCCAGGACTTTGCCTTCTTTATCCTTATCCTTGCCGGCGATTACCTTTACAGTATCGCCTGTCTTGATCTTCATCATGATTCTGGCCCTCCTATAATACTTCCGGAGCTAAAGAAACAATCTTCATGAATTTCTTATCACGAAGCTCTCTTGCTACCGGTCCAAAAATACGGGTTCCTCTGGGATTCAAATCATCCTTGATGATAACAGCAGCATTCTCGTCAAATTTGATGTAGGATCCGTCTTTACGGCGAACGCCCTTAACAGTACGAACAACTACAGCTTTTACAACATC
>JAUNON010000002.1:66915-120514 GCA_030537145.1 Lachnospiraceae bacterium | reverse complement strand
TGACCCTCTGCTTGTAAGGCAGATGCTCTCCCAGCTGAGCTAAGACCCCATATTTACGAGCTGTATCTCAACTCGCTTTGCTATTATACTATTGGAACAGCATAAAAGTCAAGCATTTTTTAAAAAATTTCACCGAGACTATTTATAAATTTGTTTGTACAAATGGTCGGTTCCTTTGAACGGGCTGTCTGCTGACATCCGAAACAGAAAAAGCGGCAAGTGATAAAAAGGGACTAATCGAATTCAGAAGCAGGCGCTGCAGCCGGCTTATCGGAAGGCGCTGCATTGTATTTTCTGCGGTAGGCATAATAAAAGGCGGTATAGTTTTTAAAGCCGCTGCGGTAGCAGGCATCCGTCACAGACAGACCGGAGGCAATAAAGCCTCTGGCCAGAAACAGCCGCTTCTCCGTAATATAGCTTCCGATGCTGTATCCAGTTTCCGCCTTGAACAGATGCATCAGATAGGAACGGTTCAAAAAGGCAGCCTGGGCAATGGTATCCACGGACAGGTTCTCCTGAGTAAGATGATCATTGATATATTTCAAAATATGGATCACGGCAGGGTTTGCGGTGACTGCTTCCCGAAAGCCCAGAGGCGTTTGAAGGAGTGTGCGGTTCAGCAAAATCAGAAACTCCGTAATCTTTGCCCGCCGAAACAGCTCTGCTGCAAAGGCATCATCACGGGCACAGAGGGATAGTTCTCCGAAGATCCGGTTTGTTTCGGAAGAATCGAAAGAAAGAAGGCGTATCAGGCTGGAGCAGCGGGAGGCACCCAGACGGAAGCAATGAAAAAGATCATAGCCGTTCTTCTGATACTGCTCAAAAAATCCGGGAGACAGATATAGAATCACTCGCTCATATGCCGTTTCTTCGTGTACGATGGGACGATGGATTTCACCGGCACGTACCAGAACGATATCCCCTGGCTGCAGATCGTATTGCCTGCCTTCCACTGCATAGCTGACATTTCCCTGCAAAAAAATGAGGATTTTATGAAAATCATGGTAATGAAAATCAAATGCTTTTTTTCCCTGGTCTTTGATAAAAAAAAGCTTGAAATCCGTGTCAAGATATCCTGTTTTTTGGTACGATGCTTCCATACGGAAAGCCCTCCTGCAGATGTTTTATAAATTTATTTTACGGTATTCTTCTTATCCATTATAGGTTATAAAAGCATTATTTACAAGATAGCCAGCATAAAATTAATATTCATTTCAAAAAATGTCTGATATGATATGGTAAGAAGTCAAATGGAAAACGGGGAAGTATCGGATGGAAAAGAACGAAGCGGGAAAGCGGGGAGATGGAATGAGTACAGTTTTTTTAAAATATCATGGTTTGGGAAGTGATTATCTGGTATACGATACCGGCAGGAATGATGTGATGCTGGATGAGAAAGCAGTCCGTACTGTTTGCGCCCGCAACTGCGGTCTTGGTGTGGCGGGAATACTGGCAGGCACGCTTCTGGACGGAAGGAGGGTGGAAATGAAGCTGTTCCGGCCGGACGGCAGCATTTTGGAAGCCGGAGCCGATGAAATGTATATTTTTTCCAGATATCTGAAGGATGCCGGCTATTTGGAAGAGCGGAAGCTGTTTTTCCATACGGCAGAGGGAGAGCTTATGGAAGATACGGAGGGCTTGTCCGGGGAGCCGGAGGCTGCCCCGGTGGGAAAGCTATACCTATCGGAGGAATTTATTGCCAGAAATCATTTGACGTGCGCTGCACCTGGAATTGGTTAGAGCGGGAGTAACAGTTCAGCTCAGGGCTTTGCACTGGCTGCAAAGCCTGTAAGAACAAGTGACGGTTGAAAAGAAACCAGCCCATTTTTCCCTATACAAAGAGAGGGGGTTCCGATATAATAGAAGCAGCCCTTTTCAACAACGGGAATGCCGGAGGCAATCCTGAAAAAAGAGAAATTTGGGAGGAGTGCAGGATGAATGGAAAATATCGTGTGATAGCTCTGGATATGGATGGGACGGCCCTGAATGACGAGAAGCGGATGGGTGAGCGAACAAAGGCTGCAATCCATCGGGCTCTGGCGGTTGGAAAGGAAGTTATCTTTTGTACGGGGCGTTCCTATGCGGAAATGGAAGAAACCCTGGAAGAATTTCCGGATATGCATTATCTGTGCGGGGAGAGCGGAGCAATGGTGTATGATTTGCAGAAGAAACGGCCGGTGCGCGTGATCTCTATTCCGCTGGAAGAGAGAAGAAAGCTTTGGAAAGCCGTGCAGGGGCGGGACATTATGCCCCAGCTTTTCAGTGACGGAAGATGTATCATCAATGCTTCCCAGCTTTATCAAACGGAATATTTCCAGATCGGTGTTTATCAGAAAGCATTCGAAAAGGTCTGTACTCTGACGGAGAATGTGAAACAGATCTCCCTGGAGACAGCCAATGCAGAAAAAATCAATCTATATCATACCAGCCCTGCCCAGAGGGAGGAGACCTTCCGGCTGCTGAGCGAACAAAACCTGGCGCTTACCATGGTATATTCTGAGATTTCCTCGCTGGAATGCTCTCCGCTGGGATTGAGCAAGGCCAGCGGTCTGCAGGCGGTGTGTGAGGTGATGGGAATTTCCCTGGGAGAGGTCATTATGGTAGGGGATGCGGATAATGATATGGAAGCGCTGAAGGCGGCAGGCCTTGCGGTGGCCATGGGCAATGCAAATGAGCGGGTGAAGGCAGTCTGTGATGTGCAGGTGGCAGATAATAATCATGATGGCTGCGCAGAGGCCATTGAACATTATTTTCTGAAAGAGGGACAAGAATAATATGAAAACGATTGCCAGGATTCACAGTGATTTCAGAGAGAAATTCGGAATTCCCAGACAGAGCGGCCTGGTGCCGGAGCTGAAAGCGAGAATTGTATTTGAACCGGAATACCGGAATGCCCATGCCTTTATGGGGCTGGAAGGCTATTCCCATATCTGGCTGATCTGGCAGTTTTCGGAAGCGGTGCGGGAGGAATGGTCTCCTACGGTGCTTCCCCCCAGGCTGGGAGGCAATACGCATATGGGAGTTTTTGCTACCCGCTCCCCGTTTCGGCCCAACCCCATCGGCCTGTCCTCGGTGCGGCTGGAAAAGGTAGAATGGGATGCAAAGCTGGGACCGGTTTTGTATGTAGCCGGGGCGGATCTGTTGGACGGGACACCGATTTATGATATTAAGCCATATATTGCTTATACTGACAGCCACCCGGATGCAGTGTGCGGATTTTCTGACCGGGTAAGGGATTATGAGCTGCAGGTGGTATTTCCCCAGGAGCTGCTGTCCTGTCTGCCGGAAGAAAAGAAGGAAGCGGCCCTGGGGATTTTGCGCCAGGATCCCAGGCCCGCATATCAGAGTGATCCGAACCGCCGCTACGGTGTAGCCTTTGCTGGATATGATATCCGTTTTCATGTAAAAGATGGGGTCCTGACGGTCTGTGAAGTAGAAAAGCTATGAAAACGGCGTCAAGCGGTGAGGCCCGGGCCGCCGGGACGGTGAGATTTGCCGGCGGGGATGCCGGTTCAGAGGGTTATCCGCAGATCACCTGCCGGCCCTGAATATATTTGTCAATTACCGTGCGGCAGTCATCCGCATAAATCACCCGTTCCAGCCGGTTTACCGGATCCTTTGGCAGGGGTGTGCGGATTTTCCGATCATCGATGACTACTGCATCAAAGTCAAAGCCATCCTCAAAGCTTCCTGCTTTTCCGAAAAATGAGCCGCCGCCTCTGGTGGCCAGATAAAAGGCTTCACTGAACTGGAGCGGTTTCTGCCGGGAGTCGATCAGCCGCCAATACATTTTTGAGGCGATGATGGCCTCCTTGACGGAACGGAACATGGATACGGAGGTTCCGGCGCCGATATCCGTGCCGAGCCCCATATGCAGGCCGGCATCCAGAAAACGTCTTACCGGGGCAATCCCGGAGGACAGATTAAAATTGGATTCGGCGCAGTGGGCCACATAAACATTATTTTCCTTCATGCGGGCAATCTCAGCCTCATCGGAGTAGACGCAGTGGGCCATAATGGTGCTTCCGTTGGTTCCGAAGGTTCCGAAACGGTCATAGGCATCCCCGTAAAAATCCGCATCCGGACAAAGCTCTTTTACGAAGGCAATCTCAATCGGATTTTCGGATAAATGGGACTGAAGCGGCAGATGCGTCTGAGCCTGAAGCTCCCCGATTTCTGCCATGAGACGATCCGAGCAGGCCGGAATGAACCGGGGGGTCAAAATGGGACGGATATGCTTGAAATTGCATTGGGAAAGCCAGCCCTTCAAGGCTTCTGCTCCGTCTGTTTCCCGCAGGGTATTCGGGGAATTCCGATCCATACTTACTTTTCCTACATAACCGGTAAATCCGGCTTCTTCTAGCTGGCGCATCAGCTCCAGCGTACCTTCTGTATGCAGGGTGCCGAAGGCACAGAGACGGGTAGTAGGCGAGTGCACAAGATCCTGCACAAACACCTGATAAGAGGTTTTTGCGTAGGAGAGATCATGATATTTTGCTTCTTCCGGGAAAATATATGCATTCAGCCAATCCATCAGTTCCAGATCCATGGCATAGCCGCAGACCGTATATTGGGGCGCATGTACATGCAGATCTGTCATACCCGGTATAATCAGGCAGCTCCCGTAATCCTTTAGTGTGAAAGACTGGTAGCGCTCCGGCAGCGTTTCAAAAACACCCCGGCAGATACCGTCCTCGCAGACCGCATATCCGCCGTCAACGGCAGCCAGCTCCTCTTTTGATTTACAGTAAATGATAGTTCCCTTTAAAACGAAACGCTTCATATTTTTCCATCCTTATTCATTAAATTCCTTGAAAAGATAAGCTCATTATAAAAGGGTTTCCGGAATCCGTCAATAAATGCAGACCGCATAAAATTTATCCTCCATGGAGTGAGATTTTATGTTATAGTATAAAAAAGAACGGGGAATGCAGAGCATTCCGGGAGCTTAAGGGTGTGGATAGAAAGCTGGTGAGGAATGAATATGAGAGAGGAACGTGTGGGACAGGACAAGGCTGCGCAAAAACGGCGGAACGCATATCTGGTTATGCTTCTTTTTTGCCTGGCGGGAATGCTGGCGTTTGGAGACAGGGCAGAGGCAGCATCACCTTATGCGGCTAACGGCAGACTGTCTGTCAGTAAGGGAAAAATAGTGAATTCCAAAGGAAAAAGCTTTGTGATAAAGGGGGTATCTACCCATGGTCTGGCCTGGTATCCGGAATATGTGAATAAGGAAGCTTTTAAGACGCTGCGGGATACGTGGGGAGTGAATACCATCCGGCTAGCTATGTATACGGCAGACTACAATGGCTATTGTACCGGAGGCAGTCAGAAGAATCTGAAAAAGAAAATTGATCAGGGCGTAAAGTATGCTACGGATCTGGGGATGTACGTGATAATTGACTGGCATATTTTAAGCGATGGGAATCCCCTTACTTATAAAAAGCAGGCGAAACAGTTTTTTCAGGAGATTGCCAGGAAATATTCCGGATACGGAAACGTGATGTATGAGATTTGCAATGAACCAAACGGCAGAGGCGGCTCCTGGAAAAACATCAAAAGCTATGCGAAGGATATCATCAAGACCATCCGCAGTGTGAACAAAAACGCCATCATCATTGTAGGGACTCCCACCTGGTCTCAGGATGTGGATAAGGCCCAGGCGGATCCCGTCACTGGATATAAGAACATTGCCTATGCGTTTCATTTTTATGCCGGCACCCATAAATCCGGCCTGCGCAGCAAACTGGAAAAGGCTGTGAAGAAGGGACTTCCGGTGATCGTGACAGAGTTCGGCATCAGTGAGGCTTCCGGAGGGGGAAAAGCAGATACGGCAGAAGGAAACCGCTGGATGAAGCTGCTGGATCAGTACGGGATCGGACGTGTCTGTTGGAATCTATCGAATAAAAACGAAACATCGGCGCTGCTGAAAAGCTCCTGTAAGAAAAAAAGCGGCTGGAAGGCTTCTGATCTGTCCGCCTCCGGGAAATGGCTGGTTCAGGCTTATACCGGAAAACCGCCTGCTTCGGGAAGCGGAGGTACCGGAAACGGCTCATCCGGAAGCAGCAGTACCGGAAACGGTCAGTCCCTGAGCAGAACATCCGCCGGGAAGGTAAAGCTGCATGCTTCTCTGACAAGGGTGAACAGTTGGAAAAGCGGCGGAAAGTATTATACTCAATATAAGCTGGTGCTGAAAAACACGGGCAGCAAAACCAGCAGCAGGTGGCAGGTTTCGGTAAAGCTGAAGCAGTCATTTTCTGTTTCGGATAAATGGTGCGGCAGCTTTGTGCGTAAGGAAAAGACGCTTACCATCAAGCCGCTGGAATGGAACAAAAAAATAAAGAAAAACGGTACGGCGGAGCTTGGGTTTGTTGTAAAAAGTGCAAAGGCACAGACCATTTCATCCATCTTGATTACGGCTTCATAGGGTATTTTCGGAATGGTTATGAGGAAGAGGATATGAAAAATGTGATTGGGAGGACGGTCCGTCCGCCAAAGAGACTTTATCAGGAAGAAATCAGGCGAAATCGGAGAAGCGGCTGGTTTTTTGGAATGGGTGTTGTCTTGCTGGTAGCCGTTATGATTGCGGTCTATCATTTTACATACAGCAGCTCGGCAGCCAGATATTATAAGCAGCAGGCATATGATACGATGACGGAGGTTTCTGCCCAGATGGTCTTTGCAGCGGCAGATCGTGTTGCATCCTGGTATGAGCAGCTTGAGGCTGCCAATCAACTAATTGCGCTGGAGTCTCCGGAGCTGGATGATAGGGATGAAATGGATGCAGTATTTGAGAAACTGAACAGGTTTCCTGCTCTGATCTTTGATCATATAGGGGTCGTTTCAGATGATGGGTACCTTATTTTTTCAACGGGACAGCGGCTGGATGCTTCCGGAGAGGCTCTGATTCAGCAGTGCTGCAGTGGGAAAGATACGGCATATTACGCAGGTATTTTAGAGGGCAGTGAATTGGAGGATAGGCTGGTATTTGCCGTTCCCTATGAGGCATATGAGCCGGGAACGGGACAGCGGAAAATTGCTGCCGTCCTGGGTACGATAAGTAAGGATAAGGTTTCGAAGATGCTGGAAACGGATGTTTTCGGCAAGGGATTAACTTATGTGGTTATTTCCGATTCGGACGGAAATGTGGTGGTGGACAGCAATGCCCAGAAACAATTCGGGGCCAATTTGCTGGAGACGTTTTCCACCTTTGCAGATGAGAAGGTGGTAGAACAGCTTCGTTCTGATTTGAAAAGCGGGAACAGGAATACCCTGGATCTGATGGGTGTCACCAGAGAGTTTCTGATTTATTATACACCTCTGGTTCCTTCGGAGGAGACCGCCGCAGACAGCGTATGTTCTGTGCAGAACTGGAGATTTCTGATTTTGACCCGTGCGGATGTCCTGGGAAAAAATGTTTCCAGTCTGTTTCAGAAATCTAAAATTATGATTTATATCATCCTGTCAGGCCTGCTGGCTGCGCTGATTGCACTTGTCTGTCTGGAGGTAAGAAAGAAGAATAATGAGCTGAAGCTGAAATATATGGATCCACTGACCCAGATCCTGAATGACAGCCGTTTCTGTATTGACGGAAATCTGCTGCTTGCCAGAAGCAGCCAGCCGTATGCGTTAGTATCCTACAATATTCTGCAGTTTAAGCTGATTAATACCCGGATCGGCCGTGAGAAAGCGGATCAGATTCTGAAAACAATGGGGCAGACGATCCAGGAGTACCTGGAAGAGGGTGAAATTGTAGCCCACAGCTTTGCGGATCGTTTCATTGTCCTGATGAAAATGAAAGAAGGCTTTGACGAGAAACGGATTCGGGAGCTGGAGCAGATTTTAATGGATACGGAATATCCGGATCATGTAAAGCTGAAGTATACGATTGGCGTTTATCAGCTTAAAGCGGAGGATAAAGAGATTTCCATTGCTATTGACCGGGCCCGGTTTGCGCAGTCCAAGACCAGGGAAGGGCTTCATGTGCTTTCGAATCTGGTGGTTTACAGCCAGGAAATGTTTGAAAGCCAGAAAGAGGAGGGGACTCTGGCGGATATGGCGGAGAGCGCTCTGGCGAACCATCATTTCTTTGTGTATTATCAGTTGAAACGGAACATCCAAAAGGACGAGTGGCTGGGGAGCGAGGCTCTGGTACGGTGGAAGGATCCGGAGCTGGGATTTCTTTATCCCGGCAAATTTATTCCGCTGTTTGAACGGAATGGATTTGTGGTAAAGCTGGATCAGTATGTATTTGAAACTGTCTGCAGAGATTTGCGCCAGTCCATGGACAACGGAGAGAAAATCGTGCCTGTGAGCGTGAACCTTTCAAAATGCCATTTGGAAAATGAAAATTTTCTGGATGAGTATGAACGGATCATGCACGAATACCGCATTCCGCCGGAATACATTGAGTTTGAGATTACCGAAGGGCTGGTGGTTAAAAATGCAGGGCTTATGAAACAGGTGATTGACCGAATTCATGCGATGAACTGTAAATGCTCTCTGGATGATTTTGGAACCGGGTATTCCTCCTTCAATATGATTAAAGAATATGAATTTGATACGATTAAGCTGGATCAGTCCTTTTTTCATGGCTTTCATGGCTTTGACCAGGATTCCCGGCTGATTGTGGAGATGTTGATCGAATTGTCTCACAAGCTGGGAAAAGCCGTGGTGTCGGAGGGGGTGGAAAGCCGGGAGCAGGTGGAATTCCTGCTGCAGAAGCAGTGTGATGCCATACAGGGATATTATTATTCCAAGCCCAGCCCGGTGGAGGAGTACAGGAAGATACTGGCGGAATGAGCCGGCGCTCAAAATGTTCAGGCCCTTCCTGTGTGAATACGGAAAAGACTGTAAAATTTTGGGAAAAACATTGAAGTTATCAGAATTATCATGTATGATAGCTATGTATTATAACAGCTTACTCTATATCATTTAAGAAGGCATAAAATGAGCTGGCAGATGAATGGTAAGCAGATACGCTGACGGCGGCCTGACGGGAAATGAAAATAGCAGGGCAGCGGGGGCTGCAAAAACGCTGGGGCTTGCCGCAGAAAAAACGAAAATGGAGGTATTTTTTATGGAGAGCAAGGCGATCAAGATTAATTCAAAGGTCAATCAGAATGCGGTTATCCGTGTGATACCCGGACATTTTGCAACGAACCACTCTCATATCAATTACTATGTGGATATGACGATTATGAAATCCAGGAAGAGTGAGGCGGTGGCTGCGGCATCTATTCTTGCAAGGAAATACACCACCAGTACCTATATTGATACGATCATCTGCATGGATGGCTGCGAAGTCATCGGCGCTTATCTGGCAGAGGAGCTTACGAAGTCCGGCATCATGTCCCTGAACCAGCATCAGAGTATGTACATAGTGACACCGGAGATGAATCCGGGCGGACAGTTGATTTTCCGCGATAATATGCAAAAGATGGTTCGGGACAAGCACTGCCTGCTTTTGCTGGCATCTGCCACTACAGGGCGTACGATAGCGAGAGCCATCGAATGCGTCCAGTATTACGGTGGCATTATGGAAGGTGTATCTGCCATTTTCAGCGCCAGCGGCAGGGTAGCGGGACTTGAAGTAAATTCCATCTTTGGGCCGGAGGATGTACCGGGCTATGAGACCTATGAATTTGCGAAATGTCCTATGTGCGCCCGAAAAGAGAAAATCGATGCTATCGTAAACAGCTACGGATATTCCGCATTGTAAATACTGGAAATGGATTGTCTCCGGGGGTATGGGAAGCGGCCGTACCCCCGGAGACCGGTATATCGGAAATTAATGTGACGGGGATATCCGATAGGCATCATCCGCTGTCTTTTGAATGGCGGTATTGTAGAATTCCTGTATGGCCCGAATCATATACCAGGTGTCTTTTGTGCCGGCAGTCTCGTAGGGGGAATGCATGGCTAGCTGGGCCAGGCCGATGTCTGCGGTATTCAGTGACACATGGGCATTGGACAGGTTCCCCAGGGTGGAACCACCGGGGAGATCCGAATGATTGACATAGGTCTGCCAGGGAATGCCTGCCTTTTGGCAGATCCCTTTAAAAATTGCCCCGGATACGGCGTCTGTGGTGTATTTCTGGTTGGCGTTATATTTGATTACGGGCCCGTGATTCAGATAAGGACGGTTGGAGGGATCTGCCTTATCCGGATGATGGGGATGGACGGCATGAGCATTGTCTGCAGAGAGCATGAAGCTGGAGGCAATGCTCATTTTGTATTCCTCCGGGCTGCGGCCCAGGCAGGCGTTGATCCGTTCCAGGGTATCAAACAGCATGGTAGAATCGGCGCCCTGCTTTGTCCGGCTGCCCACCTCTTCATTATCAAAGACACAGCAGACCGTGACGCTGTCGGAATTGCCGCCGGACAGGAAGCCCTGTATGGAGGCATAGGCGCACTGCAGATCATCCAGTCTTGGGCCGGAAAAATATTCCCGGTGAGCCCCCCAGAGGGTTCCGGGCATCCGGTTGTATAAAAACAGATCTGTGCCAAGGATGTCCTCCGGCTTTACGCCGATGTTTTCTGCAATCAGCGGCAGGAAGGTTCCTATGGCCGTCTCATCTCCGTAAAGGGGAAGCAGATCTTTCTGGGCATGATACGCATACCCGTCGTTTACGTTTCGATTCATGTGGAACGCCAGGTTGGGGATCATCACCAGATCCCGGTCGATATTCACCAGGCGGCTTTCAAACGCATCCTCATTTTTTACAACGGCCCGCCCGGCAATGGAAAGGGGGCGGTCAAACCAGGGTGCATAGATCATCCCGCCGTAGCGCTCCGTATTCAGCTTGACATAATGCTGTTCTGCCGGCAGCTCTTCCTTTTCCTTGATTTTAAAGGTGGGTGAGTCGCTGTGGGATGCACAGATCTGATAATTCCTGAAATTCGGCGACGGTACCCGGAAGGCAATGATAGAGGAGCCGTTGCGGGTGACAAAATACTGCCCTCCCGCCCGGAGCTCCCAGGGCTGCTCCTCCAAAAGGCGGGTAAAGCCATGGGCGGACAGCAGTGCGCTGAAATTGTGAATCACATGGTAGCAGCTTGGACTTGCGGCGATAAAATCCAGCAGCTTTTGAGTAACGGTTTCAAATTTATCGGATTGTTTCATTTCCTGCATTTTTCTCGATCCCTTCTGAAAAATTATCTTTCTGACATTGCTAAAGGTCATTATAATCCAGAGCGTATCGCAAATCCAGAAGAAAATTTGGCGGGGCGTATGCAGGAATTCTGCGGATATTTCCAAGCGGGGGCTTGCGGCGGGTAAAAACATGATTTATGATGATAGAAGAATAATAGAAAGGATAGGAACAGCCTTCATGAATCGTTCAGAGAAGCTTGCGGAGCAGTTTCAGTCTGTCTCGCTGAAAATACTGCAGAATGCCCGCAGCGAATTATACCTGGATATGCGTTTTTTGGACCTGGCACTGAGCAGCCTGGATTTTCAGGTGACTACCGAGCTGCCGGGAATCGGAACAGACGGATTTTCTCTGTTTGTTCATCCGAAGCTGCTGGCAGATCTGTATGAGGAGGATCGGAGGCTGGTAAACCGCATGTATCTGCATACGGTCTATCATTGCCTGTTTCGTCATCTGCTCAAAACCGGGAAGCGCCAGAAGCAGCTTTGGCGGATCTCCTGTGATATGGCAGTGGAATTTTTGATTGACAGTATAAATGCTCCCTGTGTGCGCACGGGACGCAGCCGCTTCCGCATGAATTGGCAGGAGAGCCTGAAGAAGGAAATAAAGGTGCTGACGGCAGAGGGAATTTACCGTGTGCTTCTGAAACGGAGGCTGACCGCCTGGGAGCTGCAGCAGCTTTTGCAGGAATTCTGCCGGGATGATCACAGCCTGTGGCCGGCGAGTCAGCCGCCGGATGCCCCGCCGCCTCCGCAGATGGAGCAGCTTATGCACAAATGGCAGGATGTGAGTGAAAAGACCCAGACGGAAATGGAGACCTTTTCAAAGGAAGCCTCCTCGGGGGCAGGAGATTTGCTGGATGAGATGCAGGTGGAGAATCGGGAACGATATGATTACCGGGCGTTTTTGCGGAAATTTGCAGTCCTGCGGGAGGAAATGCAGACAGATCCGGATACCTTTGACTATGTGTTTTACAGCTTCGGCCTTTCTATGTACGGGAATATGCCGCTGATTGAGCCCCAGGAATACCGGGAGGTGCACCGGATTCAGGAGTTTGCGGTGGTGATTGATGTGTCCATGTCCTGCAGCGGGGAGCTGGTGAAAACCTTTCTGGAGCAGACGTATGCGGTGCTGACGGAGTCGGAAAGCTATTTGAAAAAGGTCAATATTCATATCATACAGTGCGATGAGCAGGTGCGTTCCGACCGGAAGATCACCTCTCGCCGGGATCTGGAAGCCTATATGGAGCATTTTGAGCTGCAGGGAGGGGGAGGAACGGATTTCCGTCCGGCCTTCGCTTATGTGGACCAGCAGATCGCCCGGGGGGAATTTCAGAATTTGCGGGGAATGATCTATTTTACGGATGGATACGGGACTTATCCGAAGCGCAGGCCGGCTTATGACGCAGCCTTTGTATTTATGGAAGAGGATTATCGGGATACCCAGGTTCCGCCCTGGGCCATTAAGCTGATATTGGAGCAGGAGGATTTGGAGGAGGAAGGGGAGCAGAGCCTTTCCGGAGACTATCATTTTCTCTGGGAGGAGACGGAATAGGGCTTGCGTATTTTGAGTTCGGCAGCATCCGCTGCATGATGACCAGCGGATTGCTGCGGGAGACCGACCGGGCAAAACAGAGGGATAAATAAGGAGCAGACTATGAATATCAAACGGGCAAAACAGGAAATTAAAAATTCAATTCGGGCATATCTGCAAAAGGATGAATTCGGCGAGTATCAGATACCCGCCATCCGCCAGCGGCCGATTCTTCTGATGGGAGCGCCGGGAATCGGAAAGACCCAGATTATGGAGCAGATTGCCGGGGAGTGTGACCTGGCGCTGGTGGCCTATACGATTACTCATCACACCAGACAGAGCGCCATCGGCCTTCCATTTATTCAAGAAAAGAATTACGGCGGAGCGGTACATTCTGTGACAGAATATACCATGAGCGAGATTATTGCGTCAGTTTATGATAAGATGGAGGCGTCCGGAAAACGGGAGGGGATTTTGTTTCTCGATGAGATTAATTGCGTATCGGAGACGCTGGCGCCCGCCATGCTTCAGTTTTTGCAGTGCAAAAGCTTTGGAAATCAGCAGGTGCCTCAGGGATGGATCATTGTGGCAGCCGGAAATCCGCCGGAATATAATAAGTCTGTACGGGAATTTGACGTGGTAACGCTGGACCGGGTAAAGGTGATTCCGGTGGAGGCAGATTTCGGGGTCTGGAAGGAATATGCCTACCAGGCAGGGATTCACGGCAGTGTGATTTCTTATCTGGATATCCATCGGGAGAATTTCTATCGGATGGAGACAACGGTGGACGGGAAGCGTTTTGTCACAGCCAGGGGCTGGCAGGATCTTTCGGAGATGATCTTTGCCTATGAGCGGCAGGGGCTGGAGATGGATCAGGAGGTTATTATCCAGTATCTTCAGCATCCGAAGGTTGCCAAGGATTTTGCCAATTATCTGGCCTTGTATTACAAATATAAAAGCGATTACCAGGTGGATGAGATCCTGCAGGGCACCATCCGTCCGGGCACGCTGAACAAGCTGAAATTTGCGCCCTTCGATGAGCATATGGAAGTGGTGAGCCTGCTTTTGGCCAGGCTGTCCGGAAATTTCCGGGAGGTATTCTGGCAGGACGGGTATGTGGCGAAGCTGTTTGAGCTTCTGAAACGCTTCCGAAAACGGCTGGAGCAGAAGGTTTATGCAGAGCTTTCTCCGGCAGAGATTTTGCGGGAGCTGCGGGAGAAGGAAGCACGGGATATGGAACGCAAGATCGCTGCAGGCCAGAATGAAAAGGGAAAAAGGCGCCAGTACCGGAAGGTAGCGGCCGCTTTGGAGGAATATGAGCGCATGATCTCGGGAGGACTGGAAACAGACGGGACAGCATCCCAAAGAGAGCAGGCATTCCAGAGGGTGAGTCAGGCTTTTGCAGCAGAAACAGAGGAACTGGAGGCACAGACGGCCCTTGCTCTGGAACAGTTGGAGTATGCCTTTGATTTTATGGAGGCGGCGTTTGGCGAGAGCCAGGAAATGGTGGTATTTATCACGGAGCTTTCCGTAAATCAGTATGCCATGTGGTTCATCGGGGAAAATGACTGTCCCAGGTATTATCGGTATAACAAAAGCCTGCTGTTTGAAAACCAGCAGGCATCCATCCGGCGGCAGCTAGATGAGATCCGGGGAGAGATGAATGGGCAATAAAAACAGGGAAGCGCTGTCTTAGGGCAGCGCTTCCGGTATTTGGTTCAGGATATTTAATTGCTCCTGAGTCAGGTCATTATCATCAGAATCCCCGGAGACTTCGCTGTCATTTCCATCCAGGATAGAGATAGAGTCACCGGAGCCGGGATTATCATTTTCCAGGCCGGAGTCAGGATGATCATTTCCCAAACCAGAGCCGGGATTATTATTTTCCGGGCCGGAGTCGGGGACATCCTCATTCATGCCGATATCCTCTAAAACATCCGGATAGATGGCGGTCTGATCCGTATTGTAAATGGTAATGGCGCCGGGGGCCAGGTCTGAGCCGCTGCTCTCGGACTGCGGAGTTTCCACCGGAGTGCCGCTTCCGTGAATGTTGCAGTACTGAGAGGGCTGGGTACCGATAGCAAATTTTTCCTCATAGCTGCTGCATACGCCGGGAATGGCAGACAGGCCGGAGGATTTGCAGATGCTTACGGTGACGATGTCATCCGGAACCTTAAAGCTGCTGACCGGCAGATTCGCGTGGATTCGGGACATGATGGAGGTCCACAGTACTTTATTATAGGTATGATAGATTCCTTCTGCGGGCAGGTCGGCATTGTTATCATAGCCTCCCCAGACACAGCAGGTATAATAAGGCGTAAATCCGGCAAACCAGATATCTTTATAGTCGGAGGTAGTGCCGGTTTTACCGGCTGCCGGCATGAGCCCGAGGCTGATCTGACCATAGGCAGTGCCCTCCGGGCTGCTGATAACCTCCCGCATGGCATCGGTCAGCAGGTAAGCCGTGCTGGCCTTCAGGGCGGTGGAGGAGGCTGGCCGGGAGTTATCCAGCACCACATTTCCGTATTGATCCAGTACCTGCGTGTAGAATTTTGGCTTGATATACTGGCCCAGGTTGGCAATGCAGGCATAGGCGCCGCACAGCTCCAGATTTGTGACACCTTCTGTAATGCCGCCCAGGGCAAGGGGCTGAATCACATCGGACAGAATCTCTGTTCCGGTATCGTATTGCTCATACAGGCTGGTGATGCCCAGGGCTTTCGCATACTGAAAGCCAAGCTGAGGCGTGATTTCCGTGATGCATTTTACAGCTACCACATTAATGGAACGGATGATTGCTTCCCGGATGGTGGTGGCTCCGGTGTAGTTGTTCAGGTCCCAGTTGCTGACCTTGGTGCCGTCCGCATAATAGTATTCCTCATTGTCATAGGTGCTGGCAAGAGTCTTGCCGCAGGCATCCAGCGCAGGCGCATAGGCGGTAAGAATCTTAAAGGTGGAGCCGGGCTGCCGCTTGGTATAGCTGGCCCGGTTCAGTGTCAGGCTGGCTTCCTTGTTTCCCCGGCCTCCCACGATGGCCTTGATATATCCGGTGGACTGATCCATAATTACCACGGAAGCCTGGGGCTGGGGAGTAATGGTAACACGTTCGCCCAGAAGGGTATCCTCGCTGCCCAGGACGGAGGCTTTGAAGGCCTCCGCACTGGCCTGGGCCTCTTCGGTGCCGGAATACATCAGATCAAAGGAGGGGTCGGAGGTTTTCCGCACAAAGCTGCGCAGATCCTCGTTTCCGTAGTTGGTAATCTCCCCGTCCGGGTTTTCGATACTCAGAGCATAATCAATGCCCACCTCCGTACCTTCCGGGAAATTGGCGGAGTCTTGGAATTCTTCATCGCAGATCTGCTGAATCGCATCGTCCTGTGCGGAAAAAATGCGCAGGCCGCCGGTATAGACTGCTTTGTAAGCCTGCTTGTAGGTATAGCCCTTTTCCGCCATCAGGTCATCCATTACCTGATCGATCAGAGCATCCTGATAGTAAGTATAAATAGAAGCGGTGCTGTCTGTATTTTCTTCGTTGGAATGAATACGGGAATAAACGTCATCCGCCATGGCCTGGTCATATTCTGACTGGCTGATATAATTCTGGTCCAGCATATGATCCAGCACATCCTTCCGGCGGGAGGCGTTTTTCTCCGGATATACAATCGGGTTATAAGCAGTGGGATTCTGGGTGATACCTGCAATTACGGTGCATTCGGACAGAGTCAGCTCCGAAACATCTTTGCCAAAATACCGGTAGGCGGCGGCCTGCACGCCATAGCAGCCGGCCCCCAGGTTAATGGTATTCAGATAATCCTCCAGGATCTGCTCCTTAGACATAATCTTCTCCAGCTTCAGAGCCAGGTACTGTTCCTGTATCTTCCGGGTCAGACGTTCCTGAAAGGTTACTTCGCTGGTCCAGCCGGTAAACACACTGTTTTTCAGAAGCTGCTGGGTAATCGTGCTGGCGCCCTCGGAAAAGTGACCGGTGCTGATACCGATCCAGGCAGCACGGAGGATCCCTTTTGGATCGATGCCGCTATGCTCATAAAAGCGTTCATCCTCAATCGCCACGACCGCATGCTGCAGATACAGAGGCACCTGTTCAATCGCCACCAGATCCCGGTTGGCCTCCGGAAGGGTCAGCTTCTGCACCCGCTGGCCGTCCTGATTGTAGATATAGGTAGCTGCCTCGGTAGGAGATACTGCAACATTGGAAATATCCGGAGCATCCGCAATAATTGCGCTCAGTTTTCCGTAAGCAAAGACTCCGCCGCCGATCAGTAATATAAGAAATGCCAGAAGTACCAGCCGCAGGACGGTAAATCCGGCCTTTTTCTTTCTCTTCTTTGATTTTTTTGAAGCTCTTCTTTTTTCTATACCTGCTTTTCCAAAGTCCATTTCTATCCTCCGTATAAGCAATCATTTTGTAACAGTTCAGCCCAGGAGCTGTCGCAAAATCTCATTTGCAAAGTTCTGTATCCGGTGTTTGTGAGCACTTCCTGACATCTGTCCGCTCATGTCGGACTTCGTCCGCCATGCATCGGACATTTGTCTCAGTGATACAAACACCCTGGATACAGATCCTTTTGCTTTTCGATTTTGCGACAGCCCCTTACATCATTTTCAGGGAGCAGTTGACTTCACCCTGGCTTCTATTGTATAACTAAGTTGTTGAAAAAGTATAGGGGGTCTTTCTTAAATTTATCAGAATATTTTCCTGCTAATCATATTATGCAGAACCGGCGGAAGGTGCCGGAAGGAATTGCATGGAAAGCCCCGAATTCTGGAGAAATGATATTTATGAAAACGAGAAGGATCGTATATGAAGGCGGCCAGGGGGAGATCGTTGAAAAGAAATCCCGTTTTATCGCTACAGTAAAACCGATAGCATCGGAGGAGGAGGCTCTGGATTTTATTGCGGCTCTGAAGAAGAAATACTGGAATGCGACACACAACTGCTTTGCATTTGTGGTGGGGGAAAATCAGGAGCTTCAGCGCTGCAGTGATGACGGAGAACCGCAGGGAACCGCAGGACGCCCCATGCTGGATGTACTTCTGGGGGAGGAGCTTCACAATGCGGCCGTAGTCGTGACCCGGTATTTCGGGGGGACGCTTCTTGGCACCGGCGGGCTGGTGAGGGCCTATTCCAAAGCGGTGCAGGAGGGCCTGAAAAATAGCTGTATTCTGGAAAAAAAGACGGGATTTCTTTTGGGGATCGGTACGGATTATAACGGGATTGGAAAAATTCAGTATCTGCTGGGACAGAGAGGACTTTCGATTACGGATTCCCGCTACAGTGATGTGGTAGAGATCGAGACACTGGTGCCGGAGGAAGGGCTGAAGGCGCTGAAAGAGGATATTATAGAGGGGACCAACGGCCGTGCCAGATTTCAAAAGGAGACACCGGTCTGTTTTGCGTTCCGGGACGGTCAGCCGATCTTATTTTAAGACCGAGAAAGGGCAGGATATGACAAAAGATATTTTGGTAAGCATCAAAGGTTTGCAAAATCCGGGAGAAGAAGCGGAAGATGAATTAGAGGTGATCATTCCGGGAAGCTATTATAAACGGGGGGATAAACATTTTATTAAATTTGACGAAGTAACAGAGGGGATGGAGGGCAGTACCAGCAACCTTTTGAAAATCCAGAAGAACAGCCTGGAGGTGACAAAAAAGGGGCTGACTAATACCCATATGGTTTTCGAGGAGCAGAAGAAGAATATGACTTATTACGATACTCCCTTCGGAAATCTTCTGGTAGGCATAGCGGCCACCCGGGTAGATATGGAGGAGACCGAGGAAAATATCAATGTGAAGGTGGATTATGCGCTGGAGGTCAATTATGAACATCTGGCGGATTGCACGATCGATGTAAAGGTATGTCCGCGGGACGGAAAAGAACTGCATATTATCTGAGGGGGCTGTTATGGAGAAGAGAGATCTGCCGGTGGCAGTATTTGATTCCGGAGTGGGCGGCATCAGCGTGCTGCGGGAACTGGTGCGGCTTATGCCGCAGGAAAATTATTACTATTTTGGAGACTCGATCCATGCGCCCTATGGGACGAAGAAGCCGGAGGAGATCCGCAGGCTGACGCTGGAAAATACGGCCCATATGGAAGCCAAAGGAATGAAGGCTCTCGTAGTTGCCTGTAATACTGCTACAAGTACGGCAATCGCAGCACTTCGGGAAAAGTATACGGATATTCCGGTGGTGGGAATTGAGCCTGCAGTGAAGCCGGCGGTGATGGAAAAGGAGCATCCCAAGGTGCTGGTGATGGCTACTCCCATGACGGTACAGGCGGCTAAGTTCCGGAATCTGATGGAACGGTTTGAAAATCGGGCCGCAGTAATACCGCTGGGCTGTCCTGGCCTGATGGAGTTTGTGGAGGCAGGAAAGCTGGAAGGGCCGGAGGTGGAAGCCTATCTGCAAAAGCTGCTGTCCCCTTATTGTTCCGGGGATCTGGATGCGGTGGTTCTGGGATGTACGCATTATCCGTTCCTGAGAAGGGCCATCGCAAAGGTGCTGGGGGATGGCCCCCATATTCTGGATGGCAGCGAGGGAACTGCCCGGGAGCTGAAACGCAGGCTGACGGAAATGGATCTGATGACGGGCCGGAGGGAAAAGGGGCAGGTCATCTTTGAAGAGAGTATTCCGGAGAAAATTGAGCTGTGTCATTTTTTGCTGAACTGCAAATAACAGAATGGAAAATAACAAAAAATAAGAGCCGCTGTATAACAGAAGGTGCATATCAAAGCTTTGCAGATCTGTTTTACAGCGGCTCCTTTAAGCGGTTCTATTTCTTTTTCTTACTCTTTTTGTCCTCCAGCGGCTCTTCCTTTTTGCCGGAGATCTTCGCCTTCAGGCGGTCACGCAGTTTCTTTTTCTTAACCGGTGTATCCAGCGGTCCCCGAATCCCTTTTACATCCATGATGTAAATACCGCTGACCACGGCTCTGACCTCTTTCTTTACGGGAATCAGGTCAAATATTTTGGAGTCGGCCACCAGGGTCATAATCTTCGGTCCCACCTTTGCTTTCACAATAGGTAATTTGGAACGGCGCATCAGCTTGGGTGTCTGATCGATGACTACCTGGGGGAGACCGGACTGCTTGATGGGCATCAGCTTCTTATCTATAATCAGCATGGAGATGGTCTGTTTCGCAGCCTCCATCTGCTCTTCCTGTGCGGCCTGCTTTTTCTGGAGCCTTCTGCCTACAAAATAAAGAACGGCAAGAACGACTACCAGTATTACCAGAATAACCAGTAAAACAATCAGAAATTTATTCATATGTACCTCCTTATTTCCGGAAACCGGACGATCTTTTTTATTCTATCATTCTTTTTTGGAAAGTGCAATATGCCGAAGATCAAAATCCGAAAGAAAACGTAAGGGGCTGTTGCAAATGAAATTTTGCGACATCTCCTTACAAGAAAACTTCTACACAATAAATTCACAATTATTCCTTATATTTCTGGTGCCAAATAGAAAAGAGTGTGTTATACTGAAACGAAGGTGCCGGTCTTACGGCCGGGAAGCCTTTTTATCTCATAGGAAAGACATTGTTGCTTTAAAGTGCGAAAGTATGCGACTTTCCTATGAGATAAAAGCCCTACGGGCAAACGATGCGCAGCTACGCGCGCGGAACAAAATGGAAAATTGTTTGAGAGGATGTATTTAAAATGAAGAAAAAAGTATTGATGGCAGTATTGCTGGGCTGTGCCTGCCTGACGGCTGCAGGCTGTTCTTTCAAGAAGAGCGGGGAGACTGAGGCTAAGACAGAGGCGGCGACGCAGACCGGGACGGAAGCAAAGACCCAGTCCTCCGACGAGACGGAGAGCGAGCTCCTGACAGAGGAGGCCGCATCGGAGGAGAGTACAGAAAAGCCGGAGGAGGCCTCCGAAGCGATGAGCGAGGAAGCGGAAGAGATTACCGCAGAAGAGCTGGGGGAACGTCCGGAATACAATGCGCTGGATTATGTTACGGTAGGGGATTACAAGGGACTGACTGTGACAGTGGATCCGGTTCAGGTGACGGAGGAGGATGTTGATGCGGCCATAGAGGAACGGGTGGCTAATGCAGAGATGTACGATGACCAGACGGATGGGACCGTTCAGGAAGGCGATACCGTCAATATTGATTACGAAGGCAAGAAGGACGGCGTGGCTTTTGACGGCGGTACGGCTCAGGGCTTTGACCTGACAATCGGCTCCGATACCTTTATTGATGGCTTTGAGGACGGCCTGATCGGCGTTGAAGTGGGAGATACCGTAGATCTGAACCTGACCTTTCCGGAAAATTACGGCAGCGAGGAGCTGGCCGGGCAGGAAGTGGTCTTTACCGTGACTGTAAATTCCGTTAAGGTTATGCCGGAGGTGACGGATACGCTGGTGGATGCGCTCAGCGAGGGAGCGTATTCCACAGTGGACGGATACCGGGCTTATCTGAAGGAGGAGCTGGAAAGCCAGGCGACGCAGGATCAGGAGGGCATGATCTATCAGGATCTGATGATTCAGCTTTATAATATATGTACTGTAAACGAGTATCCCCAGGATCTGGTGGATTACAGCGAGGCCTCCATGAGACAGGTCTATGAGAGTTATGCCGAGCAGTACGGGATGGAGCTGGCTGACTTTACCCAGCAGTTTTTCGGCATGACCGAAGAACAATTCCAGCAGGCGATTTCTGAGGCTGTAGAACAGAATCTGCAGGCGGAGCTGATTTTGATTGCCATCGCCCAGCAGGAGGGACTTACGATTTCCGATGAAGAATTCCAGACCGGCTGTGCGGAATATGCCGAGAATAATGGATATGCGTCTGCCGATGATCTGATTGCGGAATATGGCGAGGCGATGCTGAGAATCGATCTTTTGATGGATAAGGCGCTGCGTTTTGTAAAGGAAAATGCGGTGATTCAGGAAACGCCGGAGACAGAATCCGAGTCGGAAGCGGTAAGTGAGGCCGCGTCAGAGGAAGAGACAGAGCTGGCTGCCGGAAATGAGGAACCGGAGAATACGACCGAAGCTGTATCAGAGGGAGATGCAGCGGAGAGCGAAAGTGAGAGCGGCACAGACGCTGCCGGGGAGCCGGTGACAGAAGAAAACTAATTCAGGGGATGGAAAGCCTCTGTACTAGTATATTTTAAAGCGAAAGAGGAGGATTAAGATGAATCAAGATGCAATTCGTGATGCCAGAAAGCTGGGAGTTCCTAAAATGCTGCTGCTTGGCCTGCAGCATATGTTCGCCATGTTCGGAGCTACGATCCTGGTGCCCATTCTGGTGAACAGCTATTTTGTACAGGCCTGCGGGGAGGAAATATCCAGAGGCCTGACGGTTTCCGTTACTTTGTTTTGTGCCGGATTCGGTACGCTGCTGTTCCATGTGTGTGCTAAAATGAAGGTGCCTGCGTTTTTGGGCTCTTCCTTCGCATTCCTGGGCGGCTTTTCTACCGTGGCAAACCTGAATACAGGGATCTATGCGGATATGGCGGTAAATGAAAAAGCGGCTTATGCCTGCGGCGGTGTGGTGGTTGCAGGTCTGCTGTATCTGGTAATGGCGCTGATTATCCGTTTGGTGGGAGTGAAACGTGTGATGCGCTTCCTTCCGCCGGTAGTGACCGGACCGGTCATCATTTGTATTGGTCTGAGCCTGGCATCCTCTGCCATTGGCAATGCAGGTACAAACTGGTTCTTAGCTCTGGTGGCTCTGGCAGTCATTATTATTTTCAACATCTGGGGCAAGGGAATGTTCAAGATCATTCCGATTTTGATGGGAGTTGTGATCTCCTATGTGGTTGCATTGATTATGAATGCATGCGGAATCACAAATCCGGACGGCTCGGCGATTCTGAACTTCTCTTCTGTAGCATCAGCAGGCTGGGTAGGGCTTCCGCCGTTCCAGATCTGCAAGTTTGATATTACTGCGATTTTGGTTATGGCTCCCATTGCCATTGCTACAATGATGGAGCACGTAGGAGATATGTCTGCGATCTCCGCCACCGTAGGAGAGAACTTCCTGGCGGATCCGGGACTGCACAGAACGCTGCTGGGCGATGGACTTGCCACCTCTCTTGCAGGTTTGATCGGCGGTCCGGCTAATACTACCTACGGCGAAAATACCGGCGTGCTGGAACTGAGCAGAGTATACGATCCCCGGGTAATCCGGATTGCGGCGGTGTTTGCCGTAATTATCAGTTTTATCCCGAAGGTATCCGCCATCATAAGCACCATGCCGGCCTCCATCATCGGCGGTGTAAGCTTCATGCTTTATGGTATGATTTCCGCCATTGGTGTCCGCAATGTGGTAGAGAATAAAGTGGATCTGACCAAATCAAGAAACCTGATTATTGCCGGCGTGATTTTCGTCTGCGGATTGGGCTTTAGCGGCGGTATCACCTTTACTGTGGCAGGCACCAGCATTACGCTGACTGCTCTGGCTATCGCAGCCATTGCGGGAATCCTGCTGAACATGATCCTTCCGGGCAATGACTATGAGTTCGGTGTCAACGAGTCCGGAGATAAGCACAGAGGAATTCATCAGTAAAAAATTATTTCATAAAAGCGCAGGATTCGGCAGAGCGTATGCCTGATCCTGCGCTTTTCATCGTGGAGCTGCCGCAAAATCGAAAAGAAAAAGGATCTGTATTGGGAAATTTCCTCTCCTATACGGGAAATAGTAGCATTCTGAGTCCGGATTTGCTAAAATAAAACGGTAGGAATTTTGATTACATTTGGTAGAAAACAAAGGATTGGTTAAGAATAGATAAAGGAGGAAGGGTAGATGAAGTTTTCCATTTTAGCACCGGGCGGTATTGCGAATTCTATGGCGCAGGCAGTGTCCGGATTGGAGGGAGTGGAGCGTTATGCGGTAGCTTCCAGAAGTCTGGAGCGGGCGCAGGCGTTTGCCGATCGATGGGGCTTTGCGAAAGCATACGGTTCTTATGAGGAGATGCTGGAGGACCCGGAGGTGGAGCTGGTTTACGTGGCGACACCCCATTCCCACCATTATCCATATGCGAAGCTGTGCCTGGAGCACGGAAAGCATGTATTGGTGGAGAAGGCCTTTACGGTCAATGCCGCTCAGGCCAGGGAACTGATCGGCCTGGCGGAGGAAAAAGGACTTTTATTGGCGGAGGCTATCTGGACCCGGTATATGCCCAGCAGAAAGATGATTGATGATCTGGTGGAGAGCGGTGTGATCGGAAGGGTAACCTCTCTGACGGCGAATTTGGGCTATGTGCTGCCCCATGTAGACCGGATGCAGAATCCGGAGCTGGCCGGAGGGGCTCTTTTGGATCTTGGCGTCTATCCCATTAATTTCGCTCTGATGACCTTCCATAGTGAGGTGAAGGAGGTATCCTCCAGTGCGGTGATGTCTCCCAGAGGCGTGGACTGGATGAACAGCATTACCCTGGTTTTTGAGGATGGAAGGATGGCTGTGCTGCACAGCGATATGCTGGCTTTGACGGACCGTCAGGGGGTAATAAACGGAGATAAGGGATATATTGAGGTTCAGAATATTAATAACTGTGAAGAGATTCGTGTGTTTGACCTGGAGCGGAAGCAGATTGCCCGCTATCCGGTACCGGAGCAGATCAACGGTTATGAATATGAGGTATTAGCCTGCATGGAAGCCATCAGGCAGGGCAAAACCGAATGCCCTCAGATGCCTCACAGAGAGACGTTGCGGGTGATGGAGCTGATGGATCAGATCCGGGAGTCCTGGGGAATGAAATTCCCCTGTGAATAGAGGGGTACAGGGCCGCAGAAGCCCGTTAAAATGTTTAAAAAAAGGATAGTTTAGCGGAGGAAATAATTATGCCATCCACATATGCGCATTACCGATTTGGAAAGGATGTTTTAAAGCGGCTGCCTAAGCCTGTCCGGCAGGTGATCCGGAAGGAACAGCGGCTGTTTCGGATCGGCCTGCACGGGCCGGATATCTTGTTTTATTACCGGCCTTTGAAGTCAAATGAGGTGAATTATTTTGGCAGCCGGATGCACCGGTGGCAGGGAACGGATGTTTTTCAGGAAATGTTTGAGAAAGCGCAGCAGTATCGGGGCGTGGAAAAGGAGGCAGTAGAGATCTATATTTACGGCTTTCTCTGCCACTTTGCCCTGGATCGTACTTGCCATCCTGTGGTGGAGGAATGGATTCAAAGGACGGGAGTGACTCATTCAGAGATTGAATCCGAATTCGACAGGGCTCTGATGATACACGACGGTTATAATCCCTTAAGCCACCGGCCCGCAAACCATATCAGCCCGGATATCAAGGAGGCTGCTGTGATACAGCATATTTTTTCGGACTTTTCAACGACGCAGATTCAGGAGGCGCTGCGATCCACACGGTTTTACAACAATTTCTTTGTGGCGCCGGGGAGGCCAAAGCGCACCGCTGTGCGGATGCTCCTAAAGCTTGTGGGAAAATGGGATACTCTTGGAGGGCTGATGATCAATATTCAGCCGAATGAAAAATGCCGGGAAAGTACAAGGCGTCTGATTCGGTCCTATGATCGGGCGGTTGGTATGGCGGTAGACATGATTACGGAAATGTATCAGGCATTTGAGACGGGAATATTGGTGCTGGACGAAAAGTATGCCCATACCTTTGAAGCCGAGTAAGGAGGAAAGATGGATCGTAAGCTGACAAAACTGGAGAAATCATGGATTTTATACGATGTGGGAAATTCCGCCTTTGTACTGCTGGCCGCCACCATACTTCCCATCTACTTTAATTATCTGGCCGATTCCGCAGGACTGTCCTCGGTGGATTATCTGGCCTATTGGGGCTATGCGGCGTCTGTGGTTACGGTAATTGTGGCGCTGATCGGCCCGGTGTTCGGGACGATTGCAGATTATAAGAATTTTAAAAAGCCGCTGTTTTTGGCGTTCCTGATTGTAGGAGCGGGCGGCTGTCTGGCCCTGGGCCTGTGCCATACCTGGCTTTCCTTTTTGATTATTTTTATCATAGCAAAGACCGGTTATTCGGCAACTCTGGTTTTTTACGATTCCATGCTTACGGACGTGACCACGGAGGACAGGCTGGACCGGGTGTCCTCCCAGGGGTATGCCTGGGGTTATATCGGAAGCTGCATCCCGTTTCTGGTCAGCCTTTTGATCGTGCTGGGCAAAGATGTGATCGGCATTTCCATGACGACGGCTATGCTGATCTCCTTTGCCATTGTGTCGGTATGGTGGTTTGCCGTAACGGTGCCGCTGCTGAAAAACTACAGACAGATCCATTATATGGAACGGCAGCCAAGGGCGGTAGCCGACAGCTTCCGCAGGTTAGGGCATACCTTAAGGGGATTGAAGGAGAAGCCCAGGGTATTGCTGTTTCTGCTGGCTTATTTCTTTTACATTGACGGAGTATATACGATCATTGATATGGCTACCGCATACGGGACTGCGCTGGGGCTGGATACCACCGGCCTGCTGCTGGCGCTTTTGGTGACGCAGATCGTGGCGTTTCCGTCGGCCATTGCCTTTGGAAGGCTGTCTGCAAAATATGCTTCGGACCGCCTGATACTGGTCTGTATTGCCGCCTATACAGGTATTGCCGTTTTTGCCATGTTTATGAGCACGCAGGTGCATTTCTGGATTCTGGCGGTCTGCGTGGGCCTGTTTCAGGGCGGAGTGCAGGCGCTTTCCCGGTCCCATTTTGCGAAGATCATTCCTGCAGAGAATTCCGGGGAATATTTCGGCCTTCTGGATATCTGCGGCAAGGGAGCGTCCTTTATGGGAACCACACTGGTGGGGGCGGTTTCTCAGGCAACGGGGAAGCAGAGTCTGGGAATCGGCGTTCTGGTAGTTGTTTTTGTTTTGGGAATGGTGCTGTTTGTAAGGTCTGTCAGGGCGGCGGAAGCGGGAACGAAACAGGGATGATACGGAATTATGCCTGCAATGGAGGAGAATGCGATGAGAAAATTGAATTGGGCCGTGCTGGGAACCGGAGTGATTGCGAATGAGATGGCGCAGACCCTTCAGAATCGGAATCAAACGCTGTATGGAGTCTGTAACCGGACTCAGGAGAAGGGGGCGGCTTTTGCAGAAAAATATGGCGTTGGGAAATTATATACTTCCTATGAAGAAATGTATCAGGATGATTTGCTGGATATTATTTATATTACGACACCTCACAATACGCACTACGAATATATCCGTCAGTCACTTTTACATGGAAAGCATGTGCTGGCGGAAAAATCGATTACTTTAAACAGCCGGGAATTGGAGGAGCTGAAGGTGCTGGCAAAGGAGCGGGGCCTTGTGCTGGCAGAGGCAATGACAATCTGGCATATGCCTCTCTATAAAAGGCTGTGGAAAATCGTGGCCAGCGGCCGGATCGGCAGGCCTCAGATGATAACCATGAACTTTGGAAGCTTTAAGGAATATAATATGTCCAACCGGTTTTTTAATATGAATCTGGCGGGCGGAGCAATGCTGGATATCGGCGTGTATGCCCTCAGTATTGTAAGAAGCTTTATGGAGGAAACGCCGAATCAGGTGCTTAGCCAGAGAAAGGTATCGCCTACCGGTTCTGACGAGCAGGCATCTCTGCTGCTTATGAATCCTTCCGGACAGATGGCTACGGTGGCGCTTTCCATGCACTCGAAGCAGCCGAAGCGTGCCATGATAAGCTGTGAAAAGGCGTATATTGAAATTATGGAATATCCCCGTGCCCAGCGGGCAGTGATTGTGGACGCTCAAACCGGGGAACAGGAGATCATCGAAGCCGGGGAGACTGGTCTGGCGCTGCAGTATGAGATAGAGGATATGGAGCAGGCAGTGCTTTCGGGTGATGAGAGTATCATGAAGCTGGACTATTCCTCCGATGTGATGGAGCTCATGACCAGAGTCCGCAAGGAATGGAAAATGCGTTATCCGGGGGAAGTTTGGTAAAAAGCAGGAAGGCAGAATTTGGAGGACGAAATAGGAAATGAGAGAGATTAAGCTGGAGGAAAATCAGGTATTTATGCAGTGGGAGATTCGGGAGGATGACAGCCTGAAGCTGCTGCATTTTGGAGCAAAGCCGCTGAATCGGGAGGATATCGTGGAGGAAGCGGTGCCGGAGGGCTTTCCCTTTATCGGAATGAATCTTTCCGGATTTGACCGACCTTATGAGAGGCACGGGAACAAATACATAGTGACGGCGCCGGGCTATCGGATGAAGTATGTAGAGCATCAGGATGGAAGAAACCGTCTGGGAAGGCTTCTGGAAATCCATACCATGGATGAGGAGACGCAGGTTCATGTAAGGTCTTACCTGCAGTTTTATGACGGGCTTTCCATTGTACGTATCTGGCATCGGGTGGAGAATCTGGGAAAGGAAGCCCAGACGCTGGAGTACATTTCCAATTTCCATTATGAAGGAATTGAAAAAGAAGGAAGCCTGCCCAGGGATGAAAAGCTGCGCATCTGGATTCCCCATAATAGCTGGCAGAGAGAATTGAACTGGAAAAGCTATACGTTTGCCCAGCTTGGAATGGAGCAGGTACAGCCGGCAGCGATCCAGCGTTCCTCCGGTATGATCCGGGTATCCAATACGGGCAACTGGTCCGCCAAGGAATATCTGCCCATGGCTTTCCTGGAGAATACACAGGCCGGGACCGGGCTGTTCTGGCAGATTGAGCATAATGGTTCCTGGCATTGGGAGATCGGGGATCAGAATGGACATCTGTATCTGGCAATCGGCGGACCGAATGAAATCTATTCCCATTGGAGCAAGGTTCTGCGGCCGGGTGAAGCCTTCGAAACGGTGAAGGCTGCGGTAGGAGTGACGGATCAGGGGCTGGACGGCGCCATGGGGACACTGACGGAATACCGCAGGAAGATCAGAAGGAAAAATGAGGACAATGAGAAGCTTCCGGTAATCTTCAATGATTATATGAATTGTCTCTGGGGCAAACCGGAGGCGGAAAAGGAGATTCCCCTGATCGAGGCGGCAGCGGAGGCTGGCTGTGAATATTTCTGTATTGATGCCGGCTGGTATGCGGACGGAGACTGGTGGGACAATGTGGGAGAGTGGAAGGAAAGCGCTCTGCGTTTTCCGGAAGGAATGAAGAAAACGACGGACTATATCCGCAGCTTCGGTATGGTTCCCGGCGTCTGGCTGGAGCCGGAGGTCATGGGGATTTACTGCAAGAAGGCGGCGCAGGTGCCGGACGACTGGTTTTTTGTGCGCCATGGCAAGCGGGTATACGACCGGAGCCGTTTTCAGTTGGATTATCGGAACCCGCATGTGCGGGAATACATGACCGGAGTGGTGGACCGGCTGGTGCAGGAATACGGAGTGGGCTACATAAAGACGGATTATAATATTGAGCCTGGAATCGGTACGGAATTGTATGCGTCAAGCTGCGGCGACGGTATGCTGGAGCATGAGCGCTGCTATCTGCAGTGGCTGGACAGCCTGTGGGAAAAGTATCCGGAGCTGATTATTGAGAACTGCTCCAGCGGCGGCCTGCGAATGGACTACGCCATGCTTTCCCGCTGCAGCATCCAGTCCACCAGCGACCAGGATGATTTTATCAAATACGCAGTAATCGCAGCCAATGCGCCTGCGGGAGTGACCCCGGAGCAGGCGGCGGTGTGGACCTATCCCATGAATCATGAAGAAGCCATAGCGGAGGAGGATTTAAAAGAAGAAACCATTTTTAATATGGTAAATGCCATGCTGCTTCGGATTCACCAGAGCGGTCATCTGGCAGAGCTGGATGAGGAACGGAAAAACCTGGTAAAAGAAGGAATCCGGGTGTACAAATCCATCCGTGGGGACATTCCCCATATGAAGCCCTTCTGGCCCCTTGGCCTGGCAGATTACGAGGATGCTTGGGTCAGTATGGGTCTGGTATCCCAGGAGAAGAAAAAGGCTTATCTGGCGGTATGGAAAAGGAAAGACGGGCCGGAGCAGATCGAGCTTCCGCTGAAGGAACAGCTCACCCGCGGAAAAAACGTAACGGTGCGCTGTATCTATCCGGCGGAAGAAAAGATTACGTATAGCTATGATGCCCGAAAAGGCGTTCTGCGCATAAAAACCGACCGGACACAGACAGGCAGGCTGTTCCGGCTGGATTTTGAATAGGAAGGAAAGTGTCCGGCTAGTGTAAGGAGCTACCTTTCACAATAAAGGAGCTGTTCGCAAAATCGAAAAGCAAAAGGATCTGTATACAGAACTTTGCAAATTAGATTTTGCGGACAGCTCCTCATTATATGGAATACATAGTCAATTTATAGTTCTTTGCGGAATTCAAAAAAATATTTCAAATTTGTAAAAGTGATAGAAAAGAAGAAAGATTTTCGTATGATTAAATAGAAGCGCTTCTTGAAATAAAAAAACGGCAGGTACAGAAATGGATGATAAGCAGTTAGCGACTGGTATTCACAACAGAGACGAAAAGATGCTGGAGTGTTTGATTGATCAGTATGGAGGATTGATAAAAAGTATCGTTTCCCATCATTTGCCGGAATACTACCGGGAGGAATGTATCAACGATATTCTGTTTTCCATATGGAATCATATCGGTCAGTATGATCCGGACAAAAATTCTCTTAAAAACTGGATTGGTGCAATCAGCAAATATAAATGCATAGATTACAAGCGAAAATATTATAGAGAGAATTTTGTGGAACTGGACGATACAATTCCAGCGGCGGACCAGACGGAGCAGTGTATTCTTCAACAGGAAATCCAGGCGGAGACCGAGCAGTTGCTGAAAGCATTGCCGGAAAGAGACCGGGAGCTGTTCCGGAGACGCTACATCGAGGAGGAAAGTATGGATGAGATCTCTGCCAGTATGGGAATAGAACGAACCGTTCTATATAACCGGCTTTCCAGAGGAAAGAAAAAACTGAGAAATTTCTTAAGGAGGGGTCATCGTGAAGAACCAGTATGAGTTGTTAAATGAAGCATGGATCGATTTCTCAAATTATGAGGAAATGCCATTAACAGAACAGGAGCGTGAAAAAATGATGAAAAAATTCAGACAGACCGACAAAAGACAGAGAAGAAAACAGCGTATCATGTATGCAGCGGCGTGTGCGGCATCGCTGGCCCTGGTTTCCCAGACCGCATTTGCAAAGGATTTGGTAAACAGGATCATTTCCATCGGAAACAGTTCGATTGTCATTTATGAGGAAGATCAAACGGAAGTCAGCAGGCTTGTGAAGGTGCCGGAGGAATTGGCGGGCCAGGTATTTGACGCAGACGGGAATATGGTTTCGGAGTTGACTGACGGTCAGAAATTATACAATGCGGATGGGCGGGAAGTGATGATCACCGCAGATACAGGGAATGGAGAAGTTACGTATTCCCTGAATGAGGTGGCAGAACCGGCAGTATCGGAACGTACCGTTGTTTTTTCATCGGAGGAAGAGCTGGAGGAAAAGCTTTCCTTTGACTTGAAGATTCCTACCAGCCTTCCGGAAGGATATAAACTGGATACGGCATACACTTATCAGGACGCAGCGGGAAATGTATCCGGCGATTATGCAATGCTGGCCTACAGTAACGGCAGCCAGACTTTTTATATCCATGAGAGAAGGGACAGCGAAGAAACCCGCTACAGCGATGCCTGGGGAGGTGCGAAGGAAATGGAATTTCATGATACCACGGCAGCATACGATGATCATAACTTCATGTGTAGCTGGGACGGAACCATCATCGATATCCTTGGGAATCAGAGCCTGACCGGGGATGCCCTGCTGGAGGTGGCCAATTCCCTGGAATGATAAGAAATATGCTTTTCGATTGGCATTTGTCTTGTGTGCCTTAGAAATGCTGATTTTATGAAATTATAGGCTTTAGCCAGCCTCTTTCCCGCACATGAGCATTGGGAAATATTATTTACAAAGAATTAGCACTCTTCCCTTGACAGTGCTAACAATATGTGTTATAGTTCCGATAGAACAAAGAAAACAGTTGCGGTTTTACTTTTCTTTGTTATACTAAAGGAAGAAACACGCACTTGAGAGGGGGCTTGTTTGTGAATATTAACAAATTTACACAAAAATCCGTCCAGGCGGTGAATGACCTGGAGAAGATCGCATATGATTTCGGGCATCAGGAGGTGGAGCAGGAGCATTTGCTGTACAGCCTGTTCAGGCAGGAGGACAGCCTGATCCGGAAGCTGGTGGAGAAAATGGAGATTCAGACGGAGCATTTCGAGAACCGGCTGGAACAGCTTCTGAATGGGCGGCCCAAGGTGTCCGGCGGCCAGCCGTATATCGGCCAGTATCTGAATAAGGCGCTGGTGAATGCGGAGGATGAGGCCAAAGCGATGGGAGATGAATATGTCTCTGTGGAGCATCTGTTTCTGGCGCTGCTGGACAATGCCAGCCCGTCTATGCGCTCCTTCCTGAAGGAATACGGCATTACGAAGGAGCGGTTTCTGCAGGCGCTGTCCACCGTCCGGGGGAATCAGCGTGTGACTACGGATAATCCGGAGGCCACCTACGATACGCTGAACAAATACGGCCAGGATCTGGTGGAGAAAGCAAAAAATCAGAAAATGGACCCGGTGATCGGCCGCGATTCTGAGATCAGGAATGTAATCCGGATCCTTTCCCGGAAAACGAAGAACAATCCGGTGCTGATCGGAGAACCCGGCGTAGGTAAGACAGCAGCGGTGGAGGGCCTGGCCCAGCGTATTGTACGGGGAGATGTGCCGGAGGCGCTGAAGAATAAGAAAATTTTTGCTTTGGATATGGGCGCTCTGGTGGCCGGAGCCAAGTACAGAGGAGAATTTGAAGAGCGTCTGAAGGCAGTGCTGGAGGAGGTCCGCAAGAGCGAAGGGGAAATTATCCTGTTTATCGATGAGCTGCACCTGATCGTGGGCGCAGGTAAGACCGAGGGCGCTATGGATGCGGGCAATATGTTAAAGCCCATGCTGGCCAGAGGCGAGCTGCACTGCATCGGCGCCACTACGCTGGACGAGTACCGGAAGTATATCGAGAAGGATGCGGCTTTGGAGCGCCGTTTCCAGCCGGTGCTGGTGGATGAGCCATCGGTGGAGGATACGATTTCCATCCTGCGGGGGTTGAAGGAGCGGTATGAGGTATATCATGGCGTAAAGATTACGGACAGTGCTCTGGTGGCGGCGGCTACGCTGTCTCACCGCTATATTTCCGATCGTTTCCTGCCGGATAAAGCCATTGACCTGGTGGATGAGGCCTGCGCCCTGATTAAGACAGAGCTGGATTCTATGCCTACGGAGCTGGATGAGCTGCGCCGCCGGGTTATGCAGATGGAGATTGAGGAGGCGGCTCTGAAAAAGGAGACGGATAAGGCCAGTCAGGAGCGTCTGACGGTTCTGCAGAAGGAGCTGGCGGAGCTGCGGGATGAGTTTAATAATAAAAAGGCCCAGTGGGACAATGAAAAGCATTCGGTGGAGAAGCTTTCCGGACTGCGGGAGCAGATCGAAACGCTGAATAAGGAAATCGAAAAGGCGAAGCAGAGCTACGATCTGAACCGTGCGGCGGAGCTGCAGTACGGAGAGCTGCCCAAGCTGCGCCAGATGCTTGCCATTGAGGAGGAGAAGGTGAAGAACCAGGATCTTTCGCTGGTTCATGAAAGTGTGACCGAGGATGAGATTTCCCGGATCGTGTCCCGGTGGACGGGCATACCGGTGGCGAAGCTGACCCAAGGGGAGCGCAGCAAGATTTTGAGTCTGGCAGAGCAGCTCCACAAACGGGTAATCGGCCAGGATGACGGTGTGGAAAAGGTGACAGATGCCATTCTCCGCTCCAAAGCAGGAATCAAGGATCCTACAAAGCCCATCGGCTCCTTCCTTTTCCTTGGCCCTACGGGCGTGGGCAAGACGGAGCTGGCGAAGGCGCTGGCGGCCAACCTGTTTGATGATGAGCAGAATATGGTTCGTATCGACATGAGTGAATATATGGAAAAGCATTCGGTATCCCGGTTGATCGGAGCGCCTCCCGGATATGTGGGATATGAGGAGGGCGGCCAGTTGACGGAAGCGGTGCGGCGCAAGCCCTATTCGGTAGTTCTGTTTGATGAGATCGAAAAAGCGCACCCGGATGTATTCAATGTATTGCTGCAGGTGCTGGACGATGGCCGGATCACGGATTCCCAGGGGCGTACCGTGGATTTTAAAAATACGATCCTGATTATGACTTCAAATATCGGTTCCGCCTATCTGCTGGAAGGAATTGAAGAGAGCGGCGAGATTAAGCCGGAGGCAGAGGAGCTGGTTATGAACGACCTGAAAGCCCATTTCCGTCCGGAATTTCTGAACCGGCTGGACGAGATTATTATGTTTAAGCCGCTGACAAAGGAAAATATCGGGAATATTGTAGATCTGATGGTGAAGGATCTGAACCGCCGCCTGTCCGGCCAGGATATTCATCTGGAGCTGACGGAGAACGCAAAGGATTTCATTATTGAGGGTGGCTATGATCCTGTGTACGGCGCCCGTCCCCTGAAGCGTTTCCTGCAGAAGAATGTGGAGACGCTGGCGGCCCGCCTGATCCTTTCCGGTGATGTCCTTGAGGGCGATACGATCCTGCTGGATATGGAAAACGGCAGGTTAAGGGCAATGGTCAAGCCGGAGATCGAAGTGGTAGAGGAGTAGCGGTTCGTTCCCTGCATCGGAGGCATTGAAGGCAGGGAACAGTGATGACAAAGAACGATTAGAATAGAACGATCAGGAGGAAGATATGCTGCCAGAAGATCCGGTGATGCTTTTAAGCTATGTAAATACTCAGTTGAGGGATCATTATTCGTCTCTGGAGGATCTTTGCCGGAGCCTGGGGGTTGACCGGCAGGCTCTGACGGAGAAGCTGAAAAGCATTGATTATGAATATGAAGAAGCCAGAAATCAGTTTGTATAGACAAGAAAGAGTGCTTTGGCTTATCAGAGAGATTGCGGGCTGTGGAAAAGATCCTACAGCACCGCAATTTTTTCACGGTAAATTTTTCGAAATAGTATTCCGGACAATGCGGTAGCTACCAGCTCTGCGATGGGGAAGGCCCACCACACGGCATTCAATCCGAAGCAGGAGGCCAGCACCCAGGATACCGGAAGAATCACAACAAGCTGACGGGCGGCAGAGACGATCAGGCTATAGACACCATTTCCCATTGCTTGGAAAACGGAGCCGGCCACGATGCCAAAGCCGGCCAGCGGAAAGCTCAGGCTGATAATCCGCAGGGCGGGGCGCCCGATGGAGCGCATATCATCGGAGGCATTAAAAAGCTTCAGGAGCAGATCGGGAACAAGATGAAAAACGATCAGCCCGGCAGTCAGCATTGCGATAGCAGCGATGACGCTTAACCGAATCGTTTTTATGATACGCTCCTTTTTTTGTGCCCCAAGATTGTAGGCAATGATAGGAACCATGCCGTTATTCAGGCCAAATACCGGCATGAAGAAAAAGCTTTGCAGCTTAAAATAAACTCCGAACACAGCGGCTGCTGTGGAGGAGAACATGAGCAGGATCTTATTCATGCCAAAGGTCATAACGGAACCAATGGACATCATAATAATAGAAGGAATTCCCACCTTGTAGATCAGAGCCGCGGTTTCCACATGCAGCCGCAGCCGTTTGCTGTTTATATGGATTTCCGGATTTCTGGTCTGGTTAAAAAGGATACCCAACAGCATTCCTGCGATCTGTCCGATAACCGTAGCAGCGGCAGCGCCCGCCACTCCCATTTTCGGGAAGCCAAAATACCCGAAGATCAAAATGGGATCCAGAATAATGTTCAGAATAGCGCCGGTTCCCTGCGTGATCATGGTGTAGATCGTGCGTCCGGTGGACTGCAGCAGGCGCTCAAGGGTGATCTGCAAAAACATGCCGAAGGAGCAGGTACAGACAATGGATAAATACTGCTCACCATAGGCAATGATCTGCGGATCTGAGGTCTGTGCGGCAAAGAACGAACGGGAGCCGAAAAGACCGAAACAGGTAAAGAACAGGCAGGTGATCAGATTCAGCAGGATACCGGTATTTGCAGCTTTGTCTGCCCGATCGAAATTTTTCTCGCCAAGACTGCGGGATAGAAGGGCATTTATGCCAACGCCCGTACCGGAAGCAAAAGCAATCATCAAATTCTGGATGGGAAAAGCCAGAGAGACGGCAGTCAGAGCATTTTCGTTAATCTGCGCAACGAAAATGCTGTCCACCACATTGTAGAGCGCCTGGACCAGCATGGATAAAATCATGGGCAGCGCCATGGAAAATAGCAGCCTGCCTATGGGCATATATCCCATTTTGTTTTCTTTTGTTTGGGAAGTAACGTTCAACTTTTACACCTCAATTCGTTTTTTGCTTCAATGTACTAATCGCATCTATTGTAAGGGGAAATATATATATTGTCAATGCTTCGGGAGATTGATATAATAAAGCCGATATCATAAAAAGAAAACGGAGCAGAGAAAAGAGACAGGCGAAGGAAAAGGGAGGAAAAATACATCATGGATGAAAAAGAAAAGCGAAAAAGAGAAAGATGGATCATGTTCGGATCGTTTTTACTGCTGGCCTGTGCTGCAGGATATTTGCTTTATGCAGCGCTCGTTTTGAAACGTCTGGGGCCGGAGTATTATGTGGTTATTTTTGGCTGTCTGTTTTTGTTCTGGCTGCTGTCGGATGTGGGATCGATCATTCTGACCAGGGGCTTTGAGGGAAAGACGGAGCAGCAGGTGAAGGCGTATATGCTGTATGCGTTGATGGATCTGGCCGGTCTGGCCGGTTTGGGATATTTTGCCGTTTCGATGAACGGCAATGGCGGACTCATCGGCGCCTGTATTTATGCGTTTACGATGATGGGAAAGCGGAAATACAAGGAAGAGTACCAGGGGATCGTAAACCGGGAGGAAGAGGAAGGCCTGGAAGAAAACCGGGAGGAGCCGGAGAAAGAGGAGATAGAAGAAAACCAGGAGAAGCCGGAGAAAGAGGAAATAAAAGAAAACCGGGGAGAAAGACAGAATTAGGCATGATACGTCCGGAACCAACATAAATAATGAAAAGAGCAAAGGACGGAGATCGGTTGGTTTGACAGACAAGAAAAAGTACAGCAGGATAAGGGCGGAGCTGTTTGCGGGCCTGATGCCTGCTTTGGTTTTGGCCTGCAGTCTGGGACTGCGCCGGCCTGTGCAGGAGGTTCCGGTAGTGGGAGGTGTGCCCGAGACCTCGCAGGATGATCCGGCACAGCAGGCAGATACCGGGGCGGAGCAGGCACCGCAGATTGCGCTGACCTTTGACGACGGGCCGCATTCGGTTTATACCCCCCGGCTGCTGGATGGACTGAAGGAGAGGGGAATACCGGCTACCTTTTTTGTGCTGGGAGAGAATATAGAGGGGAATGAGGAGCTGCTGGAGCGTATGAACCAGGAGGGTCATCTGATTGGAAATCATACGTATCACCATGTAAAGCTGGATAGCCTGCAGCATGATACGGCAGTTGAGGAGATACAAAAGACCAGCATGCTGGTGGAGAAAATTACCGGACAGGGTACGGAATTCATCCGGCCGCCCTTCGGTATCTGGAATAAGACGCTGGAATACGACGTGACCATGCTTCCGGCCTTGTGGAATATTGATACGCGGGACTGGACTACGAAAAACGTACCGGTGACGGTGGAAAAGGTAATGGATGGCGCCGCAGACCAGGGGATTATTCTGTTTCACGACTGCTATGCCTCATCGGTGGAGGCGGCTTTGCGGGCGGTGGATCTGCTGCTGGAGCAGGGTTACGAATTTGTGACGGTGGATCAGATCATTCTGCCCCCGTGATGGGGAAGGACAGATTTGAAATTTTGTAAAAGAGGGAAAAACCATGGATTTATTTGAATATGCCAGGAGCAGTATGGAGGAGGAAGCTCCGCTGGCCTCCCGGATAAGACCTAGGACACTGGAGGAGGTGGTGGGGCAGCAGCATATCATCGGGAAGGATAAGCTGCTTTACCGGGCGATTAAAGCGGATAAGCTGGGCTCTGTTATTTTTTATGGCCCGCCGGGGACCGGAAAGACCACGCTGGCGAAGGTGATCGCAAATACTACCAGCTCGGAATTTACCCAGATCAACGCAACATCGGCCGGAAAAAAGGATATGGAAGAGGCTATTCAGGCGGCGAAGGACCGTCTGGGAATGTATGGAAAGAAAACGATTCTGTTTGTAGATGAGATACACCGGTTTCATAAGGGGCAGCAGGATTATCTGCTTCCCTTCGTGGAGGACGGAACGATCGTGCTGATCGGGGCCACGACGGAAAACCCCTATTTTGAGGTGAACGGCGCATTGATCTCACGGTCCATTATCTTTGAGCTGAAGCCGCTGGAAAAACAGGATATCCGTGTCCTGATCGAGCGGGCGGTTTCGGATGAAAAACGGGGGATGGGCGCATACCATGCTGAAATAGATGAGGATGCGGCAGACTTTTTGGCGGATATGGCCGACGGAGATGCCAGGACGGCGCTGAACGCAGTGGAGCTTGGGATCCTTACTACAAAGAGAAGCGGGGACGGCATCATACATATTACCCTGGAGGTGGCTTCGGAATGCATTCAAAAGCGGGTGATCCGCTATGACAAGACCGGGGATAATCATTATGATACCATATCGGCATTTATAAAAAGCATGCGGGGGTCTGATCCGGATGCTACAGTCTATTATCTGGCCCGAATGCTGTATGCGGGGGAGAGTGTCACATTTATCGCCAGAAGGATTATGATCTGTGCTTCTGAGGATGTGGGAAATGCGGATCCCCAGGCGCTGCAGGTGGCAGTGGCGGCGGCGCAGGCAGCAGAGCGGGTGGGGCTGCCGGAGGCTCAGTTGATTTTAGCCCAGGCGGCCATCTATGTGGCTGCAGCGCCCAAAAGCAACTCCGTTACAAATGCCATTTTTGAGGCGGAGTCATCGGTAAGATCCGTGAAGGCTTCTATTCCGGTTCACCTGCAGGATGCTCACTATAAGGGCTCCGGAAAGCTGGGGCATGGAGTCGGTTATGAGTATGCCCATGATTTTCCGAAGCACTTTTCCCGGCAGCGCTATCTGCCGGAAGAGCTGGGGGATGTGAAATTCTACCGGCCCTCCCGGCAGGGATATGAAAGAGAGATCCGGAAATACCTGGACTGGATACAGGAAAGCGAAGATGCTTCAGAGGAGTAAACGGTCTTTAGTAGCCCAGAGCCTCTCCCACTAACAGCACCTTGATCCGCCCGGGGATTCGGTTATACCGTGTAATAACGGTATGCGCACAGATACAATCCGGGGACAGGCAGTCGGCGCAGCTTCCGGTCTTAGCGCAGGGAGTATGCAGTCCAAGGCGGATGGCGTTGGCAGGAGCTGCGGTATGATGCACCCGGTCGATAGCGGCGGGAAGGTTCGGTTCTACTTTGTTCATTCCGGCCAGGATCAGCACGTGATCCGGTCCATAGACCAGGGCAGCCGCCCGGTTTCCAGTGCCGTCTACATTGACCAATTCGCCGTCCTTTGTGATGGCATTTGTGCTCATAAGATAATAGTCAGAAGAAAAGGCCTGGCGGTAGCATTCCTTTTTTTCTTCTGCAGTTGCAGCCTTTGAACGGTCAATGATATGATATTTCTCCGGGTCCAGCGCCTGAACCAATCCGGATTCCAGGATGGACATAGAGCCGCCCCAGGTTACGGTAGAGCCCTCCTTTATCAAAGACAGGGCAGTCTTTACTGCTTCCCTGCGGTCCGGACAGTACCAGGCTTCGAAGCCCCGCTTTTCCATTTTCTTTATCATAGAAGCGGCAAGTGTTTCATAATAGGTCTGTACAGGTGTCATAGAAATCCTCCTCTCAATGGATAATCTTTATCATATTCTACTAAATTTATCAGTTGCTGTCAAAAACTAAGTTGTCGATAAGAGGTTATATATGATATAATGTTCGCGCCGGTAATGAGCCGTGCGGCGGAAAAGATCCGGCAGACACGGTGAAGGCGGCATCTGCAGTGAGACGATCGCTGAAAAGGACAGGAAGGACATAGAAAGATGGAACAGATTTTAAATTTGATGAATCAGGAAGCAGTGAAGGCTTTTGAAGCTGCAGGCTATGACGGGAGCCTGGGGCGTGTGACACTGTCAAACCGGCCTGATTTGTGTGAGTATCAGTGCAACGGCGCAATGGCCGGAGCGAAAAAATATAAAAAGGCACCCATTATGATTGCGAATGAGGTGGCTGCCCAACTGCAAAAGAGCCAGGTGTTTGAGGAAGTGAACGCAGTCAATCCGGGCTTTATTAATCTGAGGCTGAAAAGAGAGTTTCTGACCGGTTATCTGCAGAGGATGCAGGCGGATGAGAATCTGTCTGTGGAGAAGGCTGCTGACCCCAAGACCATCATCCTTGATTATGGCGGGGCGAATGTGGCGAAGCCGCTGCATGTAGGTCATCTGCGCTCTGCGATTATCGGGGAGAGCTTAAAGCGCATGGGCCGTTTCATGGGACATAAGGTAATCGGCGATGTGCATCTGGGAGACTGGGGGCTGCAGATGGGCCTGATTATTACCGAGCTGCGCAGGCGGCAGCCGGACCTGCCTTACTTCCAGGAGGATTTTCAGGGAGAATATCCTCAGGAGGCACCCTTTACCATCAGCGATCTGGAGGAGATTTATCCTGCGGCCAGCAAGCGTTCCAAGGAGGACGAAGCATATCGGGATGAGGCTCTGGAAGCGACTGCCGGGCTGCAGCAGGGGAAGCCGGGCTACCGTGCTTTATGGAATCACATCATGCGGGTGTCTGTGGCAGATTTGAAGAAGAATTACGGAAAGCTGAATGTAGATTTTGACTTGTGGAAGGGTGAATCTGACGCTCAGCCCTATATACCGGATATGGTGCGTTTCCTAAAGGAAGAGGGCTATGCCCATGAGGACCAGGGCGCTTTGGTAGTGGATGTAAAGGAAGAAAGCGATACGAAGGAAATTCCGCCCTGCATCATTCTGAAATCAGACGGGGCTTCGCTGTATGCCACTACGGACCTGGCTACCATTGTGGAACGCAGGAAGCTGTATGATCCGGATGAGATCCTGTATCTGACGGATAAGCGGCAGGAGATGCATTTTATTCAGGTGTTCCGTGTGGCAAAGAAGGCTGGCATTGTAAAAGAGAGCACAAAACTGACCCATCTTGGCTTCGGCACCATGAATGGAAAGGATGGAAAGCCGTTTAAGACCCGGGAAGGCGGCGTAATGCGCCTGGAAAACCTGATCCGGGATATTGAAGAGGAAATGTTCCGCAAGATTATGGACAACCATGAGATTGATCCCGAAGAGGCCCGGGCTACTGCTAAGATCGTGGGACTGTCGGCCATCAAATACGGAGATCTGTCAAATCAGGCTTCCAAGGATTATATTTTCGATATTGACCGGTTTACTTCCTTTGAGGGAAATACGGGCCCGTACATCCTTTATACGATCGTAAGAATCAAATCCATCCTGAACAAATACCGCAGCGGCGGAAATACGGTGGAGGGCTGTGTGATCGGGCTTGCGGCCAATGAAAGTGAAAAGGCGCTGATGCTGGAGCTGAGCAAGTTTAATGAGATGATGGAAAATGCCTTTGAGGAAATTGCACCGCATAAGATCTGCTCGTATATTTATGATCTGGCAAATTCCTTTAATCGTTTTTATCATGAAACGAAGATTCTTTCGGAAGAAAATACAGAGCAGCAGGCGGCCTGGATTGCATTGCTGGAGCTGACCAGGAGGGTACTGGAGACCTGTATCGATGTGCTGGGCTTCTCTGCGCCGGAGCGGATGTAACGGCGAAGGCAGGGCCAGGCTGAGGAAACAGAAATAAAAAGGCGGCTGCCGCAGAATCCAAAAGCAGAACGTTGCAAATTGGATTTTGCGGCAGCCTTTTTTGATTCTCCGATTTTGCGGAACTGTCCTATGAATCGCTGTTCTCCGATTTCGAAGAGACAGGGAGCGCTTTTGCGAGGAAGGGGTAAAGCTCCTCGTAGCTGTCTAATTCGGCTTCGGATCGGGGAGGCGATGGAACCAGACCGGTGCAGTCCATGGCGGAGCAGGCCTGCAGGTCGAATTCGTCGCTGCATTCGGTGGTTTTCTTTTTTGTATTTTCTGTCTCTTTCAAGGGTAAGATCCTCCTGGGATACGTATTGTTTTTGCGGTCCTGGCAGCAAGTGCTTTGACCGGTTTCAAATAATTACAGTATTTCTAAAATTGTAACCTTTTATTCATTTTCTGCGTCTAATGTATGTAAAGAAAAAAGCCGGAATACTTCGAAGTAAGGCAAAGGAGTGGTAAAACGTTGGATAAATCAACCATGGAAAAGCTTGCCGCAAAGGCAATGAGAGGAAATGTGAAAGCATATGGAAGGCTGATGGAAGAGTATAAGACCTATCTGTACCGGACCGCATTTCTGTATGTAAAGAATGAGGATACGGCGCTGGATATTGTGGGAGACTGTATTCTGAGCGGATTTCGGAAGATACATACCCTGAATCAGCCGGAATATTTTAAAACCTGGATCACCAGGATTCTGATCAATGCGGCAAAGGATCATCTGCGGAAGGTAGTGCCTATGGAGGATTACGGACAGATACAGATGCCGGCTCCGGTGAAGGGCATTTCGCCGGAAGAAAAATGGGATCTGTATGAGGCCATTGATCAGCTTCCGGATAAGTACCGTTCTGTGATCATACTGAAATATTTTGAGGAAATGAAGATCAGTGAAATATCTTATGCAATGGAAATTCCGGAAGGCTCTGTCAAGGCTTATCTGAGCAGAGCGAAGGAGGAGCTTCGGAACTATTTGAAGGAGGATTATCAATATGCAAATTAATCATGATCAGATACCTGTACCGGAAAAATTGAATAAAGTAGTGGAGCAGAAGATGGATATCCTTTATCGGGAGCAGAGGGTGAAGCGCATCAGACGGAGCGTGATCGGCGTCAGTACGGCGGCAGCCTGCTTCATGGGAGTGGCGGTTGTCGGTATTACCAATCCTGCCTGGGCTTCCCAGATTCCTTTAATCGGCAATATCTTTGCACAGATGCAGGATAAGTTTGGATATCCGGGGGACTACAGCCAGGTAGGCACACCGCTGGAAACGGAAGCGGAAACGCAGGCCGGAGAGAAGGAAACCGGTGAAGCGGGAAATGCAGGCACCACAGATCCGTCGATGCAGGAGGCGGACGGACAGACGGAAATGGCATCCGTTTCCGATACCCGGTATACGAAAACAGTGGGAGATATGTCAGTGACCTTGTCAGAAGTGTACTGCAACGGACAGGCACTGAATCTTACGATGGTATTAAAGTCAAAAGAACCCTTCCCGGAAACAATGCGCAACGAGAATTCAGAGGTCGGGAGCATTCCGATACTGGCCTGCAAAATAGAGGAAAACTACAGCTTCAACCCGTCAAAACAGCAGGATCTGGTGTATCTGCAGGGGGATTTTATTGATGAATGTACCTTTGCGGGGTTGATTCGAATCGATCTGAACACCAAAAATTCGGATCTGGCTGCATGGGAAGAGAAGGTGGCTGCTGCTGAGGCGGAGGGAGAAACGCTGACTGACGATTCCTTGATGGCACAGTATGTGGAAAAGGTTCCCATCCCGGACAGCTTTTCCCTCGATCTTACCCTGGAACAGATCATCGGGGACCTGGCCAATCCGGATATAAGAGAATTCGAGCTGTCTGCAGAAGAACGGCTGGCTCTTTCCGATGAGGAGTGGATGGAATATATGAAGAAAGAGGACGAAAAGGATCCCTCCTGGAATGTATTCCCCAATGAGCATGAGAATTACTGGTATGACGGTCCCTGGAGCTTTGAGTTGGAGGTAAGCCAGAGCACGGAGGGCTGTGTAACGGTGGATATCGGGACGGTCAATGAGAATGGCGCCGGTATGGAAAAAATTGTAAAGACTCCGTTTGAAATCACCCTGTATCCGACTCTGCCGGAGGAAGGAAACGACATCTACTTCCCGGTGATACTGGATGCGGACGGGCTGCTGATGCAGACGGGCGGCTACGGCGGCGTAGTGAATACGGTTGCGGTAGGAAACCATGATGTTTCTACGGTGGATGTGTATCTGTTTGATGAGAATAAATGGCTGGATGAGATTAAAGGATATTATTGGAGCAAGCCGGGCGGATTGCAGAAGGGAGAAACGCTGGAGGACGGCAGAACGTTCCGGGAGCTCTGCAATGAGACCTGCCTGTATCATGAGACTGTGGAAATACCGGATGCTCAATGATTGACATAAGCGGCAAAGAATATTATGATAGGTAATAATTTGATGCTTCAAAAAGGCTGAATGGAGAAGAGGATATGGCTTCGATTTTACTTATCATAATCTATGTTGCATTTATTAGTCTGGGACTTCCGGATTCCCTGCTGGGCTCTGCCTGGCCCGTGATGAGCCGGGATCTGGAAGCCTCCGTTTCCTGGGCCGGTGTGATCAGCACGATCATTTCTGTGGGAACTATTGTGTCCAGCCTGTTTAGCGGAAGGATGGTGCGCAGGCTGGGCACAGGCAAGGTGACGGTGATCAGTGTGGGAACTACCGCACTGGCGCTGATGGGTTTTTCCATGTCCCGCAGATTCTGGCACCTTTGCCTGTGGGCTGTGCCTTATGGACTTGGGGCGGGCGGCGTGGATTCCTGCCTGAATAATTATGTGGCGCTTCATTACAAATCCAGACATATGAGCTGGCTGCATTGCTTTTGGGGAGTTGGTGCTACCATCAGTCCCTTCATTATGGGAAAATGTCTGGCGGAAGGGTTAAGCTGGACCTCCGGATATCAGATGATCGGGATTATTCAGATCATTCTGACCACGGCCTTGTTTTTTTCACTGCCTTTGTGGCGGGGAGAGCAGCATGGGCAGATGGAAAAGGACCCGGAAGAAAGAAGGAGCGGTCTGACGGTAGGGCAGATCTTTTCGCTGCCGGGAGCCAGGGCGGTTCTGATTACCTTTTTCTGTTACTGTGCGCTGGAGTCCACTGCAGGGCTTTGGGCCAGCAGTTATATGGTTTTGCAGAAGGGGATTGATTCCAAGAAGGCGGCCTCCTTCACTGCTCTGTTTTATCTGGGAATTACGCTGGGGCGTCTGATCAGCGGATTCATCACCGAGTGGATCGGAGATAAAAAAATGGTGCGCCTGGGAGAAGGGCTGATTTTGGCGGGACTGGCAGTGCTGGCGCTTTCGGGAGGAAACGGGATGGTTCCGGCCGGCCTGATTTTGATTGGTCTGGGCTGCGCACCAATTTATCCCAGCATCATTCATTCTACGCCGAAGCATTTCGGAGCAGAAAATTCTCAGTCAATTATGGGCTTTCAGATTGCCTGCGCTTATATTGGAAGCACTCTGATGCCGCCTTTCTTCGGAATACTGGCACAGCATATTACGATACGGCTGTATCCTTGCTACCTGCTGTTTTTTACATTGCTGATGCTGTTTGCCTGGGAATGGGTAAATCATGTAAACGGAGGGAAGGATTGAGATGCAGTATACAGCCATAACAAAAGGAAGCTTTCTTTCCCGGCCCAACCGTTTTCTGGCGCAGGTGCTGATCGGGGACCGGGAGGAGACGGTTCATGTAAAGAATACGGGGCGGTGCCGGGAATTATTGCTTCCCGGCGCACAGGTGTATTTGGAGAAAGCGGCTTCGCCGGATCGGAAAACGGCGTATGATCTGATTGGAGTTTATAAGAAGGGGCTTGGGCTGGTGAATATGGACAGCCAGGCCCCTAATGCGGTGGTACGGGAATGGCTGGAGCAGCAGAGCTGCGGCATGGCGCCCAAAGAGGCGGCGATTTTTGAAAAACCGGAGCAGATCCGGCCGGAGTATACGTTTGGCCGTTCCCGAATCGATTTCTATTTTGAGAACAGAGGCAGGAAATGCCTGATGGAGGTAAAAGGCGTGACACTGGAGCGGGAGCATATCGCTTATTTTCCGGATGCTCCCACGGAGCGGGGAATAAAGCACATGGAAGAGCTGGAGGCCGCTCTGGAACAGGGGTACGAATGTTATCTGGCCTTTGTGATACAGATGCCTGGCATTCTGGAGGTTTATCCAAACGAAGAGACACACCCGGCCTTCGGGGAGGCACTGCGCCGGGCGAACCGGTCTGGTGTCCGTATTCTGGCGCTGGGCTGCTGTGTGGGAGAAAACTGCCTGAGCATTGAACGGGTGAGAGAGATGCGGTATCTGCAGTGCAGACCGGATACAGGGAGGTGCTGCTGATGAAAAGAAAAGCATTCCAAACTGCATTGCCTTATGTGCTGCCCATCGGTGCGGGTTTCCTCTTCCTTGGGGCGTCTTATGGATTTCTCATGCACAGCAAGGGATTTCCTTTGATCTATACGATGCTCATGAGCTGTTTTATCTTTGCCGGTTCCATGGAGTTTGTCACAGTAGATCTGCTGCTGTCCGCATTTCATCCGGTTCACGCATTTTTTCTGGCATTGATGGTAAATGCAAGGCACCTATTTTACGGATTATCCATGCTGGACAAATATAAAAATATGGGCTGGAAAAAATTCTATTTGATTTACGGCATGTGTGATGAAACATTTTCAATCAACTGTACCGTTACGCCTCCGGACGATGTGGATCAAGGGTGGTTTATGTTTTTTGTCACGCTGCTGGACCATATATTCTGGGTTTCCGGCGCAGTGCTGGGCGGGGCGCTGGGATATCTGATTCATTTTGATACACAAGGGATCGAATTTGTCATGACTGCTCTTTTTGTGGTTATGTTTGTAAACCAATGGGAAGAAAACCAGGATCACCGACCGGCGCTGATCGGAGTTGGATGCTCTCTGCTTTGCCTGCTGATTTTCGGCAGTACGAATTTTATCTTGCCTGCCATGGGACTGATCCTGCTGTGCTTTACCTGGAGGAAAAGCAGATTGGGAAGGGAGGAGAAAGAACAATGACGGCTGCTCAAAGTATTCTTACCATTCTTGCCGTTGTGCTGGGAACCATGCTGACAAGATTTTTGCCGTTTCTGATTTTCCCGGAGGGAAAAACACCGCCGCCCTTTATTACATACCTGGGAAAAGTGCTTCCCTGTGCTGTCATTGGCCTTTTGGTAGTTTACTGTCTGAAGGATGCGGTTTTTACTTCTCTTCATGGACTGCCGGAGCTTTTGGCGATTATCTGCGTTGTGATCCTGCAAAAATGGAAGAAAAATATGCTGCTAAGCATGGTGGCGGGGACTGTAATTTACATGATATTGGTCCAGGCGGTTTTTTAATAGCCTGCGGACGGAGTATGGCGGCTTTACAGCTCTAATAAAATCAAGTTTTTTAACTTGTCGACGAATACCCCTTTCTGTGTTATGATAATATCGGAATGATCATAAACGGCAGAAAGGGGTATTTTCTATGAGAGAAACATCAGAAAATAAACCGATTAATCATATATGTATAGGCATTCTCGCCCATGTGGATGCGGGAAAAACAACCCTGGCGGAGAGCATTTTGTACCTGACCGGAAGTATACGAAGAGTGGGAAGAGTGGACCATCAGGATTGTTTCCTGGACACTTATGAGCTGGAGCGGGCCAGAGGCATCACGATTTTTTCCAAACAGGCGGAGCTGATGCTGGGGGAGCTTCCGGTGACGCTTCTGGATACTCCGGGGCATGTGGATTTTTCCGCAGAGATGGAGCGGACGCTGCAGGTGTTGGATTATGCCATACTGGTTATCAGCGGGGCGGACGGAGTACAGGGCCATGTGATGACTCTGTGGCGGCTTCTGCGCCAGTATGGCATACCGGTATTTTTGTTTATTAACAAAATGGATCAGAACGGCACGGACAGGGAGGGGCTGCTTAAGGAATTGCAGTCCCGGCTGGACGAACGGTGCATGGACTTTGGGGTTGACAGAAGCGGGGAAGAATTTCTGGAAAATCTGGCCATGTGTGATGAGGCGGTGCTGGACCGGTATCTGGAAAGCGGCAGAGTGGAGCTGGCAGACCAAAAACGGCTTATCCGGCAGCGGAAGGTATTTCCCTGTTTTTTCGGCTCTGCCCTGAAAATGACGGGCGTGGAAGAATTTTTAAAAGGAATGGAAACCTATCTTCAGGCACCGGAGTATCCGGAAGCCTTCGGCGCCAGAGTCTATAAAATCGCCAGAGACAGTCAGGGGGTGCGGCTGACCTATCTGAAAGTGACCGGAGGGCGGCTGAAGGTGAAGCAGACGCTTCAGGGAAATGCTGCGGATGGAGAAGGAAAGGAAGAAATCTGGACGGAAAAAGCAGATCAGATCCGCATCTATTCCGGGGCAGGATATGCGGCTGTACCGGAAGCGGGGGCGGGGACGGTCTGTGCCGTTACCGGTCTGACAAAGACCTTCTGCGGTCAGGGCCTGGGTGCCGAGAAGGGGAGCGTGCTTCCGGTATTGGAGCCGGTGCTGACCTATGAGGTGAAGCTGCCGCCGGAGTGCGATGTGCACAGGATGTTTATCAGGCTGCGCCAATTGGAGGAGGAAATACCGGAGCTGCATCTGGTATGGAATGAGACGGCCCAGGAGATCCATGTACAGGTCATGGGCGAGGTGCAGATGGAAATATTGAAGAGCATGATTCGGGAGCGGTTTGGCACCCCGATTGAATTTGGCTCCGGAAGCATTGTATATAAAGAGACGATCACGGAACCGGTGGAGGGAGTGGGCCATTTTGAGCCGCTGCGCCATTATGCGGAGGTGCATCTGCTGCTGGAGCCGGGAGAAGCGGGCAGCGGAATGCAGTTTGACAGTGCCTGCAGTACGGATGATCTGGATTTGAACTGGCAGAGGCTGGTACTGACTCACCTGGAAGAAAAACAGCACCTGGGAGTGCTTACCGGATCGGAAATTACGGATATGAAGATTACTCTGGTGGCCGGAAGGGCGCATCTGAAGCATACGGAGGGCGGAGATTTCCGGCAGTCCACCTACCGGGCGGTACGCCAGGGCCTGATGCGCACCAGAAGTATTTTGCTGGAGCCGGTTTACGAATACCGGCTGGAGCTTCCGGCGGAGAATGTGGGACGGGCCATGTCGGATATTCAGAAAATGCAGGGCAGCTTTACGGGACCCCGGCAGGAGGGGGAGATGGCGGTGCTGACCGGCAGCGCTCCGGTGTCCGAGATGCGGGATTACCAGACGGAGGTGACCGCCTATACGAAGGGCTGCGGCCGCCTGTTTTGTACGCTGAAGGGATATGAACCCTGCCACAATGCGGAGGAAGTGATAGAGGCTATAGGCTATGATGCGGACGGTGATACGGAAAACCCTGCAGGCTCCGTGTTTTGTTCCCATGGGGCAGGCTTTGTGGTGCCCTGGGATCAGGTGGAGGCTTATATGCATCTGGATTATGTGACCGGAGCCGGAAAAGCGGAGCCGGAAGCTTTGCCCCGGGAGAAGGAAGGCCTGACAGCCGGAGGCGGAAAGGGCTTTCATGCGGATATTCAGGATGATAAGGAATTAATGGAAATTTTTCAGCGGACCTTTGGAGATATCCGGCAGGAGCGTTCCGGCTGGGGCCGCAGTTCAAGGGAACGGGCAGGCGACGGCGGATATATGGGAAACCGTGTGAGAAGCTACGGTCAGGATACCGGCACCTTCGGCGAAAAAAACAGAAAACAGGAGCTGCGGGAGCAATATCTTTTAGTGGATGGGTATAATATTATTTTTGCCTGGAAAGACTTAAATAGTCTGGCAAAGGTAAGCCTGGATGCGGCCAGGAGTAAGCTGATGGATATTCTCTGCAATTATCAGGGGTACCGGAAAATGAATCTGATTCTGGTCTTTGATGCCTATAAAGTAAAGGGCGGACCGGGCGAGGTTCAAAAGTACCATAATATTTATGTGATTTACACGAAGGAAGCGGAGACAGCAGATCAGTATATTGAAAAAACGGTACATGAAATGGGAAGGAAGTATGATGTTACTGTGGCTACTTCCGATGCGGCGGAGCAGATAATCATCTGGGGGCAGGGAGCCAGACGGCTGTCGGCAAAGGGACTGAGAAAGGAGATTCAGGACACCTGCCGGGAAATCCAGGACGGCTATCTGAGCACGCATCCGGGAGGGAAAACGTATCTGTTTGAAAATCTGAGCGAGGATATGGCTGCCCTGATGGAGGAGGTGCGTCTGGGCAGGAAATCCCTGGACGAGTCATAACGGGAACAAATTTCCCCGGTGGCGGCGCAGAATTTGTTTGCACGGGAGCCGGCAGGATAGTAAAATAGATAAAAATGAAAGCGCAGTGAGCGCATCGGAGCGATTATAACGGAGAGGAAGAGATATGAATACGATCCCTTTTATAGATATGCATTGTGATACCTTAATGCAGGCATGGTTCCGCCATAAGCGGCAAATCTATCATTTTCCATCGGCAATGCTGGATGTGGAGAGACTGCGCCGGGGCGGAGCGAAGGCCCAATTCTTTGCAATTTTTCTTCAGTCCCTGCGGCTGAAACGGATGATCGGCCCTCTGATGCCGAAGGATGAAGCCTATATCGAAAAGCTGGCCGCAGTATTTCGGCGCACGCTGGAAGCTCACGAAGAGGAAATTTCCTTCGCAGGAAGCGGCCGGGAGCTGGAGGAAAACTGGAACAGAGGAAAGATCAGCGCTTTTCTCTCTCTTGAGGATGGACGGGAAGTCCGGGGAAGGATGGAACGGCTGGAGGAATATCATCAGATGGGGATCCGGCTTTTAGGACTGACCTGGAATCATCCCAACTGCTTCGGCTACCCAAACAGCACGGATGTGACGGTGATGAAACGGGGCTTGTCCGATTTCGGAAAGGAAGCGGTGGGAGAGCTGAACCGCCTGGGAATTTTGATCGACGTAAGCCATTTGTCCGACGGCGGTTTTTGGGATGTGGCCCGTATCAGCAAAAAGCCCTTTGTGGCCAGTCATTCCAATGCCAGGGCTCTTTGCCCGCATACACGGAATCTGACTGATGAAATGATAAAAGCAGTGGGGGAAGCAGGCGGCGTGATCGGACTGAACCAATGCCCCAGGTTTTTGTACCCTGGCAGCGATGAGAATCGGATAGAGGATCTGGTTGCCCATTTGCTTCATATCCGGAATGTGGGCGGCCGGGAGTGTGCGGCCTTGGGCAGTGATTTTGACGGGATCAGCGGAAAACTGGTGCTGGAAGGCCCCCAGGATTATAACAGGCTGGCGGATGCTCTTGAAAGGGCCGGATTGTCTGAGGATGAAATAGAAGAGATCTACTATAAAAATGTGGAGCGGGTCATCCGGGAGGCCATGTGGTAGAAGGCCGGGCTGAAAAGCTCCGTCCGGCGTACAATAGGCATCCGGACACTGTATGAGCGGGATATGATTTTGTGTAAGTCAGGAAAAAGGGAAAAGAAGATTAGATAGAAAAAAGAGAAAATAAGAGAAAATAAGAAGGAGGCTTGCCAAATGAAGAACTATACCATCACAATTTCAAGAGAGTTTGCCAGCATGGGGCGTTCCATCGCCCAGAGAATGTCTGAATTGCTGGGGATCGAGTACTATGACCGGGATATTGTAGAAGCGGCCGCAGAGCGGATGGGCCTGCCGGTTTCTGTTATCAGTGACCATGAGGAAAACGTTCCCGCCCGGTTTTATCAGAGGCAGTATCCTTTGGGGAACGGGCAGCTTTACATACAGGATGATTTGTTTATGGTGCAGAAAAACATCATTCAGGATCTGGCGGCGAAGGGGCCCTGCATCATTGTGGGACGGTGTGCAGATACGATTTTCAAGGATCATGAAAACAGCTTGAATATCTTTGTCTATGCGCCCTACGAAGCCCGGATGAAAAACTGCAGAGAGCTTCTGAATATGGACGAAAAAACAGCGGCAAAAATGATAAAAAATGTGGATAAGGCCCGGAACGCCTATCGCCAGAGATATTGCCCGGAAGCCGGCCGCCTGACAGACCACCGGGATATTCTGATCGACAGCAGCCGTTTCGGTATTGAGGGGACGGCGCAGATTTTGACTACGATCGCAAGGGAGCTGTTTTTATAGCTCTTTACAAACACGGCCTCTGTTTTCCGGTGCAGTGGGGTGCACGGATACAGGGGCTGTGCAGCTTTGGGATCCTGCGTTTCGCAGGGGAGCGGAGCGGGGAAAAGGCTGCGGGCCGGGGCTTCCATCCGGGATCAATCGGCCCGCAGATATTGACGCATGGTTTTCAATGCATTTTTTTCCAGGCGGCTTACCTGTGCCTGGGAGATCCCGATTTCTTCGGCCACCTCCATTTGGGTGCGCCCTTCAAAAAAACGGAGCCGGATGATGGTTTTTTCCCGTTCGGCCAGGCATTTCATGGATTCGCCCAGGGCAATGGATTCCACCCAGTTTTCCTCCTTATTCTTTTTATCACTGATCTGATCCATTACATATAGGGTATCGCCACCCTCTGTGTACACCGGATCGTAGAGACTGACCGGACTTTGAATGGCATCCATGGCAAATACGATATCTTCCCGGGAGATGCCGATCTCCTCGGAGATTTCATGGATGGTGGGCTCCTTTAGATTTTTTTTCATATAGTTTTCCCGGGCGTAGATCGCTTTATAGGCAGTATCACGCAGGGAACGGGATACCCGGATGGAGTTGTTGTCCCGCAGGTACCGGCGGATCTCTCCCAGAATCATGGGCACCGCATAAGTACTGAATTTCACGCCCAGCCCGGTGTCGAAATTGTCGATCGCCTTCATAAGTCCGATGCAGCCGATCTGGAACAGATCGTCCGCATTTTCGTTGCTGGCGGAAAACCGTTTAATGACGCTGAGTACCAATCTTAAGTTTCCTTTAATATACAGCTCCCGGGCCTGGAGATCGCCAGATTGAATCCGTTCAAATAAAGTTTCTTTCTCTTCACTGGTAAGAACCGGAAGCTTAGAGGTGTTTACACCGCATATTTCCACTTTACTGATTGCCATATAGAAATCCTCCTGCAGAGATTTTCCAGGCGGAGGTTTCCGTAAACATACGGAAGGTATGTGCCGGAAAGTACCTGGAAGATATAGTAGAATGATTCTCAGAAAGAAGCGGAAATATACGATTTCAGGAAAAATATAAAAAATAATAGACCTTGACAAATCAGGTGCAGAGAAAAATCAGAGGCAGCTTTTTTTGCACTTTGCTTCATCGATTCGTACCAGGATAATGTCCGCTCCAATTTGGACAATACATTCCCAGGGGATCACAAATTCCGTATCCCTTCCAAGGAACCAGCAGAGCTTTCCCGGTCCCGGAACGACCAAAGCCAGCACGGTTCCTGTGTCGCAGTCAATTTCCAGATCACTGATGCAGCCCAAGGAGCGGCAGGTGCAGATATTGATGACTTCCTTCTGCTTTAATTCACAAAAACGCATAGGAACCTCCGTATCGGAATTGTTACCATTTTATGCCTGAGAGAGGCGGAATATCCGGCAAAATGAAAGGCATATCAAATCTTTGCAGTATGCACAATTTCTGTGCATCGTAAAGCGTGCTGCTGAGAACGGAGTGAACAGTAACGCTTTGCGGATAGAATTGGGGAAACTCAAGGGCAAAATGGATTGACAGCAATCCCAGGATTCGCTATACTTTGTGTAAATGATGCTTATCCGCAGCAGTGGAGGAAGTACACGTTTGGTCGATATGCCAGGGGAGAACGAGGGGTAATTCGAATATGAAATGTCCATTTTGCAATCAGGATAATACGCGGGTAGTAGACTCAAGACCTGCCGATGATAATTGTTCTATCCGCCGCAGGCGGCTCTGTGACTCCTGCGGAAAACGGTTTACTACCTATGAAAAGGTGGAAACTCTTCCGCTTATTGTGATAAAGAAGGACCGCACCCGGGAACAGTTTGACCGCAGTAAGATCGAGGCAGGAGTGATGCGGGCCTGCTATAAGCGTTCCGTGCCGATCCAGAAGATTAATGCCATGATCGATGGAGTGGAGACGGAGGTCTTTAACC
>JAUNON010000002.1:0-66905 GCA_030537145.1 Lachnospiraceae bacterium | reverse complement strand
GGAGATCGAGAGCAAGGAGATCGGAGAGATGGTGATGGATGGGCTGAAAGGCCTGGATGCAGTAGCATATGTCCGGTTCGCTTCGGTTTACCGAGAATTCAAGGATGTGAATACCTTTATGGATGAACTGAAAAAAATACTGGAATAATGAGAACGAAGCTGCGGTCAAACAAAACCATGTTTTTGCGCAGCTTTCTTTTATAGCAGGTGAAGAATTTGAAAAAACGCGTTGAGCAGTTACTGAACGGAAAATTTGAATATGAGGTTCCGCCTCTGAAGCTGTCGGAGGAGAAGCTGGAGCTGGTGTCGGAGCCGGGTGAGGTGATTCACGGAAGCTTTACCGTGTCTCATCCCCAGGAAAAGAAGGTAAAGGGATTTTTATACTCGTCCAATCCCAGAGTGACCTTTGATCCCCTGGAATTTTACGGGGTTGAGAATAAGATCCTGTATCAGGCGGATACCAGCGGCCTGCAGCCTGGAGAGGAAAGCGAAGGATGTTTTACGCTTTGTACGGATCTGGGGGAATATGCGCTTCCCTACCGGATTAAGATTCAGCCGAAAAAGAAGATCCGGGATGCCGGAGGGGTGATGGGAACGGCGGATCTGGCGAAGCTGGCAAAAGAGGATTTCCAGGCGGCCTATCCGATTTTTATCAGCCAGGAATTTGCACAGGTGCTGGAAAGGAAAGAGCCGGAGCGTTTTCCCCTTTACGAAGCGTTGAAAAGCCAGACGGTCCAGTATCAGAGCCTGGAAGAGTTTTTGATCGGCAGCGGAGAAAAGGAACCGGTGGAGCTGTCGCTGGATCAGACGGAGGCGCAGTTTGAGGGGCTTACCCAGTCCGTACGGGAAACGCTGGAGATCACAAAGAGCAGTTGGGGATTTCTTTGTATGGAGATTACATCGGATTCCCGTTTCCTGCGCCCGGAAAAAAAGACAGTGACCACGGATGAATTTGCAGGCAGCAGGTATCAGCTGGAGTACATTATTGATACGAATTTTTTGCATGTTGGAAAAAATTACGGCCGAATCCGCCTTTCTACCTGCTATCAGACCCTGTATTTTGAAGTGCTGGTGGTAAAGAAGTCTCAGGCGGAGGACCGCCGTGCCCACCGTATTCAGAAAATGATGCAGAAGAAGCTGGAAACACTGTATGTGGATTTCCGGTTGAAGCGGATTGAGATGCAGACCTGGCTGGATCATTCTCAGAATGTGATCGGGGGATATCATCGGGCCGGAGGGACGGACGTATTTGCAGACCTGTTTCTGGTACAGCTTTTGTTTGCGGATGACAAACGGACGAAGGGCTATCGTCTGCTGCAGGAGATCGAACAGCAGCCGCAGCGGCTGAATACGCCGGGACGGTATGCGTTTTATCTGTATATATCCACCTTTTTCCACCGGGAAATTTCTTATGTGGATCAGGTAGAGGCCCGGATTGAGCAGCTTTTTTTGCAGAATCGGGATAATTGGGTGCTTCAGTGGGTGCTGCTCTATCTTCAGGAACGGCTTTTGAAGGATGATGCGGCCAAGCTGGAGGCGATTGCAGAACAGGTGAAATATGGCTGCTGCAGCCCGATCATGTATCTGGAAGCTTTTCTTCTGATGAAAAAGGAACCGTTTCTGCTTCGAAGGCTGGATGATTTTGAACAGAAGGTACTGTTTTTTGCTGCCAGAGAAGGGCTGATCACCGAAGAGCTGGCTATCCAGACCGGAAATCTGGCCCTGCACAGCAGAGGCTACAGCAGGAGGCTGTTTGAGATTCTGAAGGCCTGCTATGAAGTGAAGCCGTCGCCGGATGTTCTGAAGGCCATCTGCACGATTCTCATTGCGGGAGATAAGAAGGAGCCGGAGTATTTTTCCTGGTATTCCCTGGGAGTAGCCGGAGAGCTTCGGATTACCGGCTTGTACGAATATTATATGGAGACTATGGATGAGTGCGGGATCGAGAAGATGCCCCAGATCATCCGGATGTATTTTGTATATAACAATACCCTGGATTATCATAAACGGGCGCAGATTTACCGTAATATTTCTGACAACCGGGAGAATATCCCCCAGGTCTACCGCAGCTACCGGGGCGCATTGGAAAAGTTCGTTGCGGAGCAGCTTAGTATGGGAAGGCTGGATGGGAATCTGGCAGTGCTGTACGAACGTTATCTGACCAGGCAGATTTTGACCCGGACGCTGGCTGAGCGGCTGGTACGGATGCTGTTCACCTTTGAGATTACCTGCAAGAATCCGAATATGAAATCGGTGGCAGTGGTGCATCAGCGGATGAAGGGAGAGCAGGTGGTGCCATTAAGCGGCGGGAAAGCCCAGGTGCAGATCTATACGGAGGATGCCCGCATCCTTTTGCTGGACGGACAGGGAAATCGCTATGCCTCCACATCGCTTTATATGGCGGAGCGGATGCTGGATACGCCGCAGCTTATAAAATACTGCCGGGAGCAGGTGCCGGATCATCCGGGCCTGGTGCTTTATATGTGCCAGACATCCCGGGCAGAGCACAGAGTAACGAAGGAGACGCTGCCTTATTTTAAACGGGCCTGCCGCATGGAGGCGCTGAAAGAAGAATACCGGGAAAAGAGCCGTAAATGGGTCCTGGAATATTATCTATCGAATCCCAAGGAGGAGGATCTGTTTTCGTATTTAAAGGAGATCTCCTATCCGGAATTTATCCGGGCCGATAAGCAGGCGCTCATGTCTCTGCTGACCCAGGAGGGAATGTATGAGGAGGCCTTCCGGCTGCTGGAGCAGTACGGCTCGGAACAGGTATCTCTGGTTCAGCTTGTGCGCATCTGCGGCCAGACGGTGCTGGCCAGGGAATATGAAGAAAATCAGGTGCTGCTGTCCTATTGTTATCAGTGCTTTGATTATGGAAAATATGATGACAATATTTTGAATTATCTGCTGATGTATTATGACGGCCCGATTGAAGATATGAAGCGGCTGTGGAATACGGGACGCCAGTTTGAGCTGGACACCATGGTTCTGGAGGAGAAGATCTTAAGCCTGCTGCTGTTTACCAGGACAGGAAGCTCCGGGACGGAACAGATTTTTGCCTCCTATCATCGGAAATTGGGAAGGAAAAAGATCTGCCGGGCTTATATTATCCTGAAGGCTTACGAGTATTTTGTGAAGGATCTGCCGGTGAATGATCTGATCTTTACTTATATTGAGAAAAATTACCAGAATGGAGCGGAGCTGGAGGATGTATGTCTTTTGGCGCTGCTGGAACACTATTCACGGATGGTAAGCCTGACTCCGGAGCAGGAGCGGATGGTTTCAGAGCTGCTTTTGGAGTACAATGGCCGGGGGATGCGGTTTGCCTTCTATCAGGCATTTCCGCTGAAGCTGCGGCGGCCCTATCAGCTTGAGGATAAGGTTTTTCTGGAATATGTGGCCAGTCCGGAGGATACGGTGATGCTGTATTACCGGATCCGCGGACAGCAGGAGGAATACCTGCAGGAGCCTATGAAAAACTGCTTTGAGGGTATTTATGTGAAGGAATTTATTCTGTTTTACGGGGAAGAGCTGGAATGCTATACCCAGGAACTGCGGGAGGAGCAGGTGGTGAAAACCTCTGATAAAAGAATCCTTACTGCACGGGCGGCGGAGGAGAACGGTTCCCGTTACGATCTTCTGAACCGCATCTGCCGTGCACAGGAGGAGCAGGATACCGGGAAGCTGACGGAGGCATTGGAATCCTACGGACAACTGGATTATCTGACAAAAGAAATTTTTACACTGATCTAAGAAAGCGTGATATGAATGATTCAGGAAAGAAATGACTTGCTCCTGGGTTTGCAGTTGTGTGAAAAATATGCGCAGCTTACCTACTATAATAATACAATGAAGGAGCCGGTAACGGCCAGCCCCGGCGGGGATGAGAATTTTCCTGTTGAGATGCCGGATGAGGCCTGGGCGGCAGCCTGCGACAGGGAAAAGCCGCTGGATGCGCTGACAGCCTTTTTGGGAAGCGTTCTGGAGCTGGTATCCGGCGTGGGTCAGATACAGGACATACGGATTATGGTCTGCGTATCCCAGCTTACGGAGCCTTTGGATGAGCGTATCCCGGAGGCGCTGGGGCTGTTGGGAATCCAGCGGAAGAACATCTTTCTCCAGGATTATAAATCCAGCTTCTATTATTATACGATTAACCAGAAGAAGGAATTATGGAACGGAGATGTGGCTCTGCTGGAATATCAGGATGAGGTTATGACCGGATATGTGCTGCATATTGATAAATCTACAAAGCCTGCGCTGGTAACAGTGGAGGAGGCAGGCAGCCAGCCGGTAAGGGAAGCCATGCGGGAGGACCGCACGCAGGAGGAATGGAATAAGGAGCGGGACCGCCTGTTTTTTGAACTGCTGAAAAAGGTGTTTGAGCGCAGAAATGTTGTGACCAGCTACCTGATGGGCGATTATTTTGACCAATCCTGGGCAGTCCGTTCCTTTCAATACCTGTGTTATCACCGCCATGCGTTTCAGGGGAAAAATTTGTTTACCAAAGGGGCCTGTTATGCGGCCATGGAGCGTACCGGAGTTTTAACGGCACCGGATATGCTGTTTATGGGAAAGGATATTATCTATGAGAATCTGGGGATCTTTATGCGGATCCGGGGGAAAGAGATGTATTATCCTTTGGTGACGGCCGGGGTGAACTGGTATGAAGCCCATCATGTCTGCGAATTTATTCCGGATGAAGAAAAGAGTATTACGATTCTTACAAAGCCTATGACCGGGGGGCAGGAAGTGTCTCACATCCTGCGGCTGACGGATTTTCCGGAGCGTCCCAACCGGGCCACCAGGCTGCGGCTGACCGTTTATTTTATATCTGCGGTCCGCTGTGTGGTGGAGGTGGAGGATCTGGGCTTCGGCGGATTTTACAGGCCGTCAGGGAAAATTTGGAAGCGGGAAATATTCTTTTAATAGAAGAAGGGGGAAGCAGGATGAGTCTTGATCTGTGCCAGGTAAAGCGGGCGCAAAAACCCTATTATATCGAAAACATCAGCACCGCCATCTATTCGATGGAGGAGCTGTGTTTTTATCTGTATGAAAATATTTGTCTGATTGATGAAACGATCGTAAATGAGGCGCTTTGTGATTGGATTCGGGATGAGCTGGGGTTAAGAAAGCTGTACCGCCAGTTGTATGAGCAATTGGATAAAAAAGAGGGTATCGGATATTTCATTCTCCCTATTTTCCGGGAGATCGGGTATCTGTCCCCGGAAAAGCTGCGGGAGGTAAGGGAAAAGCTGAATCGTCTGGAGATACAGCCGGAGGATTCCAGACAGAAGCTGAAAGCAGATTATCTGGTGAAATGCGGGATGTATACCAATGCGATGAATGAATATTATCAGATTCTGCAGCGCAGGGGACCGGGAAATCTGGGCGCTCAGTTTTATGCGGAGATCTGGAACAATCTGGGCTGCGCCTATGCCAGGATGTTCCGGTTTGAGGAGGCGGCAGACTGCTTTTTCAAAGCCTGGAGGCAGGTGCGCACGAAGGAGATGCTGCGGAAGTATGTCAGTGCGCTTCCCATGTACCTGCCCAAGGAAGCATATAAGAAAAAGCTGCGGGAGCTGGGGGCGGATTCTTATCTGACCTCCCGGATACAGGAATACAATTCCAGGGTGTGTGAGGCGGCTTCGGAAAAGATGAAGCGCCGGGAAAAGCCGGAGGACCTGGCGGAAGTGGTGGAGATTTTGAAGGAAAGCTACCGCCGCAGCTCAAAATGTTAGTCTTGCTTTCTGGAATGTTATGGGCTATAATCTTCACGTGCAGATGTTCCGGAAAGGAATGTCCGTGTATACGGAAGCATGAATAAAATAGAGCTGGAAAGGCACAGCTCAGGCGGGTCTGAACAGATACTACAAATATTTTACTGTATAGGTCCAGTTTCAAAGCAGAGACGGATGGACTGTTGGCAGACCATTCCGTAGACTTATGTTTTTGACGGTGCCTGCAAAGCAGGCATGAAAGTTTAGAAAGGTTTTATACATGAACGAGAGAATACACGTGCAGGAAGATGTTTCGGACAAATTAAGGGAAGAGTGCGGTGTCTTTGGAATCTATGATTTTTCCGGAGAAGATGTGGCTTCTTCCATTTATTATGGCCTTCTGGCGCTGCAGCACCGGGGGCAGGAGAGCTGCGGAATTGCGGTCAGCGATACGCAGGGGCCCAAGGGAAAGGTGCTTAGCACCAAGGGAATGGGTCTTGTAAATGAGGTGTTTTCTGCAGAGGGACTTTCCTCGCTGAAAGGCGATATCGGTGTGGGACACGTGCGGTATTCCACCGCCGGCGGCAGTACGATTGAAAATGCGCAGCCTCTGGTTTTGAATTATATTAAGGGGACTCTGGGTCTGGCACACAATGGAAATCTTTTGAATGCGCCGGAGCTGCGCCGGGAGCTGGCTCGTGACGGTGCTATTTTCCAGACCACGATTGATTCCGAGGTGATTGCGTACCATATTGCCAGGGCGAGAGTGCATACCCGTTCCGTAGAGGAGGCGGTGGCTGCGGCGATGAAGAAGATCAAGGGAGCCTATTCTCTGATCGTAATGTCTCCGAGAAAGCTGATCGGGGCCAGAGATCCCTTTGGATTTAAGCCTCTTTGTATCGGAAAACGGGACAACGCCTATATCCTTGCTTCGGAATCCTGTGCGCTGGATACCATCGGTGCAGAATTCATTCGGGATGTAGAGCCGGGCGAGATCGTGACCATCACACCGAAAAACGGCATTGTATCCGACCGGAGCCAGTGCCTGAAGCCGGGGGAGAAGGAATTGCCGGCAAGATGCATTTTTGAATATATTTATTTTGGCCGACCGGACAGTCATATGGATGGGGTCGGCGTATACAATTCCCGTATTCTGGCGGGGCGTTATCTGGCTATGGATTCTCCGGTGGACGCAGATATGGTGGTGGGCGTTCCGGAGTCCGGAAATGTGGCGGCTTTGGGATATTCCCTGGAATCAGGCATCCCATACGGAACCGCCTTTGTGAAAAACGGCTATGTGGGCCGTACCTTCATCAAGCCTAAGCAGAGCAGCAGGGAATCCAGTGTTCAGGTGAAGCTGAATGTGCTGAAGGATGCAGTGGCCGGGAAAAGGATTATTATGATCGACGACTCTATCGTGCGTGGCACTACCAGCGACCGTATCGTGCGGATGCTGCGGGAGGCCGGTGCGAAGGAGGTGCATATGCGGGTCAGCTCGCCGCCGTTTTTATGGCCCTGCTATTTCGGAACAGACATTCCGGAGCGGGAGCAGTTAATTGCATATAACAGAAGTACGGAGGATATACGGAAGGTTATCGGTGCCGACAGCCTGGGCTATCTGAAAATAGAACGCCTGGAGCAGATGGTGGACGGCTTGCCCATATGTAAGGGGTGCTTCACCGGAAAATACCCCGTCGAGCCCCCGCAGGAAGATATACGCGGAGAATATGATAAATAACAGTTGCGGTGTGTAGGGCTGAAAAATAGATAAGGAGAAGCGGAATATGAGTACAGACAGATACCAGAGTCCCCTGTCAGAGCGGTATGCCAGTAAGGAGATGCAGTACATTTTTTCCCCGGATATGAAGTTCCGTACCTGGAGGAAGCTTTGGATCGCACTGGCGGAGACCGAGAAAGAGCTGGGACTGGACATCACGGATGAACAGATCGAAGAGCTGAAGGCTCATCAGGATGATATCAACTACGAAGTGGCAAAGGAGCGGGAAAAAGTGGTCCGTCACGATGTGATGTCCCATGTATATGCCTATGGGCTGCAGTGCCCGAAGGCGAAACCCATCATTCATCTGGGCGCTACCTCTTGCTATGTGGGAGATAATACGGACATTATTATTATGGCGGAGGGCTTGAAGCTGATTAAGAAAAAGCTGGTGAATGTGATTGCGCAGCTTGCGGATTTTGCTGAAAGATATAAGGAGCTTCCTACGCTGGCGTTTACCCATTTCCAGCCGGCCCAGCCCACTACGGTAGGAAAGAGAGCGACTCTCTGGTGCCAGGAATTTATGATGGATCTGGAGGATCTGGAGTATGTGCTTTCTACCTTGAAGCTTCTGGGCTCAAAGGGAACCACGGGAACCCAGGCCAGCTTTCTGGAACTGTTTGATGGGGATCAGGCAAAAATTGATCAGATTGATCCCATGATTGCGAAGAAGATGGGCTTTCAGGAGTGTTATCCGGTGTCCGGGCAGACTTATTCCAGAAAGGTGGACACCAGGGTCTGCAATATTCTGGCGGGCATCGCCGCCAGCGCCCATAAGATGTCCAATGACATCCGCCTGCTGCAGCATTTGAAGGAGGTGGAGGAGCCCTTTGAAAAGACGCAGATCGGATCCTCTGCCATGGCCTATAAGCGGAATCCCATGCGCAGTGAGCGAATTGCTTCGCTTGCCCGTTATGTGATGATCGATGCCCTGAATCCGGCGGTTACGTCCGCAGTACAGTGGTTTGAGCGGACGCTGGATGATTCGGCCAACAAGCGTCTTTCGATCGCAGAGGGCTTTTTGGCTACTGACGGCATTCTGGATCTGTGCCTGAATGTGACCGACGGCCTGAAGGTTTATCCGAAGGTAATCGAGAAGCGCCTGCGCTCTGAACTGCCGTTTATGGCAACGGAGAATATTATGATGGATGCGGTAAAGGCGGGCGGCGACCGTCAGGAGCTGCATGAGAAGATCCGTACCCTGTCCATGGAGGCGGGACGGAATGTAAAGGAAGAAGGAAAAGACAATAACCTGCTGGAGCTGATTGCCGGGGATCCTTCCTTCAACCTGACGCTGGAGGAGCTGGAGAGTACGATGGAACCGTCCAGATATACGGGACGGGCTGCTGTCCAGGTGGATCATTTCCTGAAGGATGTGGTAAATCCTGTGCTGGAACGCAATAAGGAATTGCTTGGCGTGAAGGCGGAGATCAATGTATAGGAGGAAAAGATTATGGTAGAAGCAGTAGTAGGAGCAAACTGGGGAGACGAAGGAAAAGGAAAAATCACGGATATGCTGGCGGAAAAAGCTGACATTATCGTGCGTTTCCAGGGCGGTGCCAATGCAGGCCATACGATTGTAAACAATTATGGAAAATTCGCACTGCATACCCTGCCTTCTGGTATTTTTTATCAGCATACCACCAGTGTGATCGGCAACGGTGTCGCACTGAATATTCCGGTGCTTTGCAAGGAGATTCAGAGCATTGTGGACCGGGGGGTTCCCGCACCGAAGATTCTGGTGTCGAACCGGGCGCAGATGGTAATGTCCTATCACATCCTGTTTGACCAGTATGAGGAAGAGCGGCTGGCCGGCAAATCCTTTGGTTCTACCAAATCCGGAATTGCACCGTTTTATTCAGATAAATACGCAAAAATCGGTTTTCAGGTCAGCGAGCTTTTCGATGAGGAGCTTCTGAAGGAAAAGGTGGTGCGTATCTGTGAAACAAAGAATGTGCTGCTGGAGCACTTGTATCATAAGCCGCTGCTGAAGCCGGAGGAGCTGCTGGAGGAGCTGCATACCTATAAGGAAATGATTGCCCCCTATGTATGCGATGTATCCGCATATCTGCAGCAGGCGATCAAAGACGGAAAGACGATTTTACTGGAAGGCCAGCTCGGCACCCTGAAGGATCCGGATCATGGAATTTATCCTATGGTAACCTCTTCTTCGACCCTGGCTGCCTACGGCGCTATTGGTGCAGGTATTCCGCCCTATGAGATCAAAAAAATCGTTACGGTCAGCAAGGCCTATTCCAGCTCCGTGGGAGCCGGAGATTTTGTCAGTGAGATTTTCGGGGAGGAAGCGGACGAGCTGAGAAAACGCGGCGGTGACGGCGGAGAATACGGCGCTACCACCGGACGTCCCAGACGTATGGGCTGGTTTGACTGCGTAGCCACGAAATACGGCTGCCGCCTGCAGGGAACCACAGACGTGGCCTTTACTGTGCTGGATGCATTGGGATATCTGGATGTGATCCCGGTATGCGTAGGGTATGAGATTGACGGAAAGGTAACGACAGACTTCCCCACCACAGCAGAGCTGAATAAGGCAAAACCGGTGTATGAAAAGCTTCCCGGATGGAAGTGCGACATCCGCGGCATCCGAAAGTATGAGGAGCTGCCGGAAAACTGCCGGAAGTATGTGGAGTTCGTAGAAGCGCATATCGGATATCCCATCACCATGGTTTCCAACGGACCGGGAAGAGAGGATATTATTTACAGAGAATCGAATCTAAAATAAAAAAGCCCTTCGTGCGGTGATGCGCACGGATACATAAGGTAATTTATTGCTGCGCAATCTGCATCCGGTGCAAAAAGGAGCTGTCGCAAAATCTCATTAGCAAAGAGCTGTATCCGGTGTTTGTGAGCACTTCCTGACATCTGTCCGCCCATGTCGGACTTCGTCCGCCATGCTTCGGACATTTGTCTCAGTGATACAAACACCCTGGATACAGCTCCTTTTTATGATAATATAAGAAAGTTCTCACTTTCCTATATCACAAAAAGCCCTTTGGGTGAGGATCATTACCTTCCTCCGCAGACCGGGCATTTTCCGTCCTGACAGGAGAGGCAGTCCATTTCTTTTGTGAGATCATAGGGATTGCGCACATAGCCTGCACCGTGGCAGTTCTCACAGAGTCCCGTATTATGGCATGCTTCACAGTAATCATCGGTATAGCTGCCGGAATAGGAACTGCTGTCGGAGACATCGGGATCATTCTGGAAGCTTCCGGAGGGAACAGAGATATTGAAGCTGTCGTTCTGGAAGCTTCCGGAGGGAACGGAAATATTGAAGCTGTCGTTCTGAAAGCCTCCGGAGGAGACAGAGCTGCGGCTTGTTCCCAGTTTTTCTGCCAGGACATCGATAAATTCTTCCGCATCATCTCCGTATATGGAATATCCCATTTCCTCTAATGTATCTGCATAATCGTCAAAATTGCTGTCCGTTACCGTAAAATTTCCAAGATCACTGCGGTTTACGGAGATACGGATTTCTTCCGCCACAAACTGATCGAAGGCATATTTATAAGAGATTGCTTTGGCAAAGCTTAATGTACTGTCCGCAAAGTCTGCATCCAGAACATAGGTTGTTTCCGGGGTCTCAAAGGTAACGTTCTGCTCATCGATGGTGACCATCCATGCATCCTGAGATTTCAGCAGATTGCTCTGAGAATCGGAGGTAATATAAGCCTGACCGGAATTTTTTTCCGCCTGTGCCACATCATACAGTACGCTGGCAAAATAGGATTCTGCCTCGGCGGGAGTCTCTTTTGCGCTGCAGGTTGTTGCGGTACTCACTAATAATGCTGCTGTAAGAATTGCCCAATATCTTTTTTTCATATCTGTTATCCTCCTTAAATCCGTTTCGGTAATATGCTTTGTTGTTTGTTGATAAGCATATTTTACACGATTTATCCGCAGGCGTGTTGCCTGGCAGGCAACGATTTTCGGGAGGCTGCATTTTTTATTCCAGATAATCCTGATAGATGTAACCGGTGATGCCATTGCAGTTTACGGGAACCCATCCATTGATCGTCTCTCCAGTAACAGCTACGCCTACGCCTTCCAGAACAACGGCTACGATCTCACTCCCGGATTGTGCCTGTGCCCGGACATTCACTCCTGCGTTGGCGTAAAGTACGGTAGAACCATCGGTGGAACTCTCCACGATGGGAACATTGGGCGTGTCGGTGATCTGGATATCGGTGGATCCGGAGGCCTGGCCGATAATCGTTACCGCATCGGGATCCCCTGTATGATCGGAGCCGGAAGCCGCCGCAGCGCCGTTTCCGGTTCCGGAAGCGGCAGTGTTCATGCACTGAAGCATCAGGTTGATATTCGCCCACTCGGTTTCGCTCATGGAGGAGGCATCGAACTGAGCTGCCTCGACGGTGCCGCTGTACCAGGACTGGCTGTCAAAGTAGGCCTGGATGCTGGGAGTAACAAATTTCCGGTGGTGTCTTGCATAGATTTCATTGATGGCCATCTGAAGCTGGTCCACGGTCATCCCCTGCAGCTCGGAGGAAGAAAGCTGACGGGAGGAGCTTTCCGGCAGGATGTAGCCGCCGGAGGTAAGGCCGCTGACAGAAGCGGAGATATTATCGGAGGTAACGATGCCCTCTCCGGGATGCGTCATAGTAATATGCTCCTTCACCCAATCCAGGTCCTCGCAGACGGTCTGCCATTCACTCCAGATATCGCCCTCATCGGGATAGCCTTGTACATCCGTAGGGAAGGTCATGTAATAAATCCCTTCTGCTCCGCTGCCGATGATGGAATAGTTGGGTTCGTTGTTTAGAAAGGAGTAATCCTGACTGTAGCACAGGGTAAACAGCCGTCCGCCTTCTGAACCGTTATCGTCCAGGTGGGCCCGTCTGGAGGCCAGATGATAAAAGGTGACGTAATCATCAGAAACCTTCATGCCGCATTTTCCGGTCCAGCTTGCGGGAAGCAGAACCTCCACTTCTTTAAAATCACAGGCCAGGCTGCTGTCCTCCTGGGTCGTTACGGTATATTCCCAGATATCATCCGGAGTGTCGGCCCATACCGTGCCGGCTCCGGAGAGCATACATACACTGGTCAGAATCAGAATCGCATTTTTCAGTTTTTTTCTTATCATATTATCCCTTCTCCCTTTCGTATTGCGTTCGTTTCAGTACTTTTCTATCATACCGTATATTTAAAAAAATGTCCGCAAAATTCCCTGAAAAAATAAGAATATTTTTCTTAATTTTACACAGCGGCGCCGGAACAGTGCCGAAAGGGTGGACAAATGCGGTCTCTTCCGGTAGAATAAGGTTAGATTTTGGTCATTGGTGATTACAAAGCAGGTATAGATTTTGTATGAATGACAGATAACTATTCCGAATAGTTATGCAGCTTGCGGAAGGAGCAGGAAACGATTTATGATATTGGAATTGATAAGGATGGCAGCCGTATTTTTGCTGCATTTCCTGGCTTTTTTGTCGCTGGGAACACTTCTGCTGAAGGCTTCCAGGAAGGAAACATTTACACTTTCTCTGGCGGTGATCGTAGGATATTTTGCCTATTTTGCTTTATTTGAGCTGGTTGCGCTGCCTATGATCTTTACGTACCGGTCGCTGGGCTTTCTGACGATGGTTATGGCCGTTCTGATGTCGGTGGTTATTCTGGCTGCAGTTATCCTGGGAGGAAAGGAATGGCTGCGCAGGATAAAGGAGGCCCCGAGGGTACTGGCAGATCATTCCTGGATGCTGCTGCTTTTGGCAGCGGCGGTTTTGTTCCAGTGCTATGCGGTGGCCGTTTATTATGATACGAGTGCGGATGCGGCCTATTACGTGGGAATTGCCAATACAGCCGTTTATACCGATACGCTGCAGAAATATTCGCCCTATACCGGGGCGGCGCTGGGAAGGTTTATGATCCGGTATGTATTTTCCTGTTTTCCTCTTCACAATGCATTTGTGTCCAGGCTTGTGGGTATTCCGGTTATCATACAGGCTAAGACCGTGATGGCGGTGGCCAATGCTTTTGTGGCGAATCTGATCTATTATCAGATCGGACGCTGTCTTTTTCCGGGGAAAAGCCGGAAATGGCCGGATCTTCTGGTGGTATTTCTCTGTGTGATCAATCTGTTCTGTGATACGATCTATCAGCCGGGAACCTTTCTCTTTACAAGGCTTTATGAAGGAAAAGCAATTTTAGCGAATCTGGTATTGCCCATGATTCTTTACTGTGCTTTGCGGCTCTATCGGGATGACGGAGATAAAATTATCTGGGTTTATCTGTTCCTGTGTAACCTGGCTGCAGTCTGCTTTTCCGGAACTGCCGTGATCGCTGCATTTGGATGCAGTGCGGCGGTAGTTCCGCTGATCCTCCTGCGGCGGCGGCTTCGGCTGGCAGTGCCCTATGTTATTTGCCTTCTGCCGATTGGCTGCTGGTTTGCCGCATATTATCTGGCAAAAATCGGGAAGCTTTCTCTGGCAATCACAGGATAGGCCGTGAAATATTTGTTCTTACGGGCTTTGCAGCCAGTGCAAAGCCCTGGGCCGAACTGTTACCAAAAAATCACTGATTATTTGACAGGTCTGCACATTGCCGTGCGGATCTGGTTATGATAGGAGAGACTATGGCTGGTGTATCGATAGCAGAGACAGGGCTTCGCTATGCATGGGAAACGCTGAAAGTGTACTGGGGAGCCGGGATGCCGTTTTTCGTCTATTTTGCGGCGGGGCTGATCTGGACGGCAGTGGACAAAAAACAGAAGGAAGCCAGGGTGTTCTGGTATTACACGATCGTGCTGGGGCTGACGGTGTACAACCCCCTTCTGGTTCGTTACCTGGTTCCAAGATGGATTGAAAGTACGGTATATTACCGTTTTTTCTGGGTGCTCCCTGTGACAATAGCGGTAGCCTATGATATGACCCTGCTGATTTCAAAATGCGGCAGGCGGTGGCTGAAGCTGTGTGCGGCGGCGGTACTTCTGGTGCTGATCGGCACAACGGCTTCCGTCAATGAGACTGTGCTGGATCATCTGCAGCCTCCGTCTAATATTTATAAGGTGCCGGACGAGGTGGTGCAGGCCTGTGCGCTTATTCATGAGGATTATAAGGGAGAGGGGGAGCCGAAGGCGGTTTTTACCTTCGATCTGGAGGTTTATGTGAGGCAGTATGACGCTTCCATCCGGCTGAGCATCGACAGGGAGACCCGGCTGTATTACAATGGGAGCCAGACGGTAGGAAATCCGGAAAACAGCAAAACGTACAAAAGGAAAAAAAGAATCCTGGATGTGATTAATTCCGCAGAAGAAGTGCCGATCAAGCAATTTCAGAGAGCCATGCACCAGACCCGGACCCGGTATCTGGTGATCCCGGCGGAATATGCCTGCCATGATTACCTGAAAGAGGCAGGCTGTGAAGCCTTCGGGGAGGCAGGAGGTTATATTGTATATCGTTATGACCCGGAATAAAGGACAGCAGTCCGGAAGGGGATGGACGCATACGATTTGCCGCTTGAGCGGACGGGGATGCATCCCTGCGGGAGAGCTGTGCTGCCGGGATCTTGGAACGAGGAGTGCGAAAAGCACACTTATGCTCCTGTATGGGAAGCATCTTCGGTATCCTGTGTTTCGGAGTCGGAGGGCTTGCGGCCGGAGCCGCTCAACAGCCGGGCCAGGAGGAGCATGGCGTAGAGAAGGACTGGAAGAACGATCGTACAGGCAATGGATGCCAGAAGCATGTCCTTCGTAGCTTCATTTCCAAGTATGCCCAGAAGAAAGGTGATAAGATACATGCCCAGCAGCAAAACGATGCCGGCCCAGGCTAAAATTCGCTTTATTTTTTTCATAGGGAGGCTCCTTTTCGTTCAGTTGGCTTTATTGTAGCAGATGCGGCAGAAAATGAAAAGAGAAAAGTAACAGTTCAGCGGAAGGCTGAACTGTTACAGAGAAAACAAAAGTATCTGAAAAGATACTTGCAATTTCAATCCCCAGAGGCTACAATGTTTTTGACAATTATATAATGAGAGAACTTGTTTGTAAAAGGAGATATCATGAAAAAAGTAAGAAACTATTTTGTGTTACTTTTGCTGGTAACCTTTACTGTTGCACTCGGCGGATGCCGTGGTAACAAGGATGGGAGTGCAGAATCTCAAAAAGACAGCAGTTCTCAGGAAACAGTCGTGGTGACGGAGGCGGAAACAGCGTCCGAGCCAGCCGATACGGAAGCAGAGTCTGCAGTGAAGGCGGACGGTACGGAAGCGGAAACGCAGGCCGAAACCGCTGATGCAAAGGCAGAGCCAGCAGCGAAGTCGGATGATACAGAGGCGGAAACGCAGAGCGAAGCCGCTGATGCAGAAGCTGAGACAGCGGGTACGGAGACCGTATCAGAGGAGGCAGAAACCACGGCTCAGACAACAGATGGCGAACCGCTGATGGGCGGTTCCATTGTAGTAGGAATTCCTCAGGATCTGGAGGATAGTCTTGACCCACATATTGCAGTAGCGGCAGGAACGAAAGAAGTCCTATTCAACATCTATGAAGGCCTGGTAAAGCCTGATGAGCAGGGAAATTACCGGGATGCGGTGGCCGAAAGCCATACCATATCGGAGGACGGAAAGGTGTATACCTTCCAGCTTCGTCAGAATGTTCTGTTCCATGACGGGACAGAGGTGACCGCTGAAGATGTAAAATATTCAATCGAACGCTGCGCTGGTATCAATGGGGACGGGACTCCGTTGGTAGCAGCGTTTTCTAATGTGGAAAAGGTGGAGACGCCGGATGAGACCACAGCAGAAATTTATCTGAAGGAGGCGGATACGGAATTCCTGGCTTATCTGACGGTAGCGGTGGTTCCAAAGCACTGCCAGGATCTGGACAAAAATCCGGTGGGCACCGGTCCCTTCCGGTATGTATCCCGTTCTCCCCAGGAGAATATTGTGATGGAAAAATTTGCTGATTACTGGGATACGGAAAACCAGGCTTATTTGGATCAGGTAACCTTCAAGGTTGTGGGTGACACCAATGCCATCGTTACCGGACTGAAGGGCGGATCTTTGGATCTGTACCCCAGAGTGAATTCCACTCAGCTTGCGCAGCTCCAGGATGACGAGGATCTGGCTGTTTATGAGGGCGGAATGAACCTGGTTCAGGCATTGTATCTGAACAATGCGGCAGAACCGCTGAATGATGTGCGGGTGCGCCAGGCGCTTTGCTATGCGGTAAACCGCCAGGAGATCCTGGATCTCACCGCAGACGGCAAGGGAACGATCATCGGAAGCAGTATGTTCCCGGCGTTTGAAAAATACTATATGCCGGAGCTGGCAGAACGGTATGAGCAGGATCTGGAAAAGGCTCGGGAGCTTCTGACAGAGGCAGGATATCCGGACGGTTTCTCTCTGACAATAACGGTTCCCAACAATTACCAGCAGCACATTGATGCAGCGCAGGTGATAGTGGAGCAGCTAAAGCAGATTGGCGTGCAGGCGGAGATCCAGTTGATCGAGTGGGACAGCTGGCTGTCGGACGTGTATGCGGGCAGAGAATACCAGTCTACCGTGGTGGGCGTAGATGCATCGTATCTGAGCGCAAGTGCTTTGCTGGAGCGGTTTGTTTCCGATGCGGATAAGAACTTCATTAATTATAAGAATGAAGAATATGACAAGCTGTACCGGCAGGTAAGAGAAAGTACTGATGACGCAGAGCAGGTGGAGCTGTATCAGAAGATGGAGACGCTGCTGTGCGAGGATGCGGCTAATGTTTACATTCAGGACATGGCCAGCGACGTGGTGCTGCGCAAGAGCTACGGCGGATATACTTTCTATCCTCTGTATGTGCAGGATATGGCTAAGATTTACCGGACCGAATAAGAAAGGAAAAACAGCCCGGACAGCCGGGAATATTTTTGAAAGGGAAAGGAGAAGGACAGAAAAATATGAAGTATATAGCGAAAAAACTAGGAACTCTCATTATTACATTGTTGATTGTCTCTTTTCTGTCCTTCCTGGCCTTTTCTGTAATCCCGGGTGATGCGGCTGTTTCCAGGCTGGGAACAGAAGCCACGGCAGAGCAGACAGCGGCTCTGCGGAAAGAAATGGGGCTGGATAAGCCGGTTTTGGTGCGGTATGGAACCTGGCTGAGAAGCTTTGCGGCAGGCGGCATGGGAGAGTCCTACAGCTACTCCATGCCGGTGCGGGAGATGCTAAGGGACAAGCTGCCGATTACCGTTGCGCTGACCCTTCTTTCCTTTGGGCTGATCCTGGTGATTTCCATACCGGTGGGCATCCTTGCTGCGCAGCAGGAAGGAAAGTGGCTGGACAGCCTGATTATGACGCTGAATCAGATCATGATGTCCGTTCCGGGATTTTTTCTGGGGATTCTGATCACCTATATTTTCGGGCTTCTGCTGAAGTGGTTTACTCCGGGAGCCTATGTATCCGTATCCGACAGCTTCTGGGGATTTTTGGGTTATCTGATCGCCCCCTCCATTGCTATTGCGCTTCCAAGATGCGCTATGTGCGTGAAAATGCTGAGAAGCTCCGTCGTTTCTCAGATGAAGCTGGATTATGTGCGGACCGCCTATTCCAGGGGAAACACAGGCAGGCGGGTCATGTTCCGTCATGTGCTGAAAAATGCGCTGATCCCGGTGCTGACCTTCTGGGGCATGACGATTGCGGATATTATTGCCAATAGTATGATTATTGAACAGGTGTTTACCATTCCGGGAATGGGAAGCCTGTTGATTACATCCATTTCCAACCGGGATTATCCGGTGGTGCAGGGAATCATTGTGCTGGTGGCAGCGCTTGTGATTTTGATTAATTTCATTGTGGATCTGCTTTACAGCAGGATCGATCCCAGGATACGTCTGAAATAAGATCTCTTTGTTGGGGAAAGGAGCAGGGGAATGCGCACAGGAAAGAAAAACCTGAATTTTATATTGGGCATGGCGATTACGGCGTTTATGCTGGCCTTTCTTCTGATCGGCGTTTTTTATACGCCCTATGACCCGGATGCCATGGATGGCGCAGCGAAGTATGCGGCTCCGTCGCTGGCACACCTGTTTGGCTGCGATCACTTCGGCCGTGACATTTTCAGCCGGGTGATGAAAGGGACCGGAACCACCTTTTTTGTAGCGGCTCTTTCCATACTGCTAGGAGGAACGGCAGGGGTTCTGACCGGGGCGTTTACCGGATATTTCGGCGGATGGCTGGATGAGATCCTGATGCGGGTCAATGATGCCATCGTATCCTTTCCCAGCATATTGCTGGCGCTGGTGTTTATCAGTGCTCTGGGGCCCGGCAAGTATAACGTGATTCTGGCGCTGGGCATTGTATTTATTCCCAGCTTTGCCCGGATTACCCGCAGCAATTTCCTGAGCCAGAAGGAAATGGATTATGTAAAGAGCGCACGTTTGATGGGGGATTCCCATCTGCGGATCATGTTTATCCACATCCTTCCGAATGTACTCCCCTCTATTTTATCCATGGCGGCCATCGGTTTTAACAACGCAGTGCTGGCTGAGGCGGGCATGAGCTATCTGGGGATCGGCGTACAGCCGCCGGACGCATCGCTGGGACGGATGCTGTCAGAAACGCAGGCATATCTGATGTCCGCACCCTGGTGCGCGGTTTTTCCGGGACTGGCGGTAATTTTGCTGGCGCTTGGTTTTTCCTTCCTGAGTGACGGAATCCTGGGGAAGGGCAAAGCCCCTGGGGCTGACGCATAGAAAGGCGGGAAAATATCATGGAGCTACTTACGGTGCGAAATCTGAATATCGAATTTTGTGATACGCAGCCTCCCACAAGGGTGGCGTCGGGAGTGTCCTTTTCTATAAAGGAAGGGGAAATTTTGGGCATTGTGGGAGAGTCCGGATCAGGAAAAACCCAGACGGCCCTGTCGGTGCTGCGCCTTTTGAAGGATCATGCGGCTGTCTCTTCCGGTGAGATTCTGTACAGGGGAAAAAATCTCCTGCAAAGTACGCAGGCGGAAATGCGGCAGATCCGCGGAAAAGAGATCGGCATGATCTTTCAGGAGCCCATGACTTCCCTGAATCCGGTGCTGACCATCGGAGAACAGTTGGAGGAGGGCTTAAAGCTTCATACAAAGGATACGCCGGGGCAGCGCCGGGAAAAGGTGCTGGAGCTGATGCGGGAGGTGGAGCTGCCGGAGCCGGAGTCCCTTTACGGGAAATATCCCCATCAGCTTTCCGGGGGAATGCGCCAGCGGGCAATGATTGCGGCAGCGCTGGTAACGGATCCGGCGCTGCTGATCGCAGACGAGCCCACTACGGCGCTGGATGTGACCATACAGGTTCAGATCTTAAAGCTTCTTAAGAGGATTAACAGGACCCGCCGTACGGCGATTCTGTTTATTTCCCATGATCTGGGTGTCGTTCGTTATCTTTGCGGCCGGGTGGCTGTGATGAACCGGGGAGAGATCGTAGAAAGCGGCCCGGTCTCACAGGTGTTGGAAAATCCGCAGGAGGCTTATACAAAGCGGCTGATCGGGGCGATCCCCAACCGCCGGTTATCCCTTCGCCGGGCGCAGAGGGCGGACTGGCAAACAAAAGCCAGGAAGCTTCCGGCCGGAAATGTGCTGGAGGCGGAGCATATCAGCGCCTCTTACCATGAGGGGAAAAAAGGGAAGGAGGTCCTGAGGGACATCACCTTCCAGGTGCGGGAGAATGAGATCCTGGGTCTTGTGGGAGAGAGCGGATGCGGAAAATCTACGTTGTCCAAGGTGCTTCTGGGGTTTGTGGAAACAGATTCTGGTACGGTCGTTCACCATACAGAGCGTCCGCAGATGGTGTTTCAGGATCCCTATTCTTCGCTGAATCCGGGGAAAAAGGTTTCCTGGATCCTGGAGGAGCCTTTGCGGATGCAAAAGATACCGAAGGCAGAGCGGAAGCGGCGGGTGCTGGAAATGGCCGGGAAGGTGGGACTGACCAGGGAACAGATTGACCGTTATCCCGGAGAGCTTTCCGGGGGACAGCGGCAGCGGGTCAGCATTGGGACTGCGCTGATTCAGGGATCAAAGTTTCTGATTGCAGATGAGCCGGTGTCTGCGCTGGATGTGACCATACAGAAGCAGATTATGGAGCTGATTCTGCAGCTTCAGGAGGAACTGCAGCTTTCCATCTTATTTATTTCGCATGATCTGAACGTGATCTATCAGATGTGTGACCGGGTGATGGTGATGAAGGAAGGACAGATCGTAGAGCAGAAGGAAACGGAGGAATTGTTTTCCGATCCAGAGTCGGAATATACGAAGGAATTGTTAAGGGCGACTTTGGCGTAAGGAGGCGGACGGAGCGCTTTCGCAATAATCAAAATCCCGTGAAATGGGGGCAGAGACAGTGTTTACTCCAACAGGAGAACCTGCTCTGCCTCCATTTTTTCCGCTTCCCGGGGATCGTGGGTGACAAGCAAAACCGTGCGGCCTTTGCAGCGCTCTTTCGTATAATTCAAGGTCAGAAGATGGGTGCCGGCATCCAGCCCCCGGAAGGGTTCGTCCAGAAATAGAATATCGTATTCCGCCAGCAGCGCCCGTAAAATCGCTGTTCTGCGGCGCATACCGCCGGAAAGCTCCCTTACCGGCTGGTGAAAACAGCCCGTAAGGCCGATGGCTTCCATTTCCGCTTTCACCTGTTCCGGGGACAGGGTAGGGTTTGCCAGGCGGATGTTGCTGATCGGATTCAGGCTGCCGCAGAGGCGGTCCTCCTGGAACACGGCACTCATATGCGGGTGCGGCTGTCCGGTATTTCTGCGGCGCAGGCTGCGCCGGGCAGAAAAAGGTGCGGGCAGGCCGGTGATCGTTCCGCTGTCCGGTGCTTCCAGTCCCATAAGAATACGAAGAAGCGTGGTTTTTCCTATTCCGGAGGGCCCCATCAGGCAGGTGGTTTTCCCCTGGGGGATTCTTGCAGAAAAGTCTGTCAATACAGGCTTATCGGGATAATCTTTATACAGATGCGAGATTTGGATATCGGTCATGGCCGGCTCCTTCCTACATAGAAACATAAACTTTCGGCTGCCGTTTTTCTGCTTCCCGATTCCCGGAGAGAGGGGCAGAGGTTTTTGGCGGCGGGCTTGTCCGTCAGAGGTACTGCGGCAGCGCTAGACCAGCTCCAGCCGAAGGGCAAGCTGATCCAGCAGAAACAGAAACAGCCTTCCGAATGACAGGGAAAGCAGCACAACCACCAGAGTCCACGCAAACAGATCCGGCGTATCCAGATAAACCTTAGCCTGCTGCAGCCGTTCTCCGATGGAGCCGGTGGGAAGCCCGATCACCTCTGCGGCAATGCCTGATTTCCAGCACAGTCCCAGGGCAGTGCCGCAGGCGGCCCGAAAATAGGGGAATATCTGGGGCAGATAAATAGAGAGGATGATCTGCCGGGGGGCGGCGGCAAATACCTGGGCCATCTCCAGAAGCTGCCGGTCACTGGCGCCAATGCCCTCCAGAACATTGGTATAGATCACCGGCAGAACCATCAAAAAAGAAATCAGAACGGATAAATTTCTGGACGGGCACCACAGAAGCGCCAGAATGATGAAAGAGGCCACCGGTACGGACTTTATGGCAAGCATCAGGGGCGCCAGCAGCTCCATGACCCGGCAGAACCGGGCAGAAAGAGCTGCCAGAAGGCTGCCCAGAAATGCCGCAGAAAAAAATCCGGCTGCGATGCGCAGGAAGGAAAAGGACACGGTGCTCCAGAAAGCGGCCGTCGGCGCCAACCGGCTGAGACGAATCAGTACCTGAAGCGGGGAAACCAGAAGGAGCTTCTGGTTTAGCGCCATGCTTCCAAGCTGCCAGACCGTTAGCCAGAAGCATACGGCCCAAAGACGAATTTTTGGTGAATTCTTTCGGTTTTTCATGCGCTGACCCTGTTTATTCGATGAAACGGTTATAGTAGAAATCCGATTCCGGCAGTGCGCCGCCGATGGATTTCGGATTCTGCTCCAGCAATACGGACAGATAGCCGGACAGCTTCTCCTGCATTTCGGTTCCCTCAATAAAGGTTATGTTGCAGGCGGGCAGGGCCTGGGCAGCCGCTTGGGCGGTCACGATATCGTATTTCTCCGCCAGCTGGGCAGCCTCCTCTGTGTGATCGTTTACGAAGGTAACAGATGCCTTATAGCGGTCCAGAAAATCGGATACCGCTTCCGGGTTTGTTTCCGCAAATTCCCGGCGGACAACCACAACGCCGGTAAGCAGAGCGGAAGGATGGTCGCTGTCTTTCTGCAGCCTTTCCCATTCCTCTGTAAGATCCAGGGCTGTGCGGATGCCTTCCGTTTTCATCTGAGCGGTGGTGACAAAGGGCTGGGGAAGCATGGCGATTCCGTTTTCTGCGGCCAGCAGGGCAGACAGGCATTCTGTATGCTCACTTTTCCATTCGATGGTCACATCTGCGGCGGCATCTATTCCGTTTCCGGCCAAAATATAGTTAAGGGCATATTCCGGGGTGGCGCCTTTTCCGCTGGCATAAATGGTCTTGCCCTTTAGATCCTCCACGGAAGAAATGGTTTCTCCGTTTTCTACAATATAAAGAACGCCCAGCGTGTTAATGGCCAGCACCTCCACGCCGCCCCCGGTATTGTTGTAAAGTACGGAGGCAAGGTTGGCCGGCACTGCTGCGATATCCGTATTTCCCTGCACAAGCTGCGGAGTAACCTCGTCCGCCGAAGCGGCTATGGTAAATTCATAGGAAGCATCGGTGAAAGCGCCGGAATCGGCTTCGTCCATCAGCTCCAGCATTCCCAGGGCAGTGGGGCCCTTGAGCGCCGTGATTCTGACGGAGGAAGCTTCCTTTGGCGTTTCCTCTGCCATGACAGGAGAGATACAGCCCATGGCGGCGGCAGCCGTCAGGAGAAAAGATAAGATCAGGGATTTTTTCATCATTCATTTTCCTTTCTATAAAAATAATTGTGTGCGGGTAAGCAGCGTGACTACCGGTTGAAAGCGGTAGAAAGCGTGGTGGAAAAAGCTTCGCCCGGCGCAAGAATGGCAGCGGCCGGACGATGGCTCCATTCGCTGGAGCCTCCCTCCGCACCGGTCAGGCTGTGCCAGGGCTCAATGCAGACAAAGCGGATTTTTTCTGTGCGCTGGCTCCAGATCAGGGTATAGGGATAGCCCTGAATCCTGCAGACCACGCTGCGGTTGGAATCCTTTTCGTAGATTCCAAGCGTGCTGCTTTTTAAGTTCACCATACAGTAGCTGTCATTTTCAAACAGGCGGTCTGTCAGGGGAATCCGGTCCAGGTTGCTGCCCAGATAGTAGGACTGTCCGCTGAGAAGCCCGTTGGGACGGGCATCGATCACCAGAGGGCTTTCCGTCTGATCAAAGCGGAATTCATAATCCTCCGTATCGTGGTTGGAATCAAAGGGGCAGACAAAAGCCGGGTGGTAGCCGATTCCAAACTGCAGCTTCTCCTTGCCGGAATTTTCTACGGTCAGCATATGATGAACCGTATTTCCTTCCAGAGTAAACGTGGAACGAAGCAGGAATGGGAAGGGGAATTTTGCCAGAGTCTCTTCCGTGGAATGCAGCTCCAGAATCAGCCTTTCTTCCGTATGCTCCGCCAATGTGTGCTCCATGTCCCGGGCAAAGCCGTGCTGTCCGCCCGGATAGGACTTTCCGTCCACAGTCAGCACTCCGCCGGGCAGCTTGCCGGTATAGGGGAACAGAATCGGAGCATGCCGCCCCCAGACTGCCGGATCACCGCCCCAAAGGCATTCCTCCCCGGTTTTTTTTACAATTACGCTGATCGGTTCCGCACCGTGGGAAGAAACGGTCAGCCTTAAACATTCATTTTCTAATACATATTCCATTGTGGGTCCTCCGTATACTTTCTATATATAATGAAACAACAAATTCTGCCAGAATGCCGGTTACAGGTTAAGTATAGTATAACGGCAGATTTTTGACAATCATTCTTTTGCTTTGAAAAACAGTAAACAGTTCAGCCCAGGGCTTTGCACTGGCTGCAAAGCCCGTAAGAACAAGCGGCGGTTGAAAAGAAACCAGCCCCTTCGCCGAAGGCGAACTTTAAATGGGCTGGTTTCCGTAACAGTTTAGCTGAAGGCTGAACTGTTACGAAAAACATGGAAAAAATCACTTGCATTTTTGAAAACTCCGTATTATAATAGCATCTGTACTTTTGTGAGCAGGGGACAGTATGTCTATTTGTGTGCCCAAAATACAGAAACAAAGGTGAAAGGAGGATTAACCATGAAGGTTAGATCATCAGTGAAACCCATCTGTGAAAAGTGCAAGGTTATTAAAAGAAAGGGTAGTATCAGAATTATCTGTGAAAACCCGAAGCACAAACAGAGACAGGGTTGATCAAAATCAAAGTTAGCGGCGACAGCATGAAAAGCTGGACGGATGAATTTGCCGTACAGTATGCTGTATTCAATATACGATGAAATAAAGGTTAGCTGAAAAGACATAGATTATTTGAGATAGATTAAGATGGAAACCTACCGGACGCAGTTTCCTGCGAAAGTATCGTTTTCTTGAGATTGAAAGCTTGTAATCAGTGGCAGGACAGTGAGGATTATTTCGTTGCGATATTGCTTTTAATACCAACACAGGATTAGCAGTACACGGTTCTGCGCCGGATCCGCTATAGACGCAGAAGAAGCATGCTTTGCAAGAGTCCTACTGCGGGGCTCATAGCTTAATGGGTTGGAAAGGCTGCAGTTTTGCGGCTGGGTGTCTATGTACACCCCAATTAGAGACAATAAACGGGTATATTTTAAGGGATATGCCCAAAGAAAAATGGAGGAAAATTACATGGCTCGTATTGCTGGTGTAGACTTACCAAGAGAAAAACGCGTAGAGATCGGTTTGACTTACATCTACGGTATCGGTAGAGCAAGCTCAGACAAGATTCTGGAAGCAGCGAATGTAAATCCTGATACACGTGTCAGAGATTTGACAGATGAAGAAGTGGACAAGATCCGTGGCGTCATCGATGAGATGGGCATCCTGGTAGAGGGTGATCTTCGTCGTGATATCGCTATGAACATCAAGAGACTTCAGGAAATCGGATGCTACAGAGGTATCCGTCACAGAAAGGGCCTTCCGGTTCGCGGTCAGAAAACAAAGACCAACGCAAGAACCCGTAAGGGACCGAAGAGAACTGTGGCAAATAAGAAGAAATAATAGCTGATAACAACTTGTAAATGAAGAAAATCGAGAAAGTAGGTTAGTTTAAAATGGCAAAGAAAGTTACGAAGAAAGTGACCAAAAAACGTGTCAAGAAAAACGTTGAACGGGGACAGGCACATATTCAGTCATCTTTTAACAATACGATTGTTACATTGACAGATGCTCAGGGTAACGCATTATCATGGGCAAGTGCCGGCGGTCTTGGCTTTAGAGGTTCAAGGAAATCTACTCCTTATGCAGCGCAGATGGCTGCAGAAACTGCTACAAAGGCAGCTTTGGTTCATGGTTTAAAGACGGTTGATGTATTTGTAAAGGGACCGGGTTCAGGAAGAGAAGCGGCTATCCGTGCGCTTCAGGCTGCAGGACTGGAAGTAGTCAGCATCAGAGACGTAACCCCGGTACCGCACAATGGTTGCCGTCCACCCAAACGCAGAAGAGTCTAATCGAATTAGGAGGTGCTATAGGAAATGGCAGTTAATAGAGTTCCTGTACTTAAAAGATGTAGGTCACTTGGTCTTGACCCCGTATATTTAGGAATTGATAAAAAATCGAACAGAGAGTTAAAGCGTGCAAACCGGAAGGTAAGCGAGTACGGTCTGCAGTTGAGAGAAAAGCAGAAAGCAAAATTTATCTACGGCGTTCTGGAGAAGCCCTTCCGTAATTACTACAAGAAGGCAGATAAAATGCCGGGCATGACCGGTCCGAATCTGATGATCCTTCTGGAGAGCAGACTGGATAACGTAGTATTCCGTATGGGACTGGCAAGAACCAGAAAAGAAGCCCGTCAGATCGTTGACCACAAGCATGTTCTGGTAAACGGCAAGCAGGTAAATATTCCGTCCTATCTGGTAAAGGCCGGTGATACCATCGAGATCAAAGAAAAGTGCAAAGGCTCTCAGAGATATAAGGATATTCTGGAGGTGACCGGCGGGAGACTGGTTCCGGAATGGCTTGAGTTTGATGCTGAAGCATTGAAGGGTACTGTAAAAGAGCTTCCTACCAGAGACGTAATTGACGTTCCGGTAAACGAAGTGCTTATCGTCGAGCTGTATTCGAAATAATAAATTTTTTATTCGTCACCCTCAAAAATAAGATTACCCAAAAGGAGGGGCTAAGATTGTTCGATTTCAACAAACCCAAAATTGAAATTGCTGAGATGTCAGAGGATAAGAAATACGGAAGATTTGTCGTTGAGCCTTTGGAACGCGGCTACGGCACTACGCTGGGCAATTCTCTGAGAAGAATTATGCTTTCTTCTCTGCCGGGTGCGGCTGTGAGTCAGGTAAAGATCGATGGCGTACTGCATGAATTCAGTTCGATCCCCGGAGTGAAAGAGGACGTCACTGAGATTATTATGAACATTAAATCGCTGGCGATCAAGAATTCCAGTGAGACAAATGAGCCTAAGACTGCGTACATTGAGTTTGAAGGCGAAGGCGTTGTAACGGCCGCTGACATTCAGGTAGACCAGGATATCGAGATCATGAACCCGGATCAGGTGATTGCTACTTTGAACGGCGGTGCCGACAGCAAGCTTTACATGGAGCTGACCATCACGAAGGGCAGAGGCTATGTGAGCGCTGACAAGGGTAAAAAGGATGATATGCCGATCGGTGTGATCGCAGTAGATGCGATTTATACGCCGGTGGAGCGTGTGAACATGACGGTGCAGAATACCCGTGTCGGTCAGGTGACTGATTACGATAAGCTTACGCTGGATGTTTACACCAACGGTACGTTGGCTCCCGATGAGGCAGTCAGCCTGGCTGCGAAGGTGCTGAGCGCACATCTGAGCCTGTTCGTGGATTTGTCTGAAAATGCCAAATCCGTAGAGGTAATGAGCGTACAGGAGGACAATGAAAAGGAAAAAGTGATGGAGATGAACATCGATGAACTGGAGTTATCCGTTCGTTCCTATAATTGTCTGAAGAGAGCCGGTATCAATACCGTGGAAGAGCTTTGCAGCAAAACACCGGAGGATATGATGAAGGTCCGCAACCTGGGCCGCAAGTCTCTGGAAGAGGTACTGGCAAAACTGAAAGAGCTTGGTTTACAGTTGAATCCCAGCGAGGAGTAAGACTGTGGACGGCATCGCAGATAGGTCCGGAGCGATGCCGGACAGCGACAGATCCGGACGAAGATATGAGCGGAGCCGGATGAAAACAGGCATCCGCATGTACACGATGGACTAAGACAGCATCCCGGCAGTAAGCCCGAAGAGTATGCCCGGATGTTCCGGAATGGAGGAAGAAAGAAATGTCAGGTTATAGAAAACTTAGCAGAACAGCAGACCAGAGAAAGGCTCTGCTCAGAAACCAGGTAACAGCTCTGATTTACAGAGGCAGAATCGTTACCACCGAAGCAAAGGCAAAGGAAGTACGCAAGATTGCAGAAGGCCTGATCGCAATGGCTGTAAGAGAGAAGGACAACTTTACCACGGTTACTGTTACTGCAAAGGTAGCCCGCAAGGATAAAGACGGCAAGAGAGTAAAGGAAGTAGTAGACGGAAAGAAAGTTACCGTATACGATGAGGTGCAGAAGGAAATCAAAAAGGATATGCCCAGCAGACTTCATGCAAGACGTCAGATGCTGAAGGTTTTATATCCGGTGAAAGAGGTTCCTACAGAGGCAGCAGGAAGAAAGAGAAACACAAAGCAGATCGATCTTCCGAAGAAGCTTTTTGAAGAGATCGCACCGAAGTACGCAGATCGTAACGGCGGCTACACCCGTATTGTAAAGATCGGGCAGCGCCGCGGTGACGGAGCTATGGAAGTAGTTTTGGAGCTGGTTTAATCTGAAAATGCGTAAATGACCCAGGACTGTTGTAGAGTGTCGCTGAGCTGAGCAAACACTTTACAGCAGTCCTGTTGCTTTTTTCTCTCATAGGAGGGGTATGCGGCCTTCCTATGAAAGAAAGCCCTGCGGGCAAACGATGCGCAGAGGAGAGCTGCTTCGCAGCCGCACATCGGCGCAGAACAAAAGCTGTGCTGCCGGATTTCTGGAACGAGGGAATGTGTGAAACGCATTTTTGTTGTGAAAGGGTCTGACGGAGAAAATAAGAATAGACGGCTTCTTGCAGAAAAAGGGCTTCTGGCGAATGAGGCGGGGAAGGGAAAAGTGTTTGAAATTTTATTTTGCATGAGATACCTTACGGAAAAACAGTTTATGCACTTGCCCGGCGTGGAGAGAATGATAAGGAAATTCGCTGACACCGGATGGCTATGGGAGTATTTTGACCTGGAGAAAATGGCGGAAGAGAATAAGGATAGTCCGGCAGAGAATCCTACGGATGCGGAGCAGATGATCGTTACGGACAGCTATAGGTTGGCCCAGCAGGCGAAGGCAGCCGGGATCTGCTGTGTCGGCTATCAGGAGGAGGATGATTTGCGGTATTTCCCGGGGGTGGAATACGTGGTGAATTCTTTTGAAGAGCTGGATACCACATTCTTTGCAAATGCACTGCGCCGGTTTCACGGATTGACAGCAGTGATTGCAGAGACGGAGCGGCTGGTAATCCGGGAAAGCTGTGAGGAGGATTTTCCGGCGCTGTACCGGATTTCCAGGGAGAATGAGAGCCGCTGCTGCGTGGAAGGCATGTCGGGAGATTATGAGGAGGAAAAAGCAAAGTTCCTGTCCTATATTGGCTGTGCGTATAATTATTTTGGATACGGCCTGTGGACGGTGCTGGAACGGGAAACGGAGACGGTCATTGGCCGCTGCGGCCTGAACCCTGTGACAGATGAGCTTTCTCCCCAAGGCAGAATTGAACTGGGGTATTTGATTGGAAAGGATTATCAGAGGAAGGGATACGCATGGGAGGCGTGCCGGAAAATTCTGGAATACGGATTTAAAACGCTGGACTGCTCCGTGCTGTATGCTTTGATTCATAAGGAGAATGCGCCCTCCAGGGCGTTGACCCGAAAATTGGGCTTCCAAAAGGAAAAATTGGGAGAAACGGAACAGGAAATAGAACTATGGCGGAAAAACAGGTCCGCCTGAATGGAAAAGTATCCGGAGACAATCGTAAAAGAGGAGAATTTTATGCTGCATTTTTTTGGAAAACGGGAATTATTTTCTACCTTTGATTTGAAAGACCTGTTAGGTATAAGGCCGGCTTTGGGAGCTAATCATATTGACTGTGATGTAAAGGTACTGGATCGGAAGAACCCCGGGCCCTTCTTCGACCGGGATACTAAGAAAAGAATCGCTTCCTTCCGGGAAAATCCGGATATGGATTTCATGTATGTGATTCGTGTGAACAAGGAGGACCTGGAACGAGGAAGGGAAGTGCTTCGCCAGATCGGGAAATAAGAAATACAAAAATCGTGAGGATACAAAACCGTTATCAGGTATTATTTGAAGAGCCGCTGGAAAAAATAATCTGCGCAATCTGCATCCGGCGTAAAAAAATGCCTTCTTCCTTCAAGATTGAGGGGAGAAGGCATTTTTTTACTACATTTTTTCCGGTTCCGGATAGTCTGTTCCGAAGGTTTCTACCGTCATGGAGCGGATGACCTGATCTTCCATGGGACGGTTGTTGTAATCCGTATCTGTCTCGGCAATTTTATTAACCACATCCATGCCTTCCGTTACTTTGCCGAAAGCGGCGTACTGTCCGTCCAGATGGGGGGCCGCCTTGTGCATGATGAAGAACTGGGAGCCGGCAGAGTTGGGATTCATGGCCCGGGCCATGGAAAGAACGCCGGGGGTATGCTTTAACTCATTGACAACGCCGTTGCGGGCAAATTCGCCTTTGATGCAGTAGCCGGGGCCTCCCATGCCGGTGCCCTCCGGGCATCCGCCCTGAATCATGAAGCCGTTAATTACACGGTGAAAAATCAGTCCATCGTAAAACCCTTTCTGAATCAGACTGATAAAGTTGTTGACAGAGATGGGTGCGATTTCCGGATACAGCTCTGCTTTTATAATATCGCCGTTTTCCATAGTAATCGTAACAACAGGATTTTGTGCCATAATAGTAATTCCTTTCTTTTTAAACTTTCATGCCTGCTTTGCAGGCGCCACTACAAATATAAGTCCGCGGATTGCTCCGCATTCCATGCTTTTGCAATCCTGCAGCCCATCCGTCTCTGCTTTGAGCCTGGACCTATATAGTAAACTTGTCTGTATTATATCCTGATTCGCCAGGCAGGGCAAGTACCCTGAAGAAAATGGTTTATCCGTTTCCGCCATGGCGCATGGATATTGAAAAAAGCGGTGTTTCGTGATAGATTAGGAATCGTATTTAAGAAAAGCTGGTTTTATAATGTGAAAAAGAGTAAATACTGGAATGGAACAGAGAGGATGAAGAAAATGAGAGAAAGCAGCATTTCAAGAGAACAGGCATATGAGCTTCTGAAGAAATATAACAAGGAGGCTTTTCATATTCAGCATGCGCTGACGGTGGAGGGCGTGATGCGGTGGTATGCAAAGGAGCTGGGATACGGAGAGGAAGAAGAATATTGGGGGATTACAGGTCTGCTGCATGATATTGATTTTGAGCTTTACCCCCAGGAGCACTGTGTTAAGGCACCGGAGCTGCTCAGAGAGGGCGGTGTATCAGAGGAGATGATCTATTCCATTTGTTCTCATGGTTACGGAATCTGCTGTGATGTGGAGCCGAAGGAGGAAATGGAAAAGGTATTATTTGCCGCAGATGAGTTGACCGGATTGATCTGGTCCGCCGCTCTTATGCGCCCGTCAAAGAGTGTGATGGATATGGAGGTGAAGAGTCTGAAGAAAAAATTCAAGGACAAACGATTTGCGGCCGGCTGCTCACGGGAGGTCATCACCGCAGGGGCAGAAAGGCTGGGCTGGGATCTGAATGACCTTTTTGAGAAAACGATTCTGGCTATGCGTTCCTGTGAAGCGGCGATTGCGGAGGCGATGGAGAATTATCGGGAATAAGCTGGCTGTCGGGTGAAAAAGAATACAGCGGAAGAAGGATCGTACATGGTTTTTTTCAGGAGGGCCGGAAAAAGGGCTCAGGAAAAGAGAGAAGAGAAATACGATAAGGCGAAACAGCGGCCAGTGCTCCGGTGCAGCATCTGTACGGGAGAGCAGGTGGCCGGATTTTGGGATATGGCTACGGGAAGCTTTGAGGAAGTGATGCTGATCAGAGGAGAGGCTGAGTTGGAGGAGTTCCGGCGCCGGTATGGAATCACGGAGGAGATTACAAAGATTTATTAGTGTAGGTCAGAGGTATATGCAGCCGGATGGTGCGGAGGGATTGGGCCGGCGCACTCGTATAGAGGCCGGCGATTTTGAGGACGTACACAGAAACGGAATGGAAAGGATTTGGAATGAAGTATTGTTTTTACGGGTGGGAGCACGCAGATGTGCCTGCCGTCAATGAAAAATACCAAGGCATTCATACGCCCAGGGATCTTTATGAGGCTCTGTCCGGGATCTGGTGTGCGGATACCTGTGCGCCCAGAATGCGCCAAAATTGGACACCGGAAAATAAGACGCTGGGCCAATGCTCTGTTACGGCCTTTCTGGCGCAGGATATTTTCGGCGGAAAGGTATATGGAATCCTAAGACCAGGCGGAAATTATCACTGTTATAATGCGGTGGGAGATTGTGTTTTTGATCTGACCAGTGAACAGTTCGGAGAGGAAGTGCTGGATTATAAGGACAATCCGGAGCAGCTTCGGCAGGTTCATTTTGAGAAAGAAGAGAAGCGTCTGAGATATGAATATCTGAAAAAGGAATTGGAAAAATGGGAGCCGCCCGCATTGGAGGAGCGGTTTGAGTTTCGGAATATCCGGCCGGAGGAGGCAGATCAGGCAGCCCGGATTGAGTCGGTCTGCTTTCCGCCGAATGAGGCCTGTACTCCGGCTATGATGCATCAGAGAGTGGAAACGGCGCCGGAGCTGTTTCTTGCGGCGTCAGACCGCAGAACAGGAAAGCTTGCCGGCTTTCTGAATGGGCTGTCTACCAATGAGGATACGCTCCGTGATGAATTTTTTGTGAATGCAGGTCTGTACGAGCCGGACGGAAAGAATATCATGGTCCTGGGACTGGATGTGCTGCCTGAGTACCGGGGAATGGGGCTTGCCAGAGCGCTGATGTCCCGGTATCAGACCAGAGAACGGGAAAAGGGCAGAAAGAAGCTCATCCTTACCTGTTTGGAATCAAAGGTGGGGATGTATGAGAAAATGGGATTTTTGGACCATGGGATATCAGCCTCAGCCTGGGGCGGAGAGCAGTGGCACGAGATGAGCTGTACACTGAAGCCATAAATACTGCGCTGCCGGATTTGTGCGGTGCAAAGCACATCTTTGTTTGATGAAAAATGAAGGAAAAAGAATAAAAGATGATAGAACTGAAAAATCTGACAAAAAGGTTTGACAATTTTACAGCGGTAGACCATCTGAACCTGACGGTGGAGACCGGTGAGTTTTTCGGGCTTCTGGGACCGAATGGGGCGGGAAAAACCACCACCATCAGTATGATATCCACCGTGCTTCTGCCCACGGAGGGAGAGATCCTGGTGGACGGAAGGAGGCTGGACCGGAAGGCTTCGGAGCAAAAGCGGAAGCTAAGTATCATCACCCAGGAATATTCCATGCGCCAGGATATGACCATGGAGGAGGTGATGGAGTATCAGGGAAGGCTGTATTATCTGCCTCGGAAGGTGATCCGGCAGAAAACCGAGGAGCTTCTGGATTTTGCGGGTCTGCTGGAATACCGGAAACGCACAGTCCGCCATTTGTCCGGAGGCATGAAGCGGAAGCTGATGATCTGCAGGGCGCTTTTGATCGAACCGGAGATTTTACTTTTGGATGAACCTACGGCGGGGATGGATGCCCTTTCCAGAAGGCAGATGTGGAATTTGCTGAAAAAACTGAATGGGGAAAAAATGACCATTATTCTGACTACCCATTATATGGAAGAGGCCCAGGCCCTTTGCGACCGGGTGGCGCTGGTCAACCGGGGAAAGCTTCAGAAGCTGGATACCCCGGCGAATCTGATTGCGGAGCTGGGGGCTTTTGCAGTGGACGAAACATCAGAGGATAGTCTGGCAAGCCATTATTTTCAGAAACGGGAAGAGGCGATCCAATATCTGTCCGCAGCAGGCAGCCAGGCATCCCTTCGTGCAACCACGCTGGAGGATGTGTTTGTGGAATGTGCAGGCAGAAAATTAATGTAAGGAGGATGCTCCCGTCTGCTGCGTGCCCGTAAGCGTGCTGTCGGAAAAGATGGAGCGTGAAGAAAAAAGAGGAGGAAGCATGGGAATTATTACTGTTTTATGGGAAAAATGGGTGGAATTCCGCCGGGATTTTTATAAAATTACAGTAGCCGCCATGATCTCGCCGTTAATGTACCTGGTTATTTTTGGTATGGGGATTCAGACCACCTCCCATGGGGAGCCTTATCTGCATTTTCTGATCCCCGGCATTGTATCTATGGCGACCATGACCGGAAGCTTTAGCGCCATCGCTCAGAATATGAGCGTACAGAGGCTGTACGAAAAAGCGCTGGATCAGGTGATGGTGTCTCCAACACCTCTCTGGCAGTTTATTCTGGGGCAGGTGATCGGGGGAAGCCTTCGGGGCATGTATGCGGGCGGTGTTATTCTGCTGCTGACATCACCCATCCGGACAGGGCTGACCTTTAACGGGCTGTCGCTGTTTATTTTATTTTTAAACGGAACGGTTTTTTCCACGATTGCCCTGGTGCTGTCGTTTCTGGCAAAAAGCTATTCCGATGCACCCCGGTTTACGTCGTATATCATTACACCCATGTCTTTTCTGTGCAATACCTTTTTTTCCACAGATCAGATGCCGGCCGGCTTCCGGCAGGTAATTTCCCTTCTGCCCCTGTCTCAGACAAGCGGCATGGTACGGAGCATAGCCAACGGGGAGCAGCCGGGAATGCTGGGGTTTGCAGTGTTGTTTTCCTATTTGCTGGTATTTGGACTGCTTTCTGTGCTGTTCATCTACCGGAAGAAAAATCTATAGCAGGAACAGGAGAGAAAAAAATGGAGAAAAAGAAAGCTTTGCTGGTGGTTAGTTTTGGAACCTCTTATGAAGAAACCAGGAAACGAACGATTGAGGCGATTGAAGAGGATCTGAGGAGGACTTTTCCTGAAAGAAAATTTTACCGGGCATGGACCAGTGAAAGAATTCGGAGGAAGCTGCGGGAGACCCAGGGCCTTTTTTATGATAATGTAAGGGAAGCCATGGATCGGATGCTGCAGGATGGAATTACGGATGTACTAATCCAGCCTACGCATATGATGCCCGGTATAGAATACGAGGAAACAAGGGAGACGATCCTCTCTTACCGGAGCCGGTTTGATAAAATGAGGCTGGGAGCGCCGCTGCTGGCGGAGGAAAAGGATCTGCAGGTCCTGGCGCAGGTGGTCGAGGAGATTTTCCAAGAGATAAAGGCTTCTGAAATGCTGGCATTGATGGGCCACGGCAGCCCCCATGCCATGTTTCCTGTTTATGAGGGACTGGAGGAGTGCTTTCAGAAGGATGGATTTGGACATTTCTGCGTGGGTACGGTAGAGTATGAGCCGGGCTTTGGGGCAGTGCTGCAGAGGGTACGGGAAAGAAAGCCGGATAAGGTTTATCTTACTCCCCTGCTGGTGGTGGCAGGAGACCATGCGCTTCATGATATGGCAGGAGAGGATTCGGATTCCTGGAAATGCCAACTGGAAAATGAAGGACTGGAAACCGTGTGCATCGTCCGGGGAATGGGAGAATATCCCAGCGTCCGGCAAATTTATGTCAATCATGCGCTGGAGGCAAAACAGCTTTAGGGAAAAGGATTTCTATATGAAAAAAAATATCGATCGGAAATGGGATAGGAATGGAAAAGTCCGGGGAATTAGAAAATATCTGGGCCTGGCCTGTCTGCTGGGGATACTTAGCTGCCGGGAGGCAGCGGCGGCGCCGGTGGTAATAAAAAACAGTACCTCCCAGGAGAAGCAGCAGCAGGATGGGGAAGCGGAAACAGAAGCGTCTCCTTACGCTTTGCGTCTGCAGGAGGCAAAGAAGCAGGTGCGGGAGAACGCAGTGGGACGCTATGGAATGCTTCCGGTCTATCCCAGGGATATTGCAGACGGAACGTATGAGATACAGGTGGAATCGACTTCTCCGTTTTTTAAGATTACCCAGGCGCAGCTTTTGGTGGATGGGGAGGAAATGTCCGCTGAGATTACGATTTCCAGCTTAAGCTACCAATATGTTTATATGGGAACGGCGCTGGAGGCAGACCGGGAGGAGAAAGAAAATCTGATCGGCTGTCAGGAAACTGACGGAAAAAGTATTTTTACTGTACCGGTGGAGGCGCTGGATCAGGAAATCGACTGCGCCGCCTTCAGTAAAAAGAAGCAGCAGTGGTATGACAGAAAGCTTGTTTTTGATGCATCCTCTCTTCCGGAAGGGGCAGTACAGATCAGGCTGCCGGACTATGAATTGATCGAAAAAGCAATTCTGGCTTATCAGGTGGAAGGAAGCGATGCGGAGGCAGAAGAAGAGCCTCTGCAGAATACCGGGCAGGAAGCGCCGGAGCCGGTGGAGGTTTCCCGGGCGGACGGGGAATATTCCATCGAGGTGAATATGTCCGGCGGAAGCGGCAGAGCAAGCGTAAGCTCGCCTACACTGATGATCGTGCGGGACGGAAGGGCCTACGCAAGGCTGTTATGGAGCAGTGCCTATTACGACTACATGATCATTGGAGGACAGGTCTATTACAACCTCACCGAGGACGGGGGGAATTCCACCTTTGAGATCCCGATCACGGTAATGGATGAGGCCATGCCGGTCATTGCAGATACTATCGCCATGGGCGATCCGGTGGAAATTGCGTATACGCTGAATTTCTATTCGGAAACCATCGGGGAGAAGGGGCAGATACCCCAGGAGGCTGCCAAAAAGGTATTGATGATCGCAGCCTTTCTGATAATCGCAGGCGGAATTTTGAATCATTTCATGAAGAAGCGGCGCCTGGGACTTATTGAAAAAAAACGGTGAGCGGCCAGGGGCTAACAGCGGGCGGCCGCAGCTTTGGAGCGGGCGGCTGCGGATTCTATTTTAAGGAAACAGCCGCAGAAAGCTGCGGATGGCAAAAGCGGTACTTAGTTCAAAGCGGGTGCGGGGATCATCCAGATCATAGGAAAGCTCTTCCCGCAGGATGCGGACCCGTTTGTTGATTGTATTGCGGTGGCAGTACAGGTGCTGTGCAATCGCCTGAATGGAGCCGCCGCACAGCAGATATTCTTCCAGGGTAGCCAGATAGCTGCCCTGGTGTTTTTTTTCGTAGATTTCTGCCGGTTCCAGCAGGGAATCCGCATAGGAGCGCAGAATATCCCGGTCGGATACGGACAGCAGGATTCGGTAAAAACCAAGCTCATCGAAGGAGGCGCCGGGCCTTCCGCCTGTGCCGGTCCCGGCAGCGGCAAAGGCAGCGGCAGAACGGGCATGAAAGAAGCTTTTGGGCAGGCCGTCCAGGGAAGGCTGGATGGTTCCGCAGCCTGCGGCTATTGCGGCAGAGGGAAAACGTTCGCTCAAAAGCTTTGCCAGCATGTCGGTAAAGGCATGAAGCCGGGGAGCCCATGGCAGATCCCGGGCGGTTTTGTCTGAAAGAGGAAGGACAATCAGAAAGTATTCTGCGGCGCTGCACAGATAAGCAGGAATCCCCTGCGTCTGAATCTGATGGGACAGGGCCAGCCGGAGACGGGCCTCTGTCCGGCGCTGCTCCTGCTCTTCTTCTGCCGCCAGGGAATAGCTTACATAAACCGCACAGCAGGCCGTCTGGGCGGGCAGGCCGTACTCCTCCAGCAAAGAGAGAGAGGCCGCTTTGTCTGTCCGGCCGTGCACCAGATTGAGAAATGCGGCAGAGAGGGCTTCTTCCCTTTGGCTGTCATGGAAAATCCGGTTGTAATAATCTCTGGTCACATGGGTAATCTGGGTTTCCCAGGGCATGGTAAAGAGCGGATAATTGCTGCGGCTGCACAGCTCCAGGATTTCCGCCGTGATATGGGCCGGCCACAGATACCGTCCCAGATTCAGAATCATGCCGCAGGTATGCTCTTCAATCATGGCCTCGATAAAATGATACAGCCATTCCGGAGATTCCCGGCACAGCACGCCGGTAGTAATGATAAGCTCGCCGCCGCTAAGATATCCCGGTCCCACCACCGATTCGGAAATATAGACCCAGTTCATAATTGCGGACAATCCGCCCTCTCCGGCAATCAACTGCAGTCCGTATTTCGTTTTCGTTTCTTCATAAACCTCTCTCAAAAGAATGGACATGACAAAGTTCCTTTCTTCTTTTTTTCCCAATTATACCGGAGACTTGCCGGAAATACAATAAAAAAGCGGGCAAAAGGAATAAAAAAAGTGTGCCAGGGACACCTTTTATCCCGGGTTTCCGCGTATAAAACAAGGGTTAATCGGGAACTAGATGTGCTAATAGCACATTTTCCGGAAAGATTCTTGTGCGGACGGAATATTGGAATCCTGCTTCGCCGGTGGCATACTTCTGGTTATGAAAATCCGTTAGATCAGCCGTGAGCAGGAGTTCCACGCTGCGGCCGACGGATACCGGGCAGGACGGCCTGCAGGAGGAGTATCTCAGAGGATCTGAAATGCAGGCGGAAAATGCAAAAAGATGGAAGGAGAGGAGGTAGCTGTGGAGATACACAGCAGCTACCAAAGGATTATGTTAAGAACAGAATTGCCAAAGATTATTACAGAAACGGTTCCCGGCCCCAAGGCCAGGGAAATAATCGAAAGAAGAAAAAATGCAACGCCGTCAGCCATTGGATGTGCTTATCCGGTGGTGATCCAAAGGGGAGAAGGCGCTATGATCGAGGATGTGGACGGAAATAAATTTCTGGACTGGATCGGCGGAGTGGGTGTGCTGAATATCGGCTTTTCCCATCCGGAAGTGATCGAAGCCGTAAAGGAGCAGGCAGATAAATATTTTCATGGCATGTTTAATATCGTCACCCATGAGGGCTATGTGGCTCTGGCCGAGAAGCTGGCAGATATCGCTCCCGTGAAGGGAACGAAAAAGAAGGCGTTTTTCGCAAACAGCGGTGCGGAGGCGGATGAGAATGCGGTCAAGATCGCCAAAGCCTATACCCGGAGAAGCAACATCATTGTGTTTTCCGGTGCATTTCACGGGCGTACGCTGCTGACCATGTCCATGACCTCCAAGAAAGCGTATGCGGTGGGCATGGGCCCCTTCCCGGACGGAATTTACCGCGCTCAGTTCCCTTATTATTACCGGAATCCGGCCGGGATGCCTCAGGAGAAGGCCTGTGACTATTATATTCAGTCCATTCGTGATGTATTTGAACAGTGCGCTCCGGCGGATACCATCGCCGCAATTGTGGTAGAGCCGCTGCAGGGAGAGGGCGGTTTCATTCCGGCTCCCATTCCGTGGGTAAAGGCGGTAAGGCAGATCTGCGATGAGAACGGCATTCTGCTGATTGCAGATGAGGTTCAGTCCGGCTTCTGCCGCACGGGACGTATGTTTGCGTCAGAATACTGGAAGGAGGCAGGTGTGCAGCCGGATATTCTGTCTACGGCAAAATCCATCGCAGCCGGAGTTCCTCTTTCCGCCATTGTGGCAAGAGAGGAGATTATGGAGGCTCCCGCGAAGGGAACGATTGGGGGTACTTTCTGCGGAAACGCCCTGGCCTGCGCCGCCGCATTGAAAACCATTGAAATCATGGAGCGGGACCGTCTGGCGGACCGCTCTCTGGAAATCGGAAAAATGGTGACAGAACGCTACAGGGAGTGGCAGAAAAAGTATCCGGTCATCGGCGATGTGCGGGGGCTGGGAGGAATGATCGGCCTGGAGCTGGTAAAAGACCAGGATACGAAAGAACCGGCTCCGAAGCTGACGGCTGATCTGATCCGGGAATGTGCTCAGAACGGCCTGATGATCGAGAGCGCTGGTACTTACGGGAATGTGATCCGTTTCCTGGCTCCTCTGGTGATTACGGACGGGCAGTTGAAAGCGGGACTTGAAATTATGGAGAAGGCCCTGATAAAATGTATGGGGGAGTGATGAAATTGCAGCAGTTAAAGATAAAACCTGTGATTTACCAGTATGATACAGCGGCGGAATTTGCCGTAGCCTTCCGCCTTGGGGCGGGAGATCTGGTTTTGACGAATAAACGGCTTTACCAGCAGATTTTCGCAAAGATGAATCTGGAGTGCGCAGTGCTTTTCCGGGAGGATTACGGAAAAGGGGAGCCCTCCGATGAAATGGCGGAGGCGATCGCAGGGGATATCCCTGCGGGGGTAAAGCGGATCGTGGCCATTGGCGGAGGAAGCATTTTAGATCTGGCAAAATTATATGCATTAAAGCAGCCGCTTCCGATTTTGGATCTGTTTGACGGGAAAATTCCGGTGGAAAAGGAAAAGGAGCTGATTCTGGTCCCCACCACCTGCGGCACCGGTTCCGAGGTGACAAATATTTCGATTTTGGCGCTCCTGGGACGGGGGACAAAGAAGGGGCTGGCCCATGACGGGCTGTATGCGGATGCGGCGGTGCTGGTGCCGGAGCTTTTGCTGGATCTGCCCATGAGCGTATTTGCCACCAGCTCCATTGACGCACTGATTCATGCCATTGAATCCAGTCTTTCCCCCAAGGGAAACAGCTATACCAGAATGTTTGGCTATCAGGCGATTCGCATGATCTTAAACGGCTACAAGCAGATCCGTGATAAGGGACCGGAGGCCAGAAAGCCGCTGCTGAAGGAATTTCTCCTGGCATCCAATTATGCGGGAATTGCTTTTGGAAACGCAGGCTGTGCGGCGGTTCATGCGTTAAGCTATCCTTTGGGAGCGAAATACCATGTGGCCCACGGGGAGAGCAATTACGCAATGTTTACCGGTGTAATGAAAAATTATATGGAGCTTCGCCGGGACGGAGAGATCGCAGTTTTGAATCAGTATCTTGCAGATATTCTGGAATGTGCGGTGCCGGATGTATACGAAGAGCTGGAGAAGCTGCTGAATGTGCTGATCCCCAAAAAAGCCCTTCATGAATACGGAGTGACAAGACAGGATCTGGAGGAATTTACGGATTCCGTACTGGCAAATCAGCAGCGCCTTTTGGCGAATAATTTTGCGGCGTTTGACCGCAGCCGTATTTATAAAATCTATCAGGAGCTATATTAAATGGAAGGCTTCAGCTCTTGAACCGCAGCAGCTCCCATCGGGTGGAGATGCCCAGCTTGCGGTAGATATGCTGGATATGTTTTTTCAGTGTTGCGGCAGTAATGCCCAGCTTTGCGCAAAGCTCTGCTTCGGGCCGGCCCTCCAGCAGCAGGGAGAGGATCTCCCGTTCTCTTCCGGTGAGGGAATACTGCTCCTGCAGAAGCTCCATCCGGGTTTCTGCGGCGCTGCTGCCGTCCTGGGGAAGCATGATCTGGTAAAAGAGCCGGTTCAGATGATAGCCGATCATCCGCAGATAGGCGATGTCATCATCGGTAAAGGCGCCGTCCTGCCGGGTACGGTACAGGGTCAGTACACCCAAAAAGGTATTATTATAGGTGATGTTGGCCTGCAGAGTGTCATAAATCTGATATTTGCTGTAGCATTCCTGATAGACGGGGGTGTTCAGACGCTTGTGATCCGGCAGCAGCTTGCTTTCGCAGATGACGATGGCATATCCGGACTCCATAGTCCACTGGGTATGATCCTTTGCGGCGATCTTCATGTATTTTTCCTCTACGGAGAGAAATTCCTCCGGGATGCAGACGGGGTCGGTAAGGCCGGGACGGATGGGATCCAGATCGGACAGCAGAATGCTCCCGTAGGAAAATGGGATCAGGAGCTGCAGCTGACTTAACAGCCTTTTCCGGATCAGCAGGAAATTACCGGAATCATACAGCCGGTAGACGAGATTGTTCAGCATCATAATGTCGTTACGTTCCATAAAATGCGTTCCTTTCTGTTTGATCGATGCTACTATCATACTCTATTTTGAGTATAAAATCAAGAAAAGAGAGTATAAGGTGCTCTGAAAAGAGCGAAAAATGCAAAAAGATACGGAAAAGAAAGTATTTTGATATTGCGTACCGGATGCTAAAATAAGATCAACAAATGAACAGGCAGCGGACAGATACGAGGGCGTATGAAGCAGATTTCATATGTCTTTTTTTGTTCAGAAAATGGTATGTTTTCCGGTCCGGTGCGGAATGAGAAAAGAGAGGTAGATTATATGGCAGAGAAACAGCAGGTAATCGCAGATTTGGACAAGGTCATTGGTTTGATTAAGAGAGATACGAAGGACATCACGCCGGAAGAAAAAAAGCAGATGGTCAGTGATACCCTGAATTATTTTGATAACTATGTAAGCCCGGGCTGGCTGAAATACAGAAAATCTGTTTCTTCTGACTCTGAAAGCGGAGCGGTTCTGGAATGGTACGATGAGGGAGCCTACTGTTACGGGCTGAATGATGAGAAATTTATCGACTGCCTGGGCGGGTTTGGTATTTATACCTGCGGGCACAGAAATCCGGAAATTATGGATGTGGTAAAGGCGCAGCTTGAGCATCAGGCGCTGCACTCCCAGGAACTGCTGGATCCGTTGAGAGGATATCTGGCAAAAGCCATGGCAGATATTACCCCGGGAGACCTGCAGCAGTGCTTCTTTACCAACGGCGGCGCTGAAGCAGTGGAGATGGCGCTGAAGCTGGCGAGAATCGCCACCGGCGGAAGATGGTATATTTCCACCGTAGGCGCATTCCACGGAAAGTCCATGGGCGCAATTTCCATGGGCGGAAAAGGAACCTACCGTGTTCCCTATGCTCCCATGGTGCAGCAGGTACAGCATGTACAGTACGGGATTGCGGAGGATGTGCGCAAAGCCATCCAGAACCTGCAGGCAGTTGGCGAGAAGGTGGCAGCCGTGATCCTTGAGCCGATCCAGGGTGAGGCAGGCGTAATCGTTCCTCCGGAAGGATATTTAAAGGAGGTGCGCCAGATCTGCGATGAGACAGGCGTTGCCCTGATTTTCGATGAGATTCAGACCGGTATGGGACGTACCGGTACGATGTGGAGATGTGAGGCAGAGGGTGTTACACCGGATATCATGACCTTCGGTAAGGCGTTTGGCGGCGGTATCCTTCCGATCACCGGAATTATCTGCTCCCCGAAGATGTGGACGCAGGATTTGATTGATAACCCGTGGCTGCTGGGATCTCCCACCTTCGGCGGCAACCCGCTGTGCTGCGCGGCGGCGATTGCAACGATCAAATATATGCTGGAGAATGATATCCCGGGTGTCTGCAAAGCAAAGGGAGAAGTGCTGAAGAGCGGTCTGCAGAAGCTGGCAGAGAAATATCCGGAAATCATCATGGAGGTACGGGGAACCGGCCTGATGCTGGCAGTGGAATTCCAGAGCTGTGAGCTGGGCTATGAGACCTCCAAGGGGCTGTTTGCGAGAGGCGTTATGACGGCAGGAACGCTGGTAAATGCAAAGACCATCCGTTTTGAGCCGACAGCCGTGATCTCTGAACAGGATATAGCGGATGTTATCAGCCGTATGGATGAGGCGCTGGCGGATACAAAGGCAAAGATGCTGTAAAATTGAATAAAGTTTTTGATGCAAAAGGGCATATTCGAAAGGAGTATGCCCTTTTCTATTTTAACAAAGGAAGGGGCTAGATACATGAACCTGAATTTAAGTCTTGTTGCTATTCTTATTACGCTGCTCATCATCGTAGGAGCGGTGGTCACACGCCGGTGTGTGGAATGTATGATCGCCGGTTCCATGGTGGCTGCCATGTTTCTTTACGGAAAGGGTTTTCTTACCGGGTGGAGTGAATCCCTGCAGAATATGCTGGCGGACAATGTGTGGGTGATGCTGGTATGCCTGCTGTTTGGCGGACTGATCAGTCTGCTGACGGATTCGAAGGGAAGCTTCGGTTTTTCAAAATATATTTCCAAGCTTTGCAACAATCAGAGAAAAACACTTCTAACCACGTTTATCATGGGAATTCTGATTTTCGTGGATGATTATTTGAATGTATTATCGATCGGAGTCTGCATGAAAAAAATCAGCGATAAGCAGAAGCTTCCCCGGGAGAGCCTGGCATACCTGCTGGATTCCACGGGGGCGCCTGTGTGCGTATTGCTGCCTTTTTCTACGTGGGCTGTTTTCTATGCCAGCCTGTTTTTTGAGCAGGACAGCGTAAAGGCGCTGGGAGCTTCTTCCGCATTGGGTGCCTATGTAAAGGCGATTCCGTTTCTGTTTTATCCGATTATTACATTAATTATCGTATTTTTGTTTGTAATGGGCTGGTTTCCGAAAATCGGTCCCATGAAAAAGGCTTATCAAAGAGTGGAGCAGACCGGGAAGGTTTACTCAGATGCCAGCAAAAAATACAATCACGAGGATCCCGAGGCAGAGGATGACGGAAATATCTGGAACTTTCTGATTCCGATGGGCGTGCTGGTGGCGGTTGCCGTAGGCACCGGCGATATTTTGGTGGCAGTGATCCTTGCACTGCTGATCAGCTTTTTCCTCTACGTTCCCCGAAAAATCTTATCGGTGGAGGAATTCCTGAACAGTATGATCCGGGGCTTTGGGGATATGCTCCCCACCCTGACCATGCTGCTGGTCACCTTTGTGCTGAAGGATATTTCCGGTCAGATGGGAATGACCGAATATATCATCGAGATTGCGGAGCCCTTCCTGTTTGCCTCTATTTTCCCGGCCATGGTATTTGTATTGGGTGCAGTGCTGGCTTTTACCACCGGCTCTGATTGGGGTATGAGTTCCATCATTACGCCCATTGTATTCCCGCTGGGAGCGGCGCTGGGAGCCAATCCGGTTCTGATTATGGCGGCTATCATTTCCGGCGGAACCTTCGGAAGCCACGCCTGCTTTTATGCGGATGCCACCCTTCTGGCTTCTCAGGCAGCAGGTGTAGACAACATGGAGCATGCCCTGACTCAGATTCCATACGTGATCATCGCCAGCATGCTTTCTATCGTGTGTTTCGTCATAGCGGGCTTGCTGCTCTAAATTCCGCTGTGTTATACTTTACTGTATAAGTCCAGGCTCAAAGCAGAGGCGGAAGGGCTGGAGGCAGTCCATTCCGGCTATGCTTATGAGACGACAACAGGTATGAGGAAGCAGGTAAGCAGAATGGATCAGCGGACGGGAGCGTTCCTATTATAACAGCAGACGAGGAGGGTTTGTTAATGGAGAAATTTGTAGTTACGATTACGAGACAGTTCGGCAGCCTTGGGCGGCCGATTGCCAGGAAGATGAGCCAGATTCTTGGCATTGAGTATTATGACAGAGATATTGTGGATCAGGCGGCGAAAAAGCTGCAGCTTCCGGTATCCGTGGTGAATCAGGAGGAAGAGCGGGCAATAAAGCAGGCGGTAAATCCTTTTTCCAGAATGATGTTTCCCCTGGGCAAGGGCACCAATCATACCCAGGATAAGATTTTTGAGGCACAGAAGAATATTATTCAGTTTCTGGCAGAAAAGGATAACTGTATTATTGTAGGTCGCTGCTCGGATTTTGTCCTTGGCGAGATGGAGAACAGCATTCATATTTATATCTATGCGTCCTATGAAGCACGGCTGCGCCACTGCATTGAGGATTTGGAGATGGACGAGGCGGAGGCCCGCAAAATGATAAAATCGGTGGATGAGGCCCGGGCTTCCTATCATATGCAGTATGCCGGTTATCTGCCGGATGATAAGCGTCATAAGGATATTATGATCGACAGTAGTCTGTTTGGAGTAGATGGCACCGCACAGTTTTTATCAGATGCGGTAAAGAAAAAATTTTATGTGAATGAAAAATAGAAGGAGGGTACGACTTATGGAGAGAAAAAAATTGTATATTGACGGGGAATGGATAGAAGGCAGTGAGGGAAAGACCTTTGTATCCATGAATCCGGCTACCGGAGAGGTGCTGGCGGAGATTTGCCAGGCTTCGGTGGAGGATGCGAGAAAAGCCATTGCTGCGGCAAAGAAATCATTCTACGTAACAAGAGAATGGAGGGATATGGATTCCCAGGCCAGAGGCGATCTGATCCTGAAGATTGCAGACGCTATGGATGCGGAAAAGGAAGAGCTGGCCAGACTGGATGCTATGGATATGGGAAAACCGCTGCGGGAGGCGGAAGGAGATGTGGACGATGCGGTGCACTGCTTCCGCTATTATGCCAGCCTGATTAAGGCGCCCCACGGCGGCTGCTACGATGTAAATGCCAACTTCGGCCAGATGCACAGCTATACGGTGCATGAGCCGGTGGGCGTATGCGCAGAAATTACCCCCTGGAATTATCCGCTGCTGATGGGAGCCTGGAAGCTGGCACCCTCTCTGGCAGCAGGAAACAGCGTGGTTTTTAAGCCTGCCACGGTCTGCGTATTATCCTGTATTAAGCTGTTTGAGATTTTTGAGCAGTGCGGGCTGCCCAAGGGCGTTGCCAACCTGGTTATGGGACCGGGGGAATCCATCGGCAATGAGCTGGCCGGAAGCAAGGATGTGGATATGGTAACCTTCACCGGCAGTACTGCCGTGGGGCAGAGCATTATGCGCCAGGCGGCAGGCAACGTGAAAAAGGTGGGTCTGGAGCTGGGCGGAAAATCCCCCAACGTGATCTTTGCGGATGCAGACCTGGACGGCGCCGTTGAGTGGGCCATGATCGGTATCTTCTTTAATCAGGGCGAGGTGTGCTCTGCCGGAAGCCGTATTATCATTGAGGAAAGCATCAAGGACGAGTTTGTGAAGCGGCTGGCAAAGAAGGCCAACGCCATGACCATCGGCAATCCGCTGGATAATCCGGACATGGGCGCAATCGTATCAGAGAGCCAGATGAACAAGGTACTGGCTTATATCGAAAAGGGAAAGGAAGAGGGGGCAACCCTGGTATGCGGCGGAGAACGGTATACGGAGGGTGAATGCGCCAAAGGCTTCTTTATCCGTCCTACTATTTTCGATAACTGTACGCCGGATATGACGATTGTAAAGGAAGAAATCTTCGGGCCGGTGGTGACGGTACAGACCTTCAAAACCGAAGAAGAGGCAGTGGCGATGGCCAACGATACGCCCTACGGCCTGGCAGGCGCAGTATTTACCTCCGATGTTTCCCGGGCAATGCGGGTAATCAAGGAAATCCGGGCCGGCATCACCTGGATCAACTGCTATAACCCTACTTTTAACGAAGCGCCCTGGGGCGGCTATAAAATGAGCGGCATCGGCCGGGAGCTGGGAGTTCACGGACTGGAGGAATACCAGGAGGTGAAGCAGATTAATATCAACCTGAATCCCGGGATCGTGGGCTGGTACGAAAATGAATAAGGGGCTGCCGCAAAATCTCATTTGCAAAGTTCTGTATCCGGTGTTTGTGAGCACTTCCTGACATCTGTCCGTCCATGTCGGACTTCGTCCGCTATGTATCGGACATTTGTCTCAGTGATACAAACACCCTGGATACAGATCCTTTTGATTTTCGATTTTGCAACAGCCTTTTACCGGAAATTTGCCGGATTAGAAAGAAAAGCTTGACTTTCATGCGCCTGCTGTGTTATAGTATACGGGCGTATGGAAGCAGGTTTTTTTTTTATGCCTAAAAAATGCGGCAGATAAGCGGGCCGCAGCACGTAAACTAAATAAGGAGAGCGAGGTGGAAGTTGTGCGTACTAGAATTACATTGGCATGTACAGAATGTAAACAGCGTAACTACAACATGACGAAGGATAAGAAAACTCATCCTGACAGAATGGAAACCAAGAAGTATTGTCGCTTCTGTAAGAGACATACCGTACACAAAGAAACCAAGTAATCGTCTTTTCGGGCAAAGGAAGTGAGGAGTAATGGGAAATTCAGAATCGACCCCCAAGAAAAGCTGGGTTGACGGCCTGAAGGCTGAATTCAGAAAAATCATCTGGCCGGCAAAACAGGACCTTGTGAAGCAGACAACAGCAGTTGTAGTTGTATCTGTCGTGCTCGGAATTATCATTGCGCTTCTGGACTTTATCGTCCAGCACGGCGTAGATTTCCTGGTAAACATTCGTTTCTAGTTCAGAAGGACAAAGGTGATTGTATGGCAGAAGCATGCTGGTATGTGGTTCATACCTATTCCGGTTATGAGAACAAGGTAAAAGCCAACATTGAAAAGACAATCGAAAACAGACATCTGGAGGATCAGATCCTGGAAGTCCGGGTTCCGCTGCAGGATGTGGTGGAGCTGAAGAACGGAGTCAGGAAAACGGTCCAGAAGAAAATGTTTCCGGGTTATGTACTTCTTAATATGATTATGAATGATGATACCTGGTATGTCGTTCGAAATACCAGAGGAGTTACCGGTTTTGTAGGACCGGGATCCAAGCCGGTTCCGCTGACAGAGACAGAGATGTTCAATCTCGGTATCCAGGCGGCAAACATCGAAGTGGATTTCCAGGAGGGCGATACCGTGAACGTGGTGGCCGGCGTCTGGAAAGATACGGTTGGCGTAATCCAGTCCATCAACCAGAGCAAGCAGAGTGTTACAATCAATGTTGAGCTGTTCGGTCGTGAAACACCGGTAGAAATAAGTTTCACAGAAATCAGAAAAATGTAAGCAATGAAACAGACAAGCCTGCGGAAAACCGCAGGAGTGGGAGGGAAACCCCCGACAATACCACATAGGAGGTCATTAAAATGGCAAAGAAAGTAACAGGCTATATTAAATTACAGATTCCTGCTGGAAAGGCTACACCGGCTCCCCCTGTAGGTCCTGCTCTGGGTCAGCACGGCGTAAATATTGTTCAGTTTACGAAAGAGTTCAATGCAAGAACAGCAGATAAGGGTGATCTGATCATCCCGGTTGTTATTACTGTATATGCAGACAGAAGCTTCAGCTTCATCACTAAGACTCCGCCTGCAGCAGTTCTGCTGAAGAAGGCCTGCAACCTGAAATCAGGTTCCGGCGTTCCGAATAAGACAAAGGTTGCTACTATTTCCAAGGATAAGATCCGTGAGATTGCAGAGATGAAGATGCCGGATCTGAACGCAGGAAGCGTAGAAGCGGCTATGAGCATGATCGCAGGTACCGCAAGAAGTATGGGTATCGTTGTAGAGGAATAGGGCACTTTGTTAGAGAAAACCCGATAAACGTGAACAATCAGTGGGAGGGTCATTCCCGCGAATACCACCAGGAGGTTATTTAATATGAAAAAAGGTAAGAGATATGTAGAAGCTGCAAAGGCGATCGACCGTGCAACTCTCTATGATGTAAATGAGGCTATCAGCCTGGTTAAGAAATCAGCGGTAGCGAAATTTGATGAGACAATCGAAGTTCATATCAGAACCGGATGCGATGGACGTCATGCCGACCAGCAGATCCGCGGTGCAGTAGTTCTGCCGCACGGCACCGGTAAAAAGGTTCGTGTGCTTGTGTTCGCAAAGAATGCAAAGGCTGACGAGGCAAAGGCTGCAGGCGCTGAATATGTAGGAGCAGAGGAACTGGTTCCGAAGATTCAGAATGAAGGCTGGCTGGATTTTGATGTAGTAGTAGCTACACCGGACATGATGGGCGTTGTTGGCCGTCTGGGCCGTATCCTTGGACCGAAGGGCTTAATGCCCAACCCCAAGGCAGGCACCGTTACCATGGATGTAACGAAGGCTGTCAATGATATCAAAGCCGGTAAGATTGAGTATCGATTGGACAAGACCAACATTATCCACGTGCCAATAGGAAAAGCTTCCTTCACAGAGGAACAGTTAACGGACAACTTCCAGACGCTTATTGAAGCTATAAATAAGGCGAAACCCGCAGCTCTGAAGGGTCAGTACCTGAGAAGCGTAACCATCGCTCCTACCATGGGCCCGGGCGTTAAGCTGAATCCTGTAAAACTTGTTTAAAACAGTAGAATAAAACAGGGAGCCGTTGCAAATTCGATATTGCAGCGGCTCCCTGTTTTTTATGATATAGGAAACTCACTTTCCTACATCATAAAAAGCACTTTGTGCGGTATGCGCACGGATGCATAAGGTAATTTTATTCGAAAGGCAGTACCAGCGTAAAGGAAGCCCCGCCGCCCGGTGTATCTGCAAGAAGAAGCTGACCCTTGTGCAGCTTTGCAATCTCCTGGGCGATGCAAAGGCCAAGTCCGAAATGGCCTTTTTGACTGCGGGAATGATCGATGCAGTAGAAACGCTGAAAAACAGCCTTTTTTTGGTCATCCGGGATTCCCGGGCCATTGTCTGAAACCGTGATCCGGGCGGCAGAGCCGGAGGCTTTGAGAGACAGGAGGACGGTCCCTCCTTCCGGAGTGTAGCTGAAGGCATTGTCGATCAGGATCGTCAGAAGCTGCTGAATCCGCTCCGCATCACAGCGGCAGCGGGGAATGGCTTCATCGGGAATGGAAATTTTCCAATGCAGCTCTTTGCGCCGGGCCAGAGCTTCAAAGGTTTCGAAGGTCTGCAGGATCAAAGTATCCAGCTCTGTACTGGCGGGATGCATACTCCAACTGTGGTTGTCTGCATTGGCTAGCTGCAGCATATCATGGATCAGTGTGGACATCCTTTTTCCTTCTGTTTCAATCGTATCCAGAAACTGGTCGTCTGCGGCCATGCTTTTTTGTCTCACTGCATCCACATTGCTTAGGATCACAGTGAGCGGTGAACGCAGCTCATGGGAAGCAGAGGCAACGAATTGCATCTGCTTTTTCCGGTTTTCCTGCAGCGACCGCATAATTCGGGCGATGAAAAACCAGAAAAAAATACAAAACAGTATCATGGCAGCCAGATCCGCCAGGGCAAAGATGAAACGCTGTTTTAAAATGCGGCTGTACATGACGGTAAGCGGATGAAGAATCATGACGCCCAGCACGCCTCCGGAAACAGGAATCTGAGCCGCAGAAGCATAGTAATTCTGCCCGTCGGCCTGCATGGAGTATTCGGCATGCTTCATCAATGTCCGGTTGGACGAGACGGCTTTTACATCGATTCCGTGCTGGGAGCAGGCGAGCGCTTCCGCAGTATCCAGCAGTGCTTCTGCGGTCTCATCAGCGGAAAAGCTTTGAAAGAAGAGGGGAGAACCGTTGTCTGTAATCCGCACCAGAAACTGATAGTTGTGCTGGGTTTGCCTGAGCCACTGGTGAGACAAAGAGGTCTGCATCTGGATATTCTGATAAAAGTTGTTTAAATTGGTCTGGAAGGAAATGCCTTCCTGGTTTCGGATCCCCATTTCGGAAATGTACAGACAGATAGTGGATAAAATGACCAGAATCACGCCCGTAACCAGGGTACACAGGGCGGTCAGGCGAAGCTGGAAGTGCTGAAACATAAAATCCTCCTTTGCGTAAAAACAGGCGATTTGCGGGATGCGGCAGGTATTTTTCTGCATATCGTCCGGTATTTAGGAAACGATATGCGAAGCCGCATCCGGGTCAGTCAGACGGTATCCGATCCCTCTGGCAGTTTTTAGCTCCAGTCTGCTTTGCAGAGAGCGCAGTCTGCGCCGCAGAAAATGAATGTAATTATCCAGGTTTCCGCTTTCCACCTCGGCATCCGGCCCCCATACCCGTGTCAGGATGGTGGTACGCAGAAGCGTCTGCCCGGGATTTTGCAAAAACAGCGCCATCAGCTCTCCCTCCCGGCGGGAAAGGGTACAGCTCATTGTTCCCCGGGTCAGCAGATATTCTTCCGGTTCATAAGCAATGTCACCCCAGGAGAGCGTTTCTGAGGACTTGAGCTGCCCGGGCCGCCGGCATACGCAGCGGATCCGCGCCATCAGCTCCTGGAAGGCGAAAGGCTTTATGATATAATCATCCGCTCCGCAATCCAGACCCTGTACCCGGTCATCCAGGCTGCCAAGGGCAGTCAGAAAAATAATCGGAACCGTACAGCCCTTCTCCCGTGCCAGACGAAGAACCTCCATTCCATCCATTTCCGGAAGCATCCGGTCAAGCAGAACCAGATCGTGTGCATTTTCCATCAGGTAGAAAAGGCCCTCCTCCCCATCATTGCATACCGTTACCTGAAATCCCTGCTGTTCCAGGGAAAGTCTCAGCGACCGGCAAAGGGACCGGTCATCTTCAATCAGTAGTATCCGCATTTCAAAAAACCTCGCTGTTTTCCATAATATAAAATATAAAAGCTGCATAGCATTTCGGGAAAATGTTCTTTTGGAGAGAGGCATTCTGCTCTCCGCCAAACCGGTAAAAGATTTGTTTTTATTGTATCATAGAAATCTCTAAATAATCTATAAAAGTGGGGATGGCTTTTGGCCCTGGGTTTGTAAAAGGATAAAGATGAATTAGAGACAATTTAGAGCTTTTTTAGAGAAAAGAATGCTATGCTGTAACAAAGAGATGCCGGATGCAGATTGCGCAGCAATCAATTCCCTTATGCATCCGTGCGCATCACCGCACAAAGTACTGTTAGGCAGAGAACAGGAGGTTTATATGAAGGAAAAATGTAAGAAGGATTGGAAACGAGATTGGAAAAAAGCTTTGACCGGAGGCATGGCGGTTTGCATGCTGCTGGGAAACCTTTCCGCAGCAGCATGGGCGGAGGAACCGCAGGAGCTGAACGGTTCTGCCATGGGGCGTTATCTGGAAACAGAGGTGGAGCTTCCGGAGAATGTATATCCTGCGGCGATGAACGTCACGGTGGATGGAAAGCTTCGTATTCTGGGACAGAATTATGAGGAAAAGGTAGCCGGGCTATGGGACAGCAGTGATGGAGGAGCTACCTGGGAATTGGCGGCTGAATTCCCGGAGGAATATGCAGATCTCTATTTTTCGGCTGCAGCCCTGGCCGCAGACGGCGGGGGTGCCGGAATCATTATGGATGCGGCAGAAGCATCAGAGATTAACGATTATCGATTTATCTTTGCTGCCTTCGATGAGCAGGGAAATGTGACGACGACAGATTTGGGAAATATGTCTGCGGATATGCCTGCGTTTTTAAGCTTTCACCAGAATGGGACGCTGACAGGAGTTTCCTATGGGGGCTCTGCGGTTTTGATGGACCGGAATACAGGAGAAATAGCAGCAGAGCTTTGCAGCAATGGAGAACTGGTGGCTCCCTGCGGGAATGAGATCCTGGTTCTTACGGAAAATTCGGAGCTGCTTCCTTATGATTTGGAAAGCAGAGAGCCGCTGGGCAGAGATGAGGCGCTGGAGGAGGCCTTCTTTGCGGACGGAATCTCCTATGAACAAACCATAGGCGGCGGTTATCCGGTGGTTTTCGGTTCGGATGCAGAGGGGCGGCTGTATTATTGTAATAAGAAGGGGATCTTTACCCATATGCCGGGTGGAAGTACGGTGGAACAGGTGGTGGACGGCAGCCTGAATTCTTTGTCGGATCCAACGAATGTATGGCAGGGAATAGCGGTACAGGATCAGACCTTCTATGTTTTGGGGATATCCAGTGTAGACGCAGCTCCCTTTATCCGGAAATATGAGTATGATCCGGATATTTCCAGTGTTCCGGAACGGGAGCTTACTATCTATTCCCTGGAAGAAAATGACGGTGTGCGCCAGGCCATTTCTCTGTTTCAGAAGAAATACCCGGACACCTATGTGAATTATCAGATTGGAATGAGCGGCGGAGAGGGAGTGACGGCAGAGGATGCGCTGCGCACACTGAACACGGATATTTTGGCGGGCAGCGGGCCGGATATTTTGCTTTTGGACGGTATGTCGGTGGAAACCTATGTGGAGAAAGGGCTTTTGATAGATCTGACCGATATTTTGCAGGGCGTGGGAGAGGCAGACGGACTTCTGGAGAACGTGGCATATACCTATAGGCAGGACGGAGGAACCTTCGCTGTCCCGGCATGCTTTTCCATTCCGGTTATTGTAGGGAAAAAAGAATGGATCGATTCCGTGCAGGGCATGGAGGATCTGATAAAGCTGGCAGGGCAGCAGGACGTTCTGGACTCCTGGAATGGCTCTGCTATGGCGGCCCTCTTATATCCGGTGTGCGCCGGAAGCTGGCGGAAGGAAGATGGAACCTTTGATCAGGAAAAGCTGGCGGAATATGTGCGCAATATGAAGGAATTTCATGATACGTGGATGGAATCTGCTTCCTCAGAAAGCCTGGAAGAATTGAACTACCTGGTTGGGTGGGAAGCGGCTTTGCAGGGTTCGAATAATATAAGCATGGGGGATTTGTCTTTGGCCGGCGGGAAATGTCAGGCTTATGTGGGCGAGCTGTCCGGCGGCAGAGCGTATTCGGGTGTTTCTTCGGTAAATAAGGTTACAGGTGACTGCAGCATAGCTTTGCTGAATGGCCAGCAGTCCGGTGTGTTTGTACCCCATATGATTTTAGGTATCCTGAATACGGCCAGGGAAACCGGGAGGGCAGTGGATTTTGTGAATTATATGCTGGCGAAGGAGGGGCAGATGATTGATCAGAACAGCGGCTTCCCGGTGAATGCGCAGGCCCTTCATGATACGCTGTATATTCCGGCTTTTGAGGACGGAGAGATGAGCGCATATGCAGAAAACAACCAGACGGGTGAAAGCATCGAGCTATTTTACTACTGGCCGACGGAGGAGGAGCTGAATGATCTGGATGCAATGGTGCAGAGCCTGAACGTCCGTGCGGACAGCGACCGGATCATTATGCAGGCGGTGCTGGAACAGGTATACCGGTGCGTGGATGGAGAGCTTAGTGTGGATGAGACGGTCAATTCGATTATGCAGACCGTGAATCTGTATCTGGCCGAATAAATTTGGAAAAAAGACGAATGGAAAATGCGGAGCGGTAAAAAAAGAAGAAGGAAAAGAAGGAAGGAACTGGCAGGAGTTATTTTTCTCCTGCCGGATTTCCTGGGCGTGATCTGTTTTGCGCTCCTTCCGATGATGAAGGTGGTGGAGCGTTCCTTTCAGAGCGCTGTAACGGCTCAGTGGGTGGGATTAAAAAATTATAAGGGTGTACTGGAAAATACGGCCTTCCGTCTGGCGGTGGGCAACACGCTGAAATTTACGGCAGTCTGCCTGCCGCTGCTGATTTTGCTGTCGCTTGCTTTGGCAGTTCTGGTGCAGAAGCTGCGGTTTGGCCGAAGTCTGCTGAAAAGCGCTTTTTTGCTTCCGATGGCGGTTCCTGCGGCCTCTGTTGTTTTGGTATGGAAGGTATTGTTTCACTCCAATGGACTGATCAATGGACTGCTTGCCTATGTGGGACTGCCCCGAGTGGCCTGGATGACCTCAGATGCAGCCTTCTGGGTGCTGGTCATCAGTTATTTATGGAAAAATCTGGGGTATGACATGGTATTGTGGATGGCAGGTCTGGCCGGGATTTCCACAGAGATTTATGAGGCGGCCAAAGTGGACGGAGCGGGTGAGTGGAAATGCTTTACGAAAATCACGCTTCCTAATCTGATGCCCTCGCTGTATACCATATCGGTGCTTTCTTTTCTGAATTCCTTTAAGGTGTTTCGGGAGGCCTGGCTGGTGGCGGGGGATTATCCCCATCAAAGCATGTACCTTTTACAGCATTTATATAACAACTGGTTCCGGGAATTGTCCTTCGATAAAATATCGGCGGCTTCTGTGCTGACTTCGGCGGTGGTGTTTGTGATGATTTTGCTGCTGAAGCGGGCCTGGGATACGGAGGCGTAGGAGGCAGGATGGAAAACAGAATGGACCCTGGCAGAGCTTTGGGAGCGGGGAAAGCGCACCGGCAGTTAAGAAAAGGGGACCTGCATAGGGTTATGAAAAATGGGGCTAAGAGCCTGAGGGGGAGGCGGCAATGAAAAAGATAGGCGGGGCCGTAATGGTCACGGTATTGGGGATTTTGGCTTTGATCGTTGTATTTCCCATATTTTTTGCCGTAACAGGGGCGATTACTTCTCAGTGGGAGCTGGAGGAATACCTGTCTCCGGTGCTGGGAAATGCCGATGGTATGGCAGGCTGGTCCTTGCTTCCAAGGGCGCCCTCCCTGCGGTCTCTGGTGGGGATCCTGATGGATTCTCCGCAATTTTTCGCCATGTTCTGGAATTCCCTGAAAATTACGCTGTGTGTACTGGCGGGACAGGTAATCGTAGGCATCCCGGCAGCCTGGGGGCTGGCCAGGTTTCAGTTTCCGGGAAGGGGGCTGGTTTTGATGCTCTATATTGTGCTGATGCTGATGCCCTTTCAGGTGCTGATGTTTCCGGAATATCTGGTATTAAACGACCTGGGGCTTCTGGATACGCATGCAGCGGTGATTCTGCCAGCGGTATTTTCTACCTTCCCTGTATTTATCATGTATCGTTTTTTCGAAGCGATTCCGGAGGCGATTCTGGAGGCTGCCCGTATGGATGGCGCAGGTAATTTTCAGATTTTTCTCCGGATAGGGCTTCCGCTGGGGGCGCCGGGGGTCATGTCCTCGGTCATCCTGAATTTTCTGGATTCCTGGAATATGATCGAACAGCCCATGACCTTTCTCAAGACGAAAGCCTTGTGGCCTCTGTCGCTTTTTTTGCCGGAGATTGGGCTGGAGGAGGCAGGCACCGGCTTTGCTGCCGCCATTTTGATGCTGCTGCCTGCGCTGCTGCTGTTTTTAAGCGGACAGGAATATCTGGAACAGGGGATTGCGGCGGCAGCTCTGAAGGAATAGCGCTTGCCGTTTGAATGAAGCGGAAAGGAGGAGTGAATAGATTGAAAAAGAGAAGGCTGCTGCAGATTACAGGGGTATTTTTTGCCCTGATGATTTGCTTTACTATTTTATCCAGAGCAGCGTATCAGGAGGGAACTGCCGTGGTACATACGAATAAACCGATGAACATGGCGATTTCTCATGAGGTAAAGGCTGCGGGAAAGGTGGTGCAGAATCAGAAGATTGCCGTGACGACAGAGGCGGATTTAAGAGTGGCATCCGTCGAGATTGCGGAGGGCCAGCGGGTATCCCGGGGGGATCTGCTGTTTACCCTGGATCAAAACTGGCTGAGGGAGAAAATCCTGAATCAACAGCAGGAAATGGAAAAACAGCAGTTATCGGTAAAGGATGCAAAAAGTCAAAATGAAGTCAGCCGGCAGCAGAAGGCCAATGAACAGGCTCAGGCTGCAGAAAATTATTCTCTCTCCACCGGCAGGGCGAACACTGTGCTGGCAAGGGCAAAGCGGAATCTGGAAGAGGCGAAAAAAAGACTGAGAGAATTTCGGGAGAACAGCGGGCAATCCAATGAGGACAGCTCTGTGGAGACGGCTCTGGAGGAGGCCTGCCAGGAAAAGGCAGAAGCTTACATCCAGGCTCAGCAGGAGCTGACGCAGCTACAATGGAAAATTGAAAATGAAGTGAACATAGCGCTGAATGCCGCAATGAATGGGACGGGCGGCGCCGGGCTTTCGGCGGCGGAGACGGTGCTCACCGGCTCTGCGGATGTACTGCCCCTGGAGGATGATGCTGACGGGAATTTTTTGATAGAAGAGAATGATCCTGGAGAAGCACTGTTTTTTGACACCCCGGAAGGTGCGGGGGAGAATGGCAGCGGGACAGCAGCAGACAGCTTTCCCGCAGAAACCCAGGGGTATATCGATGAGGAGCCTTCGGATCCCTCTTTGCAGGAGGATGATCCAGGACTGATAATAGAGGATGATATCCTGCTGGAGGATATGCCGGACGATACGGATTCTTATGGGATTGACCGTACCGGTACAGCCGATTTGGAGACAGAGGAAAGCGAACAGGGAGAGACGCCTGCTTCTCCTACGCAGGAAGAGCTGAACCGGATTGAGCAGTCAGTTCGGGATCGCTATAAGATCCCGCTGGAGAATGCGCGGAAAAAGGTGGAGACGGCAAAAGAGGAGAAGGAAGCGGCGGAGCAGGCTTTGGCGCAATATCAGCAGGAGCGCCTCTCGGCCAGCAGCGCTTCGAATGCCCAGACAGAGCAGACGCTGATTGATCAGGTAAAGGCGGCACAGGATGCTTATGTGGATGCCTGTCTGGCGGCTAACGAGGCGGCAGTGACCTCCGGCCGCAGTATAGCGGCAGCAGGAATTCCCAATGCTTCCAACAGCTCAGACCGGATGAATGAGATTACTTATGAGCAGATGGAGCTTACACTGGAAAAGCTGGAGGAGCTGGAACGGGCCCAGGGAAAAATTTATGCCCCTGCAGATGGGCTGGTAACAAAGGTCTGCATTCAGACAGGAGAAAAAACCGGGGATACGACAGCCATTCTGCTGGCGGATCTTTCCAGGGGCAGCAGCTTTCAGGGTGAGATCACAGAGGAACAGGAAAAGTACATTGGAACCGGGGATGCGGTGACGCTGACCGGTCCGGGCAAAAATGAAAAATACGAGGATCTGGCGGTTTCTTCCGTAACGGCAAAGGAGGGAAGCAGCAGTGTCTACCAGGTAAAGGTGCAGCTTCCCGCAGATACAATGGAAATCGGAGCGGCGGCCACGCTGGATTTTGTCCGGAAATCAGAGATATACAATGTTTGCGTCCCGCTGTCTGCGCTTCATCTGGATGAAAAAAATCAGCCCTATGTACTGGTGGTTGACCAGGTGGATTCCGTGATGGGAACAGAGCAAAAGGCCAGAAAGGTCAGTGTCACCATCCTGGAAAAAAATGAGTCCTACGCAGCTTTGGCGGAGGGAGCGATCAGCAGCCAGCAGGAAATCATCGTAAGCTCTGATAAGGCAGTAGACGACGGAAGCCGGGTGAGAGTGTCGGGGTAGGCACTAGAGACGGAGCGGCCTGGGGAAGAGGAGCCGGGCAGGCACAAAGGGCGAAGCAGCCTGAAGAAGGGCAGGCGCAAAGGGCGGGGCGGCCTGGGGAAGTGAGGCGGAAGGCTTCGGGGAGGAGTATGAAATATATCTGGAAAATCATTGAATTGACGATAGCAGGCGTTTTGTTTTTTATGGCGGTGCAATATTGCGGAAAGGCAAAGGAAGAATCAGGGACTATAAATGCGTTTTTGACGGGAAATGCCCTGGATAAAAAGGAAGCGGAGGAGATCTGCGCCCGGGAGGCGGAAAGGGAAGCTCCGGTAAAATTGTGCTTTTGGGGGGAGGAACCGAAGGAAGAGGTGGCCTGCCGGGAAACGGGAAACAGCCGGATTGTGGCGCTGACGGTGCTGGAAGGAAATGCGGAACTGGTGGCTTCCAAAGCGGCATCCCTGACATGGCAGGAAAACGGCTGCCTGGTGGATACAGAAACCGCACAGGAATTGTTTGGGACCGACCGGGCGGACGGACAGATATTGTGGTGCGGAGAGGATGCCTATACGGTGCAGGGGACCTTTGAAAGCGCAAAGAAAATGATGATACGCTCGGTAAAAGAAACAGATGCAGCCATGCTGAATGCGGTGGCTTTGGAATTGGGAGAAAGCAAAAATGCGCAAAGCGATGGAGAACAGTTTCTGATGCGCTACGGCCTGGAGGGAGAAATCATCACCCTTCACCTTCTGGTCTGTGTGACGGAGGATCTGCTGCTTTTGCTGCCGGCTATTCTGGCGTTTTCTTTTCTTGCAATGTTATTTAATAGAAGAAACGGTTCCGGTTCCGGGAGCGGTTTGAAGGGAAACGGCTTACGTTTTCTGGGAGCCGCCGCTGTGCTGGCGGTTCTTGCCTGGCTTGTGAAAAGCCGGTTCCGCATTCCTGCGGATATGGTTCCTTCCCGCTGGTCAGATTTTTCATTCTGGGAAAGCTGGAGGAAGAATCAGACGCAAAATCTGCTGCGCATATTCAGCACGCCGCTGGGGGAAGCGCAGCTTGGCATGGTATGGAATCTGCAGAAATCCGCAGTCTGCAGTCTGACGGCAGCCTTTGCGGGAATTCTGTTGGGCAGAAATCCGTTTTGAAAATCTTTGCGAAGCGCCGGGGGCAGCTAAAGTAAGCGATTCAGCCTGTAAAGTTCAGAAATTTAGCAGACTTTTGTTGACAAAAAGTATATTGGGGACTATACTGTTTTCAGTGAGTAAAACAGAGTATGTTTTGCAGAGCAAATTATTGATTGAGTTAGAAGCTCAAATTTTATAAGTTGATTAATCTATAATCATTGCGAAGGCAAGTCATCTTGTGAAACGGTCAATAAGAGTAGCAGATATTTTGCAGATAATACTCTGAATTATTTATGGAAAGCAATTTTCTGACATCAGTAGAGCAAGTGGAATGTCCACCTGCTCTTTTTTTATCTCATAGGGAACAAATTTTTGCCTTAAAGAGTGAAGGTATGCGACTTTCCTATGAGAGAAAAGCCCTGCGGGCAAATGATGCGCACGGATGCATAAGGTAATTGATTGCTGCGCAATCTGCATCCGGCGCAAAAAATGCCTTCTCCCCTCAAGAATGAGGGGTAGGGGAGTTGAGATGCCGAAGGCATTTTTTATATTTGAAATCCGGAGGAATGTGAAGTGAACTTGGAAGAACAGAAGTCGGCTCCGATCTATGAAGCGTTGGAGTGTTTCAGGGCAAGGCGCGTGGTGCCCTTTGACGTGCCGGGACATAAAAGAGGACGGGGAAATCCGGAACTGATGAGCCTGCTGGGGGAAAAATGCGTGGGACTGGATGTCAATTCCATGAAGCCGTTGGATAATCTGGGACATCCGGTTTCGGTTATACGCAGGGCGGAGGAACTCACAGCGGAAGCCTTTGGGGCAGCTCACGCTTTTTTGATGGTAAACGGCACGACAAGTTCCGTGCAGAGTATGATTTTATCTGTGTGTAAAGCCGGAGACAAGATCATCCTGCCGAGAAACGTACATAAAAGCGTTATCAATGCGCTGGTGCTCTGCGGCGGGGTTCCGGTCTATGTGAATGTCAAGCTGAATCCGGAAATCGGGATTGCGCTGGGGGTGGAAGTGGAAGAAATGCGCAGGGTCATGGATGCAAATCCTGATGCGGTGGCCGTGTTTCTCAATAATCCCACCTATTATGGTATCTGCTCCAATGTCCGGAAAATTGCAGAGATGGCTCATGAGCGGAATATGAAGGTGCTGGTGGACGAAGCCCATGGTACGCACCTGTATTTCGGAGAAAATCTTCCGGTTTCTGGAATTGCCGCAGGCGCGGATCTGGCGGCGGTGTCTATGCACAAATCCGGCGGAAGCCTGACACAAAGTTCCATTCTGCTGTGCGGGCCGGATACGGATGCGGAATATGTCCGGCAGATCATTAATCTCACGCAGACCACCAGCGCTTCCTATCTGCTGCTTTCTAGTCTGGATATTTCCAGAAGAAATCTGGCGCTTCGGGGAAAGGAGTCCTTTAAAAAAGTGACCGAGATGGCGGAATATGCCAGAAGTGAGATCAACGGTATCGGCGGCTACTATGCTTATGGAAAAGAGCTGATCAACGGGGACAGCGTGTTTGATTATGACGTGACGAAGCTTTCTGTTTATACCCAGAGGATCGGCCTGACGGGAATTGAAGTCTATGATCTTCTGCGCGATGAGTACGATATCCAGATTGAATTTGGAGATATCGGCAACATATTGGCCTACATTTCCATCGGAGATAGGCTGCAGGACATTGAACGGCTGGTGGGCGCATTGGAGGATATCCGGCATGTTTATGAAAAAGATCCGAATGGTCTTTATTGCGGTGATTTCATTCAGCCGGAGGAAGTGATGACACCCCAGAAGGCCTTTTATGCAAAAAAGAAGCAGCTTCCAATCCGGGAAACGGCCGGAGCAGTCTGTGCGGAGCTGGTGATGTGTTATCCGCCGGGAATCCCGATCCTGACACCGGGAGAGCGGATTACAAAAAAAATTATAGAATATATTTTGTTTGCGAAGGAAAAGAAATGTTCCGTACAGGGAACGATGGATCCGGCGGTAGAGTATCTGAATGTGATCGTATAGGAGAGGGAAAATGGATATCTGGTTTTCACAGATGGACACGGAAAATGTCAAGACCAGCATCAGGGTGGATAAGCAGTTGTTTTCCGCCACCAGCGAATATCAGCGGATTGATGTTTTCGAGTCAAAGGAATTTGGAAAGATGATCGTTTTGGACGGTGAGATCATTTTTTCAGAGGCTGACGAGTTTATTTATAATGAGATGGTGGTGCATGTGCCCATGGCAGTCCATCCGAATGTAAAAAGGGTACTGATCATCGGCGGCGGAGACGGCGGCGTGGCCAGGGCCTGCATTGAATATCCGGAAATCGAAACCATCGATGTGGTGGAGCCGGACGAATTGTTCGTAAAGGTCAGCCGGGAATTTTTCCCGGAAACAGCAAAGGGATTTGATGATGCGAGAGTGAGGATCACCAATGCGGACGGGCTGCGCTTTTTGCGGAAATATGAAGATTACTATGATCTGATCATCAATGATTCCACGGATCCCTTCGGCCATACGGAGGGGCTGTTTACCAGAGAATTTTACGGAAAGTGCTATCGGGCGCTCAAAGACGATGGAATTATGGTTTATCAGCATGGCAGCCCTTTCTATGACGAAGATGAGGCGGCGTTTCGGGCCATGCACCGGAAGGTGTATAAGAGTTTCCCAATCAGCCGGGTATATCAGGCGAGCATTCCGACCTGTCCCGCAGGATACTGGATGTTTGGTTTCGCTTCCAAAAAATATCATCCGCTTAGGGATTTTGATCCGGAAAGATGGAACCGTAGAGGCATCAAGACATGGTACTATACAACGCATCTTCACCGGGGCGCATTCATGCTGCCGAAATATATTGAGGACTTATTGAAAGAGGAGGAAAAAAGAAAATGAGTAAATTGATGATTATCGGTTGCGGAGGCGTGGCTTCCGTGGCCATTCACAAATGCTGTCAGAATAGCGATGTTTTTGAGGAGATTATGATTGCGAGCCGCACGCTGTCCAAGTGTGATGCGCTCAAAGAAAAACTTCAGCCGGTGACAAAAACGAAAATCACCACGGCACGGGTGGATGCGGACCATGTGGAAGAGCTGACGGAGCTGATTCGCTCCTATCAGCCGGATGCGGTGCTGAATCTGGCGCTTCCCTATCAGGATCTTACCATTATGGATGCCTGTCTGGCAGCGGGCGTTCACTATATTGATACGGCCAACTATGAGGCGGAGGATACGAATGATCCGCAGTGGCGCGGAATCTATGAGGAACGCTGCAAACGGTTGGGCTTTTCCGCATATTTTGACTATTCCTGGCAGTGGGCCTATAAAGAGCGCTACGAGAAAGCGGGGCTGACCGCTCTTCTCGGAACAGGATTCGATCCGGGCGTTACCAGTGTATTTGCCTCTTATGCGCAGAAGCATTATTTTGATGAAATTCATACCATTGATATTTTAGACTGCAACGGAGGAGATCATGGCTATCCTTTTGCCACGAATTTCAATCCGGAAATCAATTTAAGGGAAGTATCTGCGCCCGGCTCGTATTGGGAAAACGGCAAATGGGTGGAAATCCCTCCGATGAGCATCAAGAGGGAATACAACTTTGAGGGCGTGGGACAAAAGGATATGTATCTGCTTCACCACGAAGAAATCGAGGCGCTGGCGAAGAACATACCGGGCGTGAAGAGAATCCGTTTCTTTATGACATTTGGTCAGAGTTATCTGACTCATATGAAATGTCTGGAAAATGTGGGAATGCTCTCCACGACCCCGATAGAATTTAACGGACAGTCCATAGTGCCGATTCAGTTTTTAAAATCGCTGCTTCCCGATCCTGCTTCCCTGGGGCCCAGAACCGTTGGAAAGACAAATATCGGCTGCATTTTTACCGGTATAAAGGACGGAAAGGAAAAGAGCCTTTACATTTATAATGTATGCGATCATCAGGAGTGCTACCGAGAGGTGGAATCCCAGGCAATCTCTTATACCACAGGCGTTCCGGCAATGATCGGAGCGATGCTGGTGGTTTCCGGCCTCTGGAAGAAGCCGGGCGTATTTACCACGGACGAATTTGATCCGGATCCTTACATGGAGGCATTAAACCGCTGGGGACTGCCCTGGGTGGTGGAAGAAAATCCGGTTTTGGTGGAGTAAGGAAAAAGTTCTACCGGGAAAAGGTTAGCTTTTGAGGAGCTCAAGATAGATGAGAATAAATGAAATTCCCACGCCGGCCTATGTGCTGGACGAGAAAAAAATGATACGGAATCTGGAAATATTAAAAGATGTCCAGGATCGGGCGGATTGTAAAATACTGCTGGCACAAAAGGCGTTTTCCATGTTCTGCGAATATCCGCTGATTGGCACCTATTTGAAGGGGACGACGGCCAGCGGACTTTATGAGGCGCGGCTGGGAAAAGAGGAAATGGGAAAAGAAAACCATATTTTTTCGCCCGCTTACAGGAAATCCGAGATAGAGGAGATCGCAGAGATCTGCGACCACGTGATATTCAATTCCTTTTCACAGCTTGAAAAGTACGGGGAGTACTGCCGAAAAAGGACAGGCATCGGGCTGAGAATCAATCCGGAGTGCTCCACTCAGGGAGAGCATGCGCTATATGATCCCTGTACGCCTGGCTCCCGGTTGGGAATTACGGCGCAGAATTTTGACAGGGAAGTTCAGAAAAATCCCCGGGCGCTTGACGGTGTTGAAGGGCTGCATTTTCATACGCTGTGCGAGCAGAATGCGGATGATCTGGAAACCACGCTGCAGGCCGTGGAAGAAAAATTCGGGAAATACTTAAAACGGATGAAATGGCTGAATATGGGAGGCGGGCATCATATCACCAGAGAGGATTATGATGTGGAGCGTCTCGTCCGGTGCATCCGTTATATGAAGGAAACTTACGGTCTGGAAATTTACCTGGAACCGGGAGAGGCCGTGGCGCTGAATGCGGGTTATCTGGTGACGGAAGTCATGGATGTCGTGGAGAACGGGATAAAAACGCTAATTTTAGATGTCTCTGCCGCCTGCCATATGCCGGATGTGCTGGAAATGCCGTACCGGCCGCCTCTTCGGGACAGCGGAAAGCCGGGAGAAAAGGAGTATACCTATCGCTTGTCCTCCTGTACCTGTCTGGCAGGGGATATTATCGGGGATTACTCCTTTGACCGGGAAATAAAGGTCGGGGACAGGCTGTATTTTCAGGATATGGCCATTTATTCCATGGTAAAAAACAACACGTTTAACGGAATCGGGCTTCCGGCCATTGTGGTTATGAATGAGCAGGGAAACTGCAGGATAATCCGGCAATTCGGATATGAGGATTTTAAAGAGAGGTTATCATAACGGATGGAACAGAAAATGACATGGCCCGGGCGGGATGGATATCACATGCCCGGAGAATATGAAGCTCACCGGGGCTGTGTGATGATCTGGCCGGTGCGTCCCGGATCCTGGCCCCATGGGGCAAAGGAGGCGCAGCAGACCTTTGCGGAGATCGCCAGAGCTATTGCGGAAAGTGAAAAGGTGTGGATGCTGGCCGGTTTTGCCCATGCGGAACAGGTCCGAAACATTTTTGCTGCGGATCCGGATATTGAGGTGCTGGAAATAGAGACGGACGATGCATGGGCCAGGGATGTGGGACCCACCTGCGTGGTGAATGAAGAAGGGAAAGTCAGAGGCATAGACTGGCAATTCAACGCCTGGGGCGGTACCTATGACGGCTTGTATGCCCATTGGGAAAAAGACAATCTTGCCGCATCCCGGATCTGTAAGGAATTGGGAATGGACCGCTATAATGCACAGCATTTTGTGCTGGAGGGCGGTTCAATTCATTCGGACGGAGAAGGAACTTTGCTGGTGACGGAAAGCTGTCTTTTGAGCAAAGGCAGGAATCCGGATCTAAGTAAGGATGAGATCGAGGACACGCTGAAAAAATACCTTGGCATGGAGAAAGTGATCTGGCTGCCCAGGGGAATTTATCAGGACGAAACCAACGAACACGTGGATAATGTCTGCGCCTTTACCCGTCCGGGAGAGGTGGTTCTGGCCTGGACGGATGACAGAGAGGATCCCCAGTGGGAGTTAAGCAATGCGTCTTTGGAAGTTTTGGAACACGAAAAGGACGCCAAAGGAAGAAAACTTGTCGTTCATAAGCTTCCGGTTCCGAAAAAGCCGGTATGCATTACCCAAGAGGAACTGGCAGGCTTTGTGTTTGAAGAGGGAGAGGATGTCCGCAGCGCGGGTGAACGCCTGGCTGCAAGCTACGTGAATTTTTATATTTCCAACGGAGGCGTTTTGGTTCCGCAGTTTGGAGATGAGAATGATACAAAAGCGGTTGCAATCCTGGACGGATTGTTTCCGGAACGAAAAATCGTTCCGATATATGCCCGTCCGGTGATTGCGGGGGGCGGAAATATTCACTGTATTACCCAACAGATTCCTGCAGGAGCAAAATAAAACAACAAAATGAACGGAGAAGAGAAATGAGAGAAGTGACAATCGGGACGGTGCAGATGCAGTGCAGCGCCAACGTAAAGGAAAATATAGAGAAAGCGGATGCGATGGTGCGTAAAGCGGCCCGGCAGGGAGCGAATATCATTCTTCTTCCGGAACTTTTTGAACGGCAGTATTTTTGTCAGGAGCGCAGATATGAGTATTATGCTTTTGCAAAGCCTGTTTTGGAAAATGATGCGGTTCGTCATTTTCGGCAGGTGGCCGGGGAACTGGGGGTTGTACTTCCCATCAGCTTTTATGAAAAGGATGGATGCTGTCTGTATAACAGCATCGCAATGATCGATGCGGACGGAAGCATCATGGGGGTATATCGCAAAACCCATATACCAGACGATCATTATTATCAGGAAAAATTTTATTTTACACCCGGCAACACCGGATTTTGCGTGTGGGATACCCGCTACGGAAAGGTCGGGGTGGGCATCTGCTGGGATCAGTGGTTTCCGGAAACTGCAAGATGTCTGGCGCTTAGCGGTGCGGAAATGCTTCTGTATCCTACTGCAATCGGAAGCGAACCTATTCTGGACTGCGACAGCATGCCTCATTGGCGCAGATGTATGCAGGGGCATGCAGGGAGCAATCTGGTGCCGTTGGCGGCGGCAAACCGCATCGGGCTGGAAACGGTGACACCGGATGAGGCAAATGGAGGACAGCACTCATCGCTGCTCTTTTATGGATCTTCGTTCATCGCTGATGAAACGGGAGAACTGAAGGCTTCCGCTTCGAGAGAAAAGGAAGAGATTCTGACGGCCCTCTTTGATCTGGATGAGGTGGAAGAAAAGCGGATGAGCTGGGGCATTTTCCGTGACCGCAGGCCGCATTGCTACGAGAAAATCAGCAATTAAGAGAAACGTCAGCCCATCCGTATTAAGTGTGAAAATGTAATGGTGTTGAAAACCTTTAAAAATCAGCCGGAAACCCTTTAAAAAATCTTGACAAGTGATGCCGGATATGCTATTGTGTGAAAGATGACTGCCGAAGACAGCAGGTGCCGTAAGGCATAAGGAGAAAACGCCTGCCGAGGAGTA
>JAUNON010000081.1 GCA_030537145.1 Lachnospiraceae bacterium | reverse complement strand
GCTTCCGTTGCGTCCTCGGTTGCGGCCTCCGTTGCTTTCTCAGTTACAACTTCGGTTGCTGCTTCCGTTGCCGGAGCCTCTGTCTCCTTTTCTTTAGAGCCGCAGCCGGCTGCTAATGCAGCAACCATTGCAGTGCTAAGAATCAATGCAAGTGTTTTCTTTTTCATGATCATATCCTCCTTTTTGATAAAAAAAACGTCTCAAGTATAAACTTGAGACGCTAATAAACAATTATTACCGCGGTACCACTCAATTTGGCAATGCCCACTTTCATACACAATTCATGTATCCTCATTGATAACGGGTTTGGTTCCCGGCACAACCTACTGCTTTTCCGGCTCCTGCATCCGGACATATCCGATGCACATCCTTATAAGGTTCAGCCTGCCCTCAAAAGTCCATTCAGTCTGTTTTCCGGTACCGCATTTCCACCGTCTGCGGTTCTCTGTGTCCTTTCAATAGACCTACTTCTCTTTCTCTACGGTTTCAACTATAGTAATGATTCCGATCTTCCCCTGTTCCATGAAAAATCCGATCAAAATATAACCACTACCAGATTAGTACAAAATTGCGGATTTGTCAATCGTTTTTTGTTACATTCCAGGTTTTACATCCTTGATACTGAAGCTCATTCTGCCCATCTTATCCTTGCCCAGGCAGACCACCTTCACCTTATCGCCCAATGTCAGCACATCCTCCACCCGGTTGATTCTCTCTTTTGCAATCTTGGAAATGTGAACCATTCCCTCCTTGCCCGGAGCGAATTCAATGAATGCGCCAAAGTCCTTGATGCTGACCACTTCACCGGAAAGTACCATACCCTCTGCAAAATCCGTGGTGATGGTCTTGATCATATGGATCGCCTTGTCCATCATTTCCTGCTCAGTTCCGCATACGGATACGGCGCCGTCATCCGTGATGTCGATCTTCACGCCGGTACGCTCAATAATCGTGTTGATGGTCTTTCCTCTCTGTCCAACCACATCGCCGATCTTCTGAGGATCGATCTGAATCTGGATGATCTTGGGCGCATACTGAGAAACGCTCTCTCTCGGCTGCGCAATGCAGGGAGTCATGATCTCATTCAGGATATACTCTCTTGCTTCCTTTGTCCGGGCGATGGCCTCTTCCACAATAGGACGGGTCAGCCCGTGAATCTTGATATCCATCTGGATCGCTGTGATACCGTCATGGGTGCCGGCCACCTTAAAGTCCATATCGCCGAAGAAGTCCTCCAACCCCTGAATATCCGTCAGGACAATATAATCATCATCCGTCTCCCCGGTCACAAGACCGCAGGAAATACCGGCCACCTGCTTCTTAATGGGAACGCCTGCAGCCATCAGAGACATGGTAGAAGCACAAATACTTGCCTGAGAGGTAGAGCCGTTGGACTCAAAGGTCTCAGATACGGTACGAATGGCATAGGGGAATTCCTCCTCGGAAGGCAGTACCGGAACCAGTGCCCGCTCTGCCAAAGCCCCGTGACCAATCTCACGTCTGCCCGGTCCTCTGGAGGGCTTTGTCTCACCTACCGAATAGGACGGGAAGTTATAATGATGCATATAGCGCTTATTCACTTCATTTTCATCCAGACCGTCGATCCGCTGCATATCAGAAAGCGGAGCCAGTGTGGTTACTGTGCAGATCTGGGTCTGTCCGCGGGTAAACATGGCGGATCCATGCACTCTCGGAATCAGATCCACCTCTGCTGCCAGCGGACGGATCTGCTTAATGGCACGGCCGTCGGGACGCTTGTGATCCTTCAGAATCATCTTGCGGACTGTCTTTTTCTGATACTGATATACGGCCTCACCCAAAATCGGCAGCCATTCTTCCTTATCTGCAAAAGCTTCCTCCAGCTTTTCTGTAATCTGGCGGATATTCTCCTCGCGCACCTGCTTCACATCGGTAAATACCGCTTCCTCCATCTCCTCCGGAGTCACGATGCGCTTCATCTCTTCAAACATTTCTTCCGGAATCGCACAGCTCTCATAGGAATGCTTGGGCTTGCCTACCTCTGCAACGATCTGATTGATAAAAGCAATGATCGTCTGGTTGATATCGTGCGCCTTATAGATGGCTTCGATCATCTTTGCTTCCGGCACCTCGTTGGCTCCGGCTTCGATCATAATTACCTTCTGGCTGGTAGAGGCCACCGTAAGCTGCAGATCACCGTTTTTCCACTGCTCCTGAGAGGGGTTTACCACAAACTCGCCATTCACCAGACCGATCTGCGTCATGGCGCAGGGGCCGTCAAAGGGAATATCGGAAATGCAGGTAGCGATGGAGGAGCCCAGCATTGCCACCAGCTCCGGACGGCACTGAGGATCCACGGACATTACCAGGTTATTCAGCGTTACATCATTTCTGTAATCCTTGGGGAACAGGGGACGCAGGGGCCGGTCAATCACACGGGCAGTCAGCACCGCATTCTCCGAAGCCTTTCCCTCCCGCTTGTTAAAGCCCCCCGGAATCTTTCCTACGGAGTACAATTTTTCTTCAAATTCCACGCTCAGCGGGAAAAAATCAATCCCTTCCCTCGGCTTATCCGATGCAGTAGCCGTAGAAAGAATGGTGGTGTCGCTATAATGCATAAATGCCGCACCGTTTGCCTGAGCCGCAACTCTTCCCACATCTACGCTGAGGGTTCTTCCGGCCAATTCCATTGAAAAAGTCTTATACATAATTTCACCTTTCTTTTTCTGCAGAGACGAAATCTTTTCCGAAACAACTGAAAAATCCACTTGCCCGCAATTCCCAAATGGACTTTTCAGTGGTCTCGGTAATTCAGATTCCGTCTGATGATCGGGTTCCTTTCTGCGCCGGCTCAATGCGGGAAGTCCGCAGCGATCTGCCGGTACGCAGTAAAAGGGCGGAAAAATCCGCCCTTTGATTTTGAATTATTTTCTGATTCCCAGTTTTGCAATTAAAGCACGGTATCCTTCAATATCAGTTTTCTTTAAATAAGCCAGCAGACCTCTTCTCTGACCTACCATTTTCAGAAGACCTCTTCTTGAATGATGATCCTTCGGGTTATTCTGCAGATGCTCGGTCAGCTCCTGAATTCTGGCTGTCAGCACTGCCACCTGTACCTCCGGTGAACCGGTGTCGCCGGGTTTTCTTGCATATTCTGCGATAATCGCCTGTTTCTTTTCTTTTGAGATCATGAAATAATCCTCCTTATTCTTTCATCGCCGGATACTAAGAAATGGTCGGAGTCCTCCAGATTTCTGAGCATCGGCTAAATTTCATACTTGTTTAATATAGCATACTGCCCCGATTTCGTCAACCGGTGTATGAAATTTTTTCAGTGCATCTATAAACCGCTGGCAGATGAGCTTATTTTCAGCAGCTTTTTCCGTCGTTCTCGAAGCCCCGGGAATATATCCTCCTGCCATTGCAGAGTGACCGCCGCCGTCCCCGTATCCTTCCAGCGCACTGTGGATCAGATTTCCTGCATGAACATTTTCCTCTTCACTTCGGACAGAAAATTTCAGCCCTCCGTTTTTCTCCGCATATACCACAGAAACCGTTACCGTATCCAATCTCAGAATAAAGTCAGATATCATGGCAATCAAAGCATCCTCACAATCAAAGGGAATATAGGCAATTCCGGTGTATCCGTATATCTGAATATTTTCAATGGCTGCGCCATAGGCCCTCAAATCTGCCAGCTCAATATTGTCATTTACCATCCGGTCCACAAGCGGGACCTTGGCATACTGAAATAAGTATTCAAACATCTGAATATCCAGCAGCTTTACTCCTCTTCCAAAGGAAGCGGTATCCATACGGATCCCGTACATGAGCGCTGAAGCAGTTTTTTCATCTATGGGCGTTTTGCTTTCGTAAAAATATTCTGCCACCATAGAAGCGCAGGCTCCTACCATGCGGATATCCTGATACAAATAATCACAGGGCTTCACCGTGGGATGATGGTCTATGCAGGCCACCTCATCTCCGGGAATATCGGTCAGATTCGCACTGTATTTCTGGCCGTCCACCAGAAGTACATAATCCTTCTCATCAATATCCAGCTCGTCATACGGAAACATCTGGATTTTGAAATTATCCAGCATTCTTATAACGCTGATCTTATCTACGCTTCCGTTATAGCATATGATCGTTTCTATTCCGTGATATTTCAGAAATTTCTGCATCCCGAATGCACATGCAATGGCATCCGGATCCGGAAAATTGTGGGTTTGAATAAACACCCTATGGCCCCTCAATATATTTAACAGCTTCTTCCAATCCACTTTTCATACCTCCGCACAAATGCCGCCCTAACGCTGCCTGGCAGCAAACATTGCAAAAAGAATACATGCTGCAAAAATACAGATCACCCCTAAAACCGAAAAAATTTCCGTCAGGATGTCCCAAGACGCATTTTTTACAATCACATAATCTTCCGGATTCTCCTTATTATAATACAGCCGAAGCTCCTGGTGCATATGGTAGACCGTGGGATAGGATCCCTCTGAATGAACGATTTTATACAGCTTTCCATCGGCATAAAACTCAAGCACCGGATAATAATAATTCTTATACAGCCGGGCCTGCTCCGGATTCTCCGGTTCCCGCAGGATCAGATCCACCACCCGGGCCGTTGCCCTTCCTTTTCTGGGCTCTCTGTAATGAAAGTAAACACGGCCAATGGCTGCCGCCGTTAAAAAAAGAAATCCTGTAATTACCAGAAACAGACTGGCCGTCCATAATGTCCTATCCACGAAAATACTCCTTTCCAAAGGAAATATCTCTATGCATTTGAGCTCTCAGCTCATCCCTGGAAGAAAATTTCTGTTCCGGACGTTCAAAGCCGTACAGAAACGTGGTGATCTCTTTTCCATAGAGATCCTGATTTAGGTCAAAAAGATACGTCTCCACACCCCGGAATTTTTCTCCGATCGTTGGTTTGCAGCCGATATTCGTAATACCCGGACAGAGCCTTCCGTCAATTTCGGTTTTGGAGGCATATACGCCGTTTGGCGGCAGCAGCTTTTCCTGCGAGGGCACCAGGTTTACCGTGGGCATCCCCAGAGTACGTCCGATCCGCCTTCCGTGCTGTACCACACCCTTCACCAAAAAGGGGCGGCCCAGCAATTCTGCGGCCAGCTCCATCTTCCCCTCCGCCAGCGCCTCTCTCACATAGGTGCTGCTGATTTCCCGATCCTTCAGCCGTTCCTTCTCCATCACATCCACCTGAAAGCCGCAGGCCTCCTGCAGGCTTTCCAGCAGCTTCGCATCTCCCTGTCTGCGGTATCCGAAACGGAAATCGCTTCCTACCGTGATATATTTGGCATGCAGTCTGTCCACCAGGATCTCTTTTACAAAGGTTTCGGGCATCATTCCGGAAATTTCCGGCACAAACGGGCACTCAATCAAACAGGAAATGCCCATTTTTTCCACCACATCCTTTTGCTCCTCCCTTGTCAGAATAAGCGCTTCGGTCCTGGCATTCAGAGCAAACACCACACTCTTTATTTCTTCCGTTTCCAGCGATTTTATATGGCGCATCAGCTTCTGATGTCCCCGGTGGACGCCGTCAAACTTTCCCAGCGTGATGGCGGAGGCACCTTCCATGTAAAATTGCGTTGTACCATGAAAATATTTCATGTCATCCTCCCATTACAGACGATCGATCAAGGAACATTTTCTCAGGAACATAGCTGTCTTTCCTCTCGTCCCAGCGATAAATTCCGCAAAATATGTTTGCCGTATCATAGATACGCACCCGGCCCCGGACCGGATCCCCCTTTGTCTGAAAAAGAAGCTGCTGCGTTTTCAGCGGATTGCCGTTTTGCAGCAGTTTTTCCGCTTCCGGGGTCACACAGGCAGCCGGCGCATCCGAAAAGGCGGCGGCCACCGGAAGGATATGCTCTTTCAGCCTTTCCTGATCGCGCAGCGCTTCTATCTGCGCAAGTGTGAGACTTTCCTCAATGCGAAACTCCCCCACTCTGGTGCGCCTCAGGCTTTCCATACAGCCGCCCGTCCCAAGGCGGCTGCCGATATCATGGCACAGCGTCCGTATATAGGTTCCTTTGGAACAGCTTACTGTCATGGTGATTCTGGGCAGACGGATTTCATTAATCTGAATTTCATAGATGGTCACCCGGCGGGGTTTGCGCTCCACCTCTATACCGGCCCTGGCCAGTTCGTACAGTTTTTTTCCCTGTACCTTCAGAGCCGAATACATAGGGGGTATCTGATCATACTGCCCCGCAAAGGAAGCGATGCAGACGGATACTTCCTCCTCCGTCACGGTGACGGGATAGGTGTGTATCACCCTTCCCGTGGTGTCCTGGGTATCCGTCTCCTGTCCCAGCAGCAATACTGCTTCATACGTTTTTCCTGTATCCGTCAGCATATCGCACAGCTTTGTGCCTGCTCCCAGACATACCGGCAATACGCCCTCCGCCTCCGGGTCCAGCGTACCGGTATGGCCGATCTTTTTCTGCCGGAGGATTCCCCGCAGCTTTGCAACCACATCATGACTGGTATATCCCTTTTCTTTGTATACGTTTATGATTCCGGAAATCACGTTTCTACCTGCCTTAACTGCTTATCCATATGAGCTACCAGATTATTTACCACATCATAGACACTGCCCTGCATGGTGCAGCCTGCTGCTTTCACATGGCCGCCTCCGCCAAAATAGCAGGCGATTCTGCTGACGTCGATTCTGCCGTTGGAACGCATACTTACCTTAAATTCCTGGGGTCCGGTCTCATACAGGAAAATGGCGGCCTCCACGCCCTTGGTATTGCGAAGCTGCTGCACAATTCCGTCCAGATCCTTCGGTTCCACTCCGTAAAATTTCATTTCCTTCTGCCGGATTGCACTAAAAATGATCTGATTATCCAGCATCATAATGCTTTCCAGCAGGGCTCTGCCTAAGATCTGATTCTGCAGATAGGTCTTTTCATTGTAGGTACTGTCAATAATTTTGGTAAAATCGATTCCTTTATCCATCAGCATCCCTGCCGTACGCATGGTGCGGCTGGAGGTGCAGGAATAGGAAAATACGCCGGTATCATGGGCGATGCCCATATAAAGGGCCTCCGCCATTTCCTTCGTAATCTTATCCGCCTCCAGAATATTGCACACCAGCTCGCTGGCAGAGCTGGCCTCCGGCTCAATATAATTCACCTGCGCAAACGCCTGATTGCTGATATGATGGTCAATGCAGACCGTCTTTTTGGCAGTTTCAAAGTATCTGCCCGCTTCGCCTAGTCTGGCCATATCTGCACAATCCAGGGCAAAAAATACATCGTAGGAAATCTCTTTTCCGTAATCGCGTGAGATCTGGTCCGTTCCCTCCAGGAACTGATAGGAATCCTGAAAATCCCCCAGATATACCGTAACCGCAATTTCCGGAAAATATTTTCTGATATACAGGCTAAGGCCCATGCAGGAACCGACGCAGTCCCCATCCGGCCGGATATGTCCGGCAATGGCGACCGTCTTTGCGCCCTGCAATAGCTCAGTTAATTGAATCATCCGCAGCATCCCCTTCTCTGTCATCCATATCTTTTACCACATCGTCAATCAGCTTCGACATATTGATTCCATAGGCGATGGACTGATCCAGCACAAAACGGATTTCCGGGGTATTGCGCAGATTTACTGTTCTGGCAAGTTCCCTGCGGATATATCCTTCCGCACTTTTTAAGCCTGCCAGCGTATTTTTCTGGGCATCTTCATCTCCCAGCACGCTGATGTATGCCTTACAGGTCTTAAGGTCCGGCGCCACCTCAACCGAGGTTACGGAGGTCATGGGATGGATTCTGGGATCCTTGATCTCATTGTGAATGATCATAGACAGCTCCTTCATGACCTCGCCGTTAATTCTGGTATTCTTTATACTGTTTTTTCTCATATATCATTCTACCTCTATCTGGGCACTTCAACCATGATATACGCCTCTACCTGGTCCAGCTCCCTGATATCATTAAACTTATCAAATACAAATCCGCACTCATACCCGGCCTTTACTTCCTTCACATCATCCTTGAAGCGCTTCAGGGATGCCAGGGAGCCTTCATAAATCTGATTGCCTTCACGGGTAATACGAGTCAGACAGCCTCTCTGGAATACGCCGTCCAGGATATACGATCCGGCAATGGTGCCTACGCCGGAGGCCCGGAAGGTCTGACGCACCTCCGCATGGCCGATCACCTTTTCCTCGTAGATCGGATCCAGCATTCCCTTCATGGCAGCTTCCACATCTGCAATGGCATCGTAAATGACACGGTACAGCCGTACGTCCACGCCTTCCCGCTCTGCCGTAGATTTTGCCTGGACATCCGGGCGGACATTAAAGCCGATGATGATCGCATTGGAAGCCGACGCCAGAATCACATCCGATTCATTGATGGCGCCTACGCCGCCGTGGATGATCTTTACCACCACTTCTTCATTGGACAGCTTCAGCAGACTCTGTTTTACGGCCTCCACAGAGCCCTGTACATCTGCCTTCACAATCAGATTCAGCTCCTTCAGATTACCTGCCTGAATCTGGGAGAACAGATCATCCAGGGACATCTTCGCCTTGGTATCCTCCAGAAGCTTTTCTCTGCCCTCGCTGATAAAGGTTTCGGCAAAGCTTCTTGCCTCTTTTTCCGTCTCCGGAGCGATAAAGATCTCGCCTGCTCCCGGCACATCGGAAAAGCCCAAAATCTCCACCGGAGTAGAGGGAGTTGCTTCTTTTACTCTGCGTCCCTTATCGTCCATCATGGCACGTACTTTTCCATGGCAGGGACCGGCACAGATAGGATCTCCCACATGCAGCGTACCCTTTTGTACCAGAACAGTAGCCACCGGACCTCTTCCTTTATCAAGCTGGGCCTCAATCACCAGTCCTCTGGCTCTTCTCTTGGGATTTGCCCTCAGCTCCAGTACCTCTGCAGTCAGCAGGACCATCTCCAGAAGAGTATCAATTCCTTCATGGGTATGGGCTGATACGGGAACAAAAATGGTGCTACCGCCCCAATCCTCCGGAATCAAGCCGTACTCGGTCATCTCCTGTTTTACCCGCTCCACATTTGCGCTGGGTTTATCGATTTTATTTACCGCAACGATGATTTCAATTCCCGCCGCCTTTGCATGGTTAATCGCTTCCACCGTCTGAGGCATAACACCGTCGTCTGCAGCCACCACCAGGATCGCAATATCCGTAGAGTTGGCGCCCCGCATACGCATAGCCGTAAACGCTTCATGGCCCGGCGTATCCAGGAATGTGATCTTCTGCCCGTTGCAGGTGACTACGGAGGCTCCGATATGCTGGGTAATGCCGCCGGCCTCCCGGTCGATCACATGGGTATTGCGGATCGCATCCAGCAGGGATGTCTTACCATGGTCAACATGACCCATTACGCATACCACCGGAGGACGGGCTGTCAGAGTATCCTCCGGATCCTCCTCTTCCTTCAGAAGCTCTTCCAATACATCTACCTTTTCTTCCTTCTCACAGAAGCAGTTAAACTCCAGAGCAATCTCCTCTGCCGTGTCAAAGTCGATCTCCTGATTTACCGTTACCATGGTTCCCTGTAAAAACAGCTTCTTTACGATAACAGCCGGCTGGATCTTCATCTTATCCGCCAGCTCCTTAATCGTCAGGGATTCCGGAAGAATGATGTTCTTAATCGTCTCCTCTTCCTTCTCCACCGGTTTCGGTGCAGGCTTCACTGCCTTGCTCTGGCTCTTGTTTCTGCCTGTATTTTTCTGGTTCTGATGGCTGCTGCGCTGCTCCATCCGATCCAGCTTATCTCCTCTTTCCGCCTTTTCATTGCGGCGGTCATTGCGGCTGCCCCGCTCATTCTTTACACGGCCTTCCTTTTCCAAGGGCTTTGATTCTGCCGGAGCCTTGGGAATGCTGGGCATTCTTCCGGCCTGGCCTCTTCTGTCGTTCTGATTCCAGTCCTTATCCTGGGAATTTCTCCCGCCCTGATATCTGCCGCCCTCTCCGTTCCGGCCGCCGGAGGGCCTTGCGTCTCTGGAGCCGGAGAAACGGCTGCCGCCATTCTGTCCCCGGTTATTCTGGTAGCGGTCCTGAGACTGCAGATTCTGACCGCGTCCCGCTCCCTGATTTCTGTCACCGTACTGGCCCTGGCTGCGTCCGCCGTCCTGGCCTCTTCCGGCCTGGGTTCTTCCCTGACCCTGGCGGTCCCGGTTCTGCCTCGGCGCCCGCTGTTCTGCTGCCTGGCCTCTTAAGGGTGCAGATGGAGCCTGTGCCCGCTCTGTCGGAGCTTCCGTTCTTTCCGCCGCCTTCGGTGCCGTTTCACGAACCGTAGGCTTTCCGGCTGCAGCCTTCGGTGCCGCCTGTGCCGCAGTCTCCTGCTTCGAAGCCGCCTGCACCGGAGCGCCCTGACTTCCCTCCGCGGCAGCGGTCTGGCCTGCTGCTGCCGGTCTTACCGTTCCCTGTTCTGCTGCCG
>JAUNON010000080.1 GCA_030537145.1 Lachnospiraceae bacterium | reverse complement strand
TCTGCAACTGTGTTCCTGTATAAGCGAGCAGCTTCGTCTCCCAGTAAGCCTCAGATTGAGATAACTTATACGTTTTCAACTGGTAGGCTCTCTGACACGGGGGATTGGAGCAACAGCGTTCCGGATGGGTCAGACCCTTGCTATGTAATACATGCTACAGCTATCTCCCAAAATGCGACCGACATTATCGAGAGTTCGGAGTGGAGCGATCCTGTTCTATTCGTTAAGAATGGTGATAACGGCTCAAATGGCAACAATACGGCCATTGTTTACCTATATCGTAGAAGTTCAACTGCCCTAACTGTTACATGGGGTGAAACACTTACATATAGGTTCTCGACGAAGCTGCTTGAGAGTGTGCCGTCAGGCTGGTCTCAAGCAATCCCGCCCGGGACAGATCCAATCTACGTTACTATGGCAACTGCCTATGGTGATACAGATACCGATACTATTGACGCAAATCAGTGGTGCGAGCCTGTTGTTCTGGCTGAGAATGGCAAGGATGGTGCAGATGGGTCAAGTTCTTACATGCATGTTCGATACTCTGAGTATTCTGATGGCAGCAGTATGTCCTCAATACCAACGGACTCCACGACATATATCGGTGTTTGCACAACTAAATCCGCCACGGCTCCCACCACTGCAGCGAGCTACAAGTGGATGAAGTTCAGAGGGAATGATGGTATACCTGGAACCCCCGGTGCTGATGGTAGAACACAGTATCTTCATATTAAGTATTCTGATGATGGAGAAACATTCACCGGAAATGACGGAGAAGACATTGGCAATTACATCGGTACTCTAGTTGACTTCAACCAAAGTGATTCTACGGTATTCAGCGACTATAAATGGAAGCAATTTTCTGGAGACCTGAGTATTGATATTGAGGAGATCCAGAAACGGATCGATGAGAGCGCGGATAATATTTACGATACGATAAACCAGAAAGAAGAAGGAATATACGATAAAATTGACGGCGATATCGCTGGAATCAGAGGCTCTGTTACAGATCAGATTAACATCATTCAGGAGACAATAAGAAAGAATTACGATGATGTTATGACAGAAGCCAATGCTATTCTCAATTCCTATAAAGCCGAAATAGGTCAGTATATGGAGTTTGGAAATAGCGGCCTGGTGCTTGGCGCATCTTCCAGTACATTTAAGACGGTTATTGATAATACGGGAATGTACTTCAAGGAAGGTGATGCGATTGTGTCCTATGTAAAGAATACTCAGCTTCATATCCCTAACGCAGTCATCGAGAGTACAATGGCTCTTGGTAACTTCTTCTTCTCGCCGAGAAGTGATGGCGGTGTCTCTCTGGTGTGGCAGGAAGGAGGATAATCAGTGGCGAGTCACAATCTATCTTATAGTGGATCAACTGGCGTCCTTGAGGCCAGTGCAACAGTTTCTGAGCAAACGACTACTGGGACGACGAGGGTATTATATCTGAATGTGTTTGTGAAACCTATTGATTACAGTGGTGCGAGAACCTTTGGATACAATGCGAGCGGGTGTGGAGAGTCGCAGTCGGAGAATAACAAATCAATTGATGGCTCCGGCTACACAATATTCAGCAAAGCAATCACTGTAAATGTACCATATGGCTCGACGTCCGCATCAATTGATTTTAACTTTAGCGCAACGGTGGTGTCTCCGAGTGCTGGTAATAAATCGATTAGCGGCACAATCACAAAAATAACTGGTCTTACATTGCAGCAGGGCAGCACAAGCATATCGGCGGCAAGAGACACTTCCTTCGGAAGTGCGTGCAGTGTCAGCTGGACGCCTTCGTCTTCGTCCAATTACAACAAATTGAAGTTTACCCTGGGCAGTTGGAGTGCAGAAACCGGATTGTTCTGCCCCGGGATTACTTCTTCGTACACGTATACAGGGTATACGATCCCCTTGAATGCAGCAAGTCAGATCCCCAACGCAGAGTCTGCTACGATGACAGTAACATTGTATACCTACAGCAATAGCTCGGGCACATCACAGGTTGGCTCCGCATCGTCTATGAGTTTCACGGTGACACTTCCTGCGAGTGTGAAGCCATCAATTACTGCAAAATCTATTTCGATTGATAACAGCGCAAATGCTGCTGTTAATTCCTGGGGGATTGCAGTGGCTGGATTCTCAAAACTTCATGTGACTGCGACCGCATCAGGAAGTTACGGTTCAACAATATCTAGATTCGTTCTTGAGGGTGCGTATGAAGAAGCGATAACTGCCTCTTCTCTGGACTATGTAGGAAAAATAATCCAATCGTCCGGGAGTAAATCAGTTACAATCTACTGCGTTGACAGCCGGGGAAGAAAATCCGCATCTGTTACTACATCAAGCGTTACGTTCATTTCATATACGGCCCCTTCTATCTCACAGTTCACCGCAGAAAGAAACGCAAGCGGGTATGCGTGCCTGAAAGTAATCTTCTCCTATGATTCTGTAAGCAATAAGAATGGCGCAAGCGCAGTCTTATGGTACAGACAATCCGGATCAAATGCTGCCTGGGTTCAATATCCGACTGGAATGTCAAGTAATGTTACGTTAACCACAAACATTCTACTGAGTGATGAAGTGTCGTATAACTTCAAGGTTGTTCTAACCGATTCCATCGGAAGCAGCACAGAGAAGATCGCATTCCTGTCTACTGCAAAAGTCCTTCTTGATTTTAAGAAGGACGGAGATGGACTTGGAATCGGTAAAATCTGTGAGAATCCTGGACTGGAAGTTTCTATGGATGCCACATTTTTTGGAGGCATTAAGATTGGAGAGAAATCGCTTGAACAGTACATTCAAAGTGTCATGAAAATCTTGCCGTCGGATATGTACGGAACTAGCGATCCTCCAACAGGTGCCGTGATCGGTCAGATATACTTCAAAAAGCTATAAAGTGAGGTGCGGATATGGCCTCTGGAACATTTTATCTTGAAGACGCTTATAACTCTAAAAGCCCAAACTGTGTTGACGCATATGTGAGCTGGAGCAGTGTGCTTAATTCCGGGAATTCACACACAGTCACAATGAAGCTGTATGCGAGGCGAAAGGACTATACCGGGGCAACGAATATCCAGTATTCCGCTCCGTCCGGGAGCGGATGGAGCAGGACATACACCAATTCATACCTTGTGTTTAGTGGAGGGTCTTATGTACATATCTGTACTGTAGAGACTACAGTAACTTCTACGAGCGCTGGTGTCGCATCATTCAGCGGTGCGACATTCTATGCCGGATTCTATAGTTCATCATATGGCACCCGAAGGATGTCTGGCACCATCACATCACTTCAGCTTGATCAGCCGAAGATGTCGGTGAGTATCTCTGCGCCAAGTGGTATTTCTTGCACATCGAGTAGCTATTCCCCGACCGTGAACAGCCAGATCACATTGACTGTGACCATTACAAATACCACAAAGTACGCAAGCTATAGTATCTCTGTTACAGGCGCAACACTTGTTTCTGGAACTACATACAGAGTTACGGGAAATGTAACGGTAGTTGTAACAGGAACGCTAAAGCAATACACATTATCAATAACAGCCAGTAAGGGCATTACCGTGAGAGCTGTGTCCGGCAGCACTTCATATGCAAATGGGAGTAAAATCACATATGGGACACAACTTGTTATTTCCGTTAGCGTAGGAAACGGATACGACTTTTTAAGTTTTACCGTGAATGGCACCGACTATAACGAAGGCTCTCAAGTATCGGTAACAGTATCTTCAAACATCACGGTAGTTGCGAACGCTCGAGAAGCCGGAGTGGTGTACATAAGAGACAACACGGGAACGAACAGATACCAAGTTTATATTTATACTGCATCAGGGTGGAGTCTGCACAAACCTATGCTGTACACCAGCTCTGGATGGGGTGTTTGTAGTTAAGAAAGAGAGGAAGTATGGGTAAACAAATTATGAAACCAATGACGGTGGCACGGCATGAGTTTGTCAAGGCTCTGACGGACACGATTAATAACAGCCAGCTCCCTGCATTTGTCATTGAGGCTGTGCTCAAGGATGTTTATAACGACATTAGGATTATTTCTCAAAGGCAGCTTGAGGATGATATGAAGGCATATATGGATTCACAGAAGAAATCTGGCGGACACTAATGGCTTACTTATCAAAACAGGAGTACCAGAAACAGCTTGCGAATATCCGGATTGATAACGCAAGTATTGCACGAAAGCGTAGTCTCAAAAGGGAGCGAACTAAATATTCCAGAAAATGGAAACTACCGTCCACGAGCAAAATGCTTCTGTGGACGGTAGTTCTGCTATGTCTGGAGGTGTTGGTGTTTTGCGAATATGTGTTTATGCAGACCAGGGACACCAGCTTTATCTATGCGCTGGCTGGCATACCGACAGTTCTTGTGCCAGCAATCCTGAGCTACAATAACAAATCCATGCACGAAAATACCGCAGGCGGTATTGTGTACGAAACGGCGATGTCAAAAATTGAAACAGACGGCTCAAGTGAGGCCGTCGGATAAGGAGATACTATGATTATTTTGGATGGAATTAAGAACTTTCTTATGCTCGTGAATGATCATTGGACTGAGATCATTGTGGTGGCAGGACTGGCTCTGGCGGTATGGAAGAAGGTCGCTGCCTATCTGGAGAAGACGGATGAAGAGAAAATTCAGATTGCTAAGGAACAGCTTAGAGAAACAATTCTGAAATTCGTTACTCAGGCGGAAGAGGATTACGACGATTGGGTCAAGGCAGGTGCGGTTAAGCGGGCTCAGGTTATTGACGTGATCTTCCAGAAGTATCCGATTCTGAATCGTGTCACCGACCAGGAAGCCCTGATTGCCGAGATCGACAATCTGATTGACGAGGCTCTCGATGTACTGCGGGAGATTTTGAGCAAGAACTAAACAGGCGGGGTGGGCGGACTCATTCCGCCCTCTTTCAATCAAAGGAGAAAATAATGGCTTTAACAGGTTCTACAAATGCTGAGAAGGCTTGGAATTTTTTGAAAGCAAAGGGCTTCAATGATTATGCCTGCGCAGGAATCGTTGGCAATTTGGACTGCGAGTCTGCGCTAAATTCACATAATCTACAGAACACTTATGAGCAGATCCTTGGGTTTACGGACAGTGCTTATGTGAATGCAGTTGATAATGGACGCTATTCGAAGGAGCAGTTCGCAAATGATTGTGCGGGTTTCGGGTTAGCCCAATGGACGTACCACTCTCGCAAGAGAGCCTTGTACGAATTTGTGAAGTCTCGCGGCGTATCAATCGGAGATTTGGAAGCTCAATTGGAATTCTTTTATAAGGAGTTGTCTGAAGGCTTCGCATCTGCATTTCGGGCATTACAGACCGCAGCGTCAGTCCGGGATGCGTCCAACATTATGCTCTTGAAATATGAGTGTCCCGCAGATATGAGCGCATCAGCGCAAGACCGGCGGGAAGCAGTTTGTCAGAAATATTACACACAATTTGTGACGAAATCAAACATGGGAGGTGTCAGCAGTATGGGATATATCAATGTACCAAAGAAGTCCGGAAGAAAACTGTCAGAGCATTTTAATTCTAGCGAGTTCGACTGTCATGGTGGCGGGTGCTGTTCTGCCACGATCATCAATGAGAAACTCGTTGAATATCTGGAAAAGATCCGAGAGCATTTTGGGAAGCCCATTACAATCACAAGTGCATACAGATGCGCTGTTCATAATCGTAACGTAAATGGCGCAACCGGCTCTCGCCACACAAAGGGAGATGCGGCTGATATTGTTATTTTAGGAATCACACCCAGAACGGTGGCGCAATACGCAGAGTCTATCGGAATCCTCGGAATTGGTCTGTATGAAACATCCGCTGATGGACACTTTGTACATATTGATACCAGGGACTACAAGTCGTTCTGGTACGGACAGGCTTGCGCAGCCCGAACCACATTTGGTGCTTACTCGAACACATCTAGTGCCGGTTCTTCATCTGGCACATCGTCCACATCAGACAATTTCATTTTGGCAAATGGAAGCCGTGGAGCAAAAGTAAAAGAGCTTCAGGAAAATCTTATGGCTCTGGGATATGACTTAGGAAGTTATGGTGCAGATGGAAGTTTCGGTAACGCCACTGCCGCAGCCGTAAAGTAGTTCCAGAAAGATCATCAGCTCAACCCCGACGGAATTGCGGGATATCTGACTTTGACGGAAATCAAGAAGGCTTTGCAGGCGCAGACAGCAAACGGGTACTCTGTTAAGGTGAATGCTTCCGTGCTGAATATCCGTAAGGGTGCGGGTACAAATTATGCGGTTGTAGAGACAATCAAAGATCGTGGCACCTACGAGATTATCGAAGAAGCTACTGGCGCTGGCGCAAAGAAGTGGGGAAAACTTGCCGATGGACGTGGCTGGATTGCGCTGGACTACTGTATAAAATCCTAATTTGAGACAAGATAATTGAGAAGGAGGTGGGCTGATAGATGAACGGAAATGCGGTAGCATCTACTGCGTCCATTTTAGAGCAGCTATCCAAGATTCCTATCGGAACGATTATAGCGATTTTTGCAACGGCCTCAGTCATTTGCGTTGGCTGCTGGAAGATTATTTCGCAGATGATCAAACTGTATGACATGTACACCAATATCCGTGACGATAGAGATCATACCAAACAGCAGGTCGATGATAACTCTTCCGCAATCAGTGAGTTAAGGGAGCAGTTCTCTGAGGTGATCTCGGATATTAAAGGACAACTCAGCATCATTATTGATGCACAGAATGAGCATAGAGAGACAAAGATCACCGAGCTTAGACATGCTATTACGGTTGCAGGCGAAAATGCCTTGGCAAACGGCGAGATGACCGTCCGCGAATATACATCGCTCCATGAGATGGTGGACAAGTATTTGCATGTTTATCATCAGAATTGGTATGTTGAGTCCTTAATTACCAAAGTTGACCGGGATGTGCGAGTAATCGGCCAACTGGACGAGCATGGAAATGATATCGATTAACCGAATCGAGGTGAGATGAAATGGAAGTGCTGGTGACTGTAATTGGGCAGAAGCTGAGAATTGCTACAAACTGCAAAACATTTGTGGAGGGAACGTGTAATTTTGTTAAATTTGTTTTCTCGTTGTCCGATGATTGGGCGGGTTTGGCAACGCACGCCCAGTTTATCCAAGACGGGAACGCATATAACAGGCAGCTTGATGGCAGCCATAGCGTGTTCCTCCCTGATGAAATTCATGACGGCAAGTGCGAGCTTGTTTTATATGGGATAAGAGGACTTACTGTTGAGATTTCTGATAGTGCTGTGCTGAACATTAAGAAGTCTAACCACAGGAGTGATGGTCAGGAGGATATGTATATCTTCGCTACTATTGAGGAGATGCGGGAATACCTACAAATTTAAGAGGAGGGATGGGTATGTACAATGCCGTGAAAAATGGCAACGATTTGGATTGGAATTATAAGAGGTTTATCTGCGATACCACAGAAGACAAAGATGAAATTGATGTGTCAAAGATTGCGCCGGGGTCTACTGCCCTCGTGATTGCTACGAAAGAGGAATTCATTCTGAATAATGAAAAGAAGTGGGTGCTTTTCATTAAGCATTCTGGAAGCAGCGGCGGTGGTAGTGTCTCCGGGGATGGCTATCTAACGCTTGACGCAATCGCATCTGTGTCTGATACATCCAGCTACCTGGACATCTGAGGTGGTATAGATGATCGATGTGAAAGATAAGCTTGTTTCTCTGGAACTGCTGAAATCTTATCACGATTATAATAAGGAAACTTATACCAATATTTGGAAGCTGGTTTACAGCGGGAGCGCAATCAAGGATAGTGATGGGATGGATATCTCTTTTTCTAAGATGGCAGAGTTTTTAAGTGCCGCCACCTGTGACATTGAGATTGTCTATAACACCGCCACACTGATTCGTATTGCTAAAACCAGCACATCTATAGATTTCGCAGGACTCCGAGAGGCAGGTGGAAAGTTATATCTTGACAGGCTGACCATTTCTGATAGCAACCGGATTGCTTATAAAGAGATTCAGCTTGCTCTTACCGGAGACATTATTAAGAGCCTCGCAGGTATGACCGAAGATGCAACGCACAGAACTGTTTCGGATACGCAGATTGAAGACTGGAATAACAAGAGCGATTTCAGCGGAGACTGGGGCGATCTGGCTAATAAGCCTATCGCCACGGTAGCCCAGGCAAAGCAGTTTCTTGGCATCCAGTAACAAAATGAGGGAGGTGCTAGAATGGCAGAAATAAAAGATTTACTGGTCACGCTTGAAGGTCTGAAGGCTAAGCATGACTATGACACTGCGCAGCTTGAAGGCAAGGTGGACAAGGTTAACGGCAAGGGGCTGTCTACCAATGACTATACTAACGCCGCCAAGCAGAAGGTGGACGCAATCCCTGCGAACCCTAAGTATACCGACACCGTATATGATGACACTGCACTCAGGGATACAATCAAGGCAGGCACGGTTGAAACCGCAGACTATCATCTTGGGTTTTATTTGGATGAGAACGGTGATCTATGCCAGAGGGAGCTGGATTAACAGGCAGGCTCGAATGGTATCCTATCACATATGACTGCTTGATTAGCTACGCTCTGGAAAATCATACCTCGGCGCAGTATGTGCGCCTTGCGTCAGCGAGTCGTGGCTATAGCTACAGCGCCTGGTATGTCTACTCGTCCGGCTATGTCAGCTACGGCAACGCGAGTTACGCGTATAGGTGTCGTCCAGCCTGCGTCATCTAAAGCTATATTTTGGAAGCTGTTATATAATTCGTATTTTATAACAGGCCTATTACTATATAAATTGAGGAGGAAGATAAGCAAATGGGAAAAGTTGGAACAGAAGCAACGCTCCTAAACATTCTTGGAGCGATAAGTGAAGGAAATCTGTATTTGAAGAACATTGCGCAGGAGCAGAAGTTTGATCTTCAGAATGTTGTGACGATGAAGAATATCTCCGATGCTGGCTTGGCGCGGCAGTATTTCAAGATCGGAGACCAGGTCATTGTTACATATGAGAGTGCCGCTGGAACTACATATGATATGCCGTGGGATGTTGTGCATATCGGTGATGCCCTGCTGGCAGACGGCACTACCAAGAAGGATGCCATCTATCTGCAATCTCACTACGCAACTCTTGAGGCTATTCAGTTTGATCATGAGGAAAACGAGAAGGCGACTGAGGAAACTGCTCAGGAGGGTATGTACTACTACATTCCTAACCCCAACGGAGACGGCAGTTTCCAGCTGCTAACAATCAACACTGGAGACACGATCGATTACACTGCCAACCCCAACGTGTATCACAGCGCAATCAAAGACACTACTGGCAACATCGTAAGATATGGCTATAATCGTGAGACTCACGCAGCGCTTCCTCAGTGGCTCAACTCCAATGCGGACAAGGGCGCATGGTGGACTGCCAAGCACACTGGAGATGTGGCACCTAATCAGTTGGCGTCTGTTCGCGGCTTCCTTGCTGGCTTGCCAAAGGATTTTGTGGACTGTATGTCCGAACTGACTATCAAGCAGTTCCTGAATACTGTATCTGAGCCTGATAAGACCATTGGCAGCGAGACTTATACTGCGAAAGTGTTCTTGCCTCGCCTGGAACAGATGTACGTCAATCCTCAGGTGGTTGGTGAGGGAGAGGCGTGGGACTATTATAAGCAGTTGGCACAGGGGGCTGGCCTGACTGATAAGTTTGCACAGCGGGGTACCTATCCCATTTTGATTAGCTACGCTCTGGAAAATCATACCTCGGCGCAGGTTGTGCGCCTTGCGTCAGCGTATCGTGGCGGTAGCGGCGGCACCTGGTATGTCAACTCGTCCGGCGTTGTCGGCAGCGGCGGTGCGAATGGCGCGTATAGGTGTCGTCCAGCCTGCGTCATCTAAAGAATCAAACCATCATCCCCATGCGTGAGCATGGGGATAAGACTATACTTAGGAGAAAGGGAGAAATGTAATGGGCAGGCATAATTACACGAAGGATAATTGGCCGTCAAAGTTTACAATTACGCTCGAAGCTGGTGAGCTTGCAAGCTATACGAATAAGATTCTCGATAACAAGAATACATTCCCGGAAGGAAACGGTGATGAGATCGTTTCCAGACTGCGGAATTACACGATGCAGATTTATCTTGACTGCTACCAGGCCAATGACTGGCGGGTAATGTCAGCGGATGACTACCGACAAAGACGGGAGTTGCAGGAGCACGCACTTGATATGTGCGAGTTGTGCTTGCCCTTGATTCAGTTAGCAAAACATCACTTTCATCTTGAGACGAAAAGAATGATGTATTGGGGTAAAAAGGTTATTGACCTTCGGGATAAGATCCGAAATTGGCTCAAGTCCGATAAAGCCCGTTATGCTGAAAAGTTTTGTGTAACTTAGAGTTCACTCCAAAACCCAAAACACAATGAAACTATTACATTTTACGGCAAA
>JAUNON010000079.1 GCA_030537145.1 Lachnospiraceae bacterium | reverse complement strand
TGGGAGATGGCTCCCTTAGTCTTGTGCCAGTAATTTGTCAGTTCTGTGACTGTGGTGCCGGGATGATCTTCTATATAAGTAAGGGTATGCACCTCGATCATGGTCAGAGGATCGCCATTTCCATAATCGTGTTCTGCGTAGATATAGTCATTGTACCGCATTACGAATTGGTAAATGACATTATGACGGTTGTTCAGCACCTGGTAGGTCTGGTCAACGAAACTGCTCTGTGGGTCAGATGTGCTGCTTAGGGCTTCGTTTAAACTTTCTTTCTCTAAATCGCTATTCGCCATTGATTCCTCCTGTATAAAAACTGATAAAATAGTAATTAAACGAAATAAAGTTAATCATTAAACTATTATATCATAAAATCAAGTAAAATCAAGGGTTAATATTGAACACGGAAAATAGAACAGAGAAAAATAGTTTAATTTTTAAACAAAAATATATTGACATTTAAGGGAAATGGTGCTAATATAAAGCCACAAGGAAAGTTTAGCGACTAAACAAAAAAGAGCGTAACAAAAACCAATAAGAAAGATGAGGAGAAGACAATGAGCAAACAGTATAATTTTGATGAGATTGTAAACCGTCGGGGAACCAGCTGCCTGAAGTATGATTTTGGCATGAAGCGTAAGGGTAGAGATGACCTGCTTCCTCTTTGGGTAGCAGATATGGATTTCACGCTTCCGAAAGAGATCCTGGATGAGTTCCATAAGAGGATCGATTGCGGTATCTTTGGCTATACCGATCCGGATGAAGAATATTATGCAGCCCTGGACAGATGGTTTTCCGTACATCATGGCTACCATGTAGATCCGGATACAGTGACTGTCGGGTGCGGTGTGGTATATGGTCTGGCCACAGGTGTTAAGGCATTTACAAAAGCAGGAGATGCTATTTTGATCCAGCAGCCGGTTTATTATCCCTTCCGCGAAGTCATTGAGGACAATGGAAGGATCTTCATTAATAACCAGCTCCATTATGAGAATGGCAAATATACCATCGATTTTGAGGATTTCGAGAAAAAGATCGTTGAGAACCATGTGAAAGTATTTATCCTCTGCAATCCTCATAATCCTGTCGGAAGAGTATGGACGAAAGAGGAACTGGAGAAACTGGGAGATATTTGCCTGGCACATGATGTGGTGATCATGGATGACGAGATCCACTGTGATTTTGTTTACGAGGGACATAAGTTCACAAGTTTTATGACACTGGATTCCAAATATCAGGAAAAACTGGTATTGTATACGTCTCCCAGTAAAACTTTCAATGTGGCAGGTTTCCAGCCAGCCAATGTGATTATCCCAAATGAGACCCTTCGGGCAAAATACCGCCACGCCAATGCAGCGGCCGGATACAGCCAGGGCAATATCATGGGAATGGTTGCAATAAAAGCCTGCTATACCAAAGGCGATCAGTGGGTTAAAGAGCTGGTGGAATATATTGCAGGCAACATCGCATATGCGAAAGAATTTGTGGAAACCAATTTCCCGAAAGCAACCTTTGTAGAGCCGGAAGGCACCTATCTGGTCTGGATTGATTTCTCCGCATATGGCTTCACGGATGAGGAGCTGGAGCACATCATGGTTGAGGAAGCAAAGCTCTGGCTGGATTCCGGTAAGGTATTCGGACCGGCAACGGCACAGTTTGAGCGCTTTAATCTTGCATGCCCCCGTTCTACGGTAGAACAGGCATTCAAGCAGCTCAAGGAAGCAATGGATCAGCATCAGAAATGGAATTAAATCGATAAAAATATTTGGGGGAAAACATCATGAAGAATATTTGGAATACATACAAATCGTCGTTCATGCTCCTGGGAGCTATGGTAGTTGGTGGTGTTGTCGGATTGTTCTGGGGCGAAGGCGCTTCTGTGCTGCAGCCCATCGCGGATACATTTTTAAATCTGTTGTACTGCTGTGTTGTACCGCTGATTTTCTGTTCGCTGACAGCAGCAATCTCCAAAATGGAGGATTTGACAAAGCTGAAAAAGATTATGATCACGTTTCTTGCAGGCACGATCGTAACGGGAGTAGTCGCATGTCTGTTCATGATGGTTCCTGCCCTGATCTTCGATCCGGGAAAAGGCGCTGTCCTTGACTTAAGCGAAGATGTTGCAAATGCATCCGGAAGTATGAATTTTTTAGGAATGTTTACCGTTGGCGATTTCCCGCTGTTGTTTTCAAAGGCAAACCTGATGGCTCTTATTGTGTTCACTGTTATCTTTTCCATTGCTGTCATCACAGCAGGTGAAAAGGGAAAACCGATCGTACATGCGATGGACTGCATGACAGCAGTAATCGTAAAGGTAATCGGCATTGTTATGAAACTGGCCCCATTAGGACTTGGATGCTATTTTGCAATCCTGATCGGTCAGTACGGAAAAGAAGTGATTGGGCCGCTTTCCAGAGGCATTGTAATGTATCTTGGAGTGGTACTTGTATATTATGTGGTTTCTCAGACTGTTATGGCCTATATCGGTGCTGGCGCAGAAGGCGTAAAGGTATGGTGGAAAGGGGCTGCAACCCCAACTCTGACTGCATTGGGAACCTGCTCATCTGCTGCATCCCTTCCGCTGAATCTGATGCATGCCAAGGAAATCGGAATCCCGGATGAGATTGCGGATATCTCTGTACCGCTTGGAGCAAACCTGCATAAGGACGGTGCCTGCATTATCCAGATTCTGAAGATTTCCCTGCTCTGCTCCGCTTTTGGCATCAACTATGCTACACCAAGAAATCTGATTATGTCAATTGTGGTTGCAGTAGTTGCCTCCGTAGTCATGGGCGGCATCCCGGCAGGCGGATATGTTGCTGAGATCTTTATCATTTCCGTATTCGGCTTCCCGACCGTATCGATTCCGATTATGGTACTGATCGGTACGATCACAGACGCACCTGCTACGGCTATTAATGTGACTGGCGATACCGGACTGGCAATGATCATTGCCAGAGTGGTAGAGGGCAAGGACTGGCTGGCGAAGTCTAAGGCCCAAAAAGAGGCGCAAAAGGAGTGTTGTTAGAAATTCACTGGTTCTGTGTTTTAGCACCTGGTTCTTTGACTATTTGCACAAAGAACCAGGTGCATTTTTGGGCTAATTATCCAAATCGTGAAAAGGCTCAAAAATATGATTGACACTTGATGGTAAAAGTGATATATATAAAACCATAAACGCGCGTTTACAAAGAGGTATTTATGAAAAGTGAAGAGATCGCAAGAATTGCCAACGTTTCCCGGAGTACCGTTTCCAGAGTGATCAATAATTACAGCAATGTTCCGGAAGAAACACGTCAGAAGGTTATGAAAGTAATTGAAGAATATAACTATATTCCCAATTATTCAGCCAGGAATCTGGCTGGCAAATCCAATAACATTATCACATTGTTTATTTACGATGAAGAGCGGGAGGGAAATTACACCCACAGATGGCAAGGAAGCAAATCCCCTTACTTTATGAAAATGATTGCCGAGCTGATTGATGCTGCGAAAAAGTATCAGTACATTATATCGGTCTATGTGATAACGGAGCAGGCGGAATATGATTTTGCCGCTTCACTTTTCCAGTCGAGAGCCATCAGCGGCGGAATCTTTGCCGGGTTTGAGAGTCAGAAGGAGCAGTTGGAGAGTTTGATGCGCCAGGGCTTCCGGATGGTGATACTGGATCCGCCGGAAGGGCTGGAGGAAGCGGAAAAGGCGTGCTGTGTATACAGCGATAATAAGGCTGGTGCCTGCGCTGCCGTCCGGTATTTGATTCACAATGGACATCGGCGTATCGGCCACATTGCCGGCGATGATCGAAGATCCTCCCAGGATCGTCTGCAGGGATATCGGCAGGCGATGGAGGAAGCCGGTATTCAGGCTCCGCCGGATTGGATCGAATTGGGGCTATACCAGGATGAGGCGGCCTACCAGGCTGCCAGGCATCTGGTTGAGGACAAAAATGTGGAAGCATTGTTTGTTGCCAACGACTCCATGGCCATTGCCGTGTTCCGTGCCCTGCGGGATATGGGAAAACGGGTACCGGAGGATATCTCGGTGGTCGGTTTTGATAATTCGGAGATACTGCCTTATATGGGAATCGAGCTGACTACAGTGGAAATTTCTCAGAAGGAGCTGGCGGCAACCTTGGTGAAGTCCATCTGCGAGGAGCACAGTGCGAAGCGACGTATCTGTCCGGCGCGGTTAATTGAAAAAAAGACAGTCAGAAAAAAATGATAGGAGAAGCAGGCTGACCCACAGTGGCAGCCTGCAATAAAAAAACAAAAAATAAACGCGCGTTCACAAAGGAACGGGGAGGGGGAGTGAAATTTTTTTTGGCTCAAATAAACGCGCGTTCACAACAAAAACAATGAAAGAAAGAGGTTTATTTATGAATATTCAAGTGATTGGATCATTTCTGTTTGTGACAATTCTGATAGCAATTATTACCTATCTGAAAACAAAAAATGATAATCTGGAGACCAGCTCCGGTTATTTCCTTGGTGGCCGCAGCCTGACAGGCGGCATTATCGCAGGTTCTTTGTTGCTGACCAACTTAAATGCCAGCAGTTTTGTAGGCATGTCGTCCCAGGCATACAGTGCAAATATGTCCGTTATGGGATGGGAGGTTACCTCCGGCATCACCATCGTACTGACCGCAGTATTTCTGCTTCCTCTTTACCTGAAAATGGGTCTTACTACACTTCCAACCTTTATTGAGAAGCGGTACGACAAAGGGACCAAATACTTTGTGACATGGCTGTTTATGCTCTGTTATATTTTAAACCTGGCGCCCACGGCTCTTTACACCGGTGCGCTGGCTCTCAGCACAATCTTTGATATTCCCGGTACCTTTCATGTTTCTGCGACCGCAGGCATTTGGATCATGGTCTGGCTGATCGGCATTATCGGCGCTGTTTATGCGATTTTCGGCGGGCTGAAAGCGGTAGCTTTGTCAGACACACTCAACGGAATTCTGCTGGTTGCAGCAGGCATCCTGATTCCTGTTTTTGCTATTGTTGCTCTTGGCGGCGGGAACTTTGGCGAAGGTTTCCACACTTTTTTGACCGCTCATCCGGAGAAACTCAATGCCATCGGCAGCAGCAGTGATCCGCTTCCTTTTTCTGCTGTTTTCAGCGGCCTTCTGCTTGTAAATATGTATTATTGGGGCACAAACCAGTCTATCATCCAGCGTGGTTTCGGAGCCAAGTCCTTAAAGGAGGGCCAGAAAGGTTTTATTCTGGCGGCTGCTTTGAAGATTTTAACTCCTATTATTATCATTATTCCCGGTATCCTGGCATTCTTTTTGTACGGCAATGAGGTGGAGATGGCCGATATGATCTATCCGCTTCTGGTCCGTGAGGTTCTGCCGAAGCCGCTTTTGGGTCTGCTGGCGGCAGCCATGTTTGGTGCTATTTTAAGTACCTTCAACAGCCTGTTAAACAGCTCTTCCACATTGTTTGCCCTGGATGTATATAAGCCCATGCACCCGGATATTGAAGAGAAGGATCTGATCCGTGTCAGCAAGATTTTCGGTTCCATCGTAGCAGTTTTATGTATGTTCATCGCTCCCTGGATCATGAATGCATCCGGCGGTGTGTTTGCCTATTTCCAGACCATCAACGGCTTCTTCAATGTTCCGATTTTCACCATTGTGCTGATCGGTTTTATCAAGAAGGATGTACCGGCTATTGCCGCCAAGATCGGTCTTGCATTCTTCGTTGTAGTATATGGTGTACTGCAGTTTGTTGTTAAGCCGGATCTGTTCTACTTACATCAGTCTGGTATTTTGTTTGTAATCACCTGCATTATCATGCTGGTGATCGGAAAGATTGCTCCGCAGAAGATTCCTTTTGCCATGGAAAAGGTTGAGAATGTGGATATTACTCCGTGGAAGTACCGCTTTACAGCCAGCGGCGCTGTCATTGCCTTGATGGTGGATACCTATGTGATTTTCTCCCCGTTGGGTCTTGCACAGGCTGGCGGCTGGAATGCTGTCTCCACGATGCTGATTGCCGTGATTGCGGCTGTATGTATTGCGGCAGGATTTATGTTGGATAAAAGGTACAGCCAGGAGGGTGTATAAGAATGCAGATTGAATATCGGAAAGAAGAGAAGCAATTTCATCTGTGCAATGGAAACATCAGCTATATTTTTCATGTCATGGAAAATGGACAGTTGGGACATTTGTACTTTGGAAAGCAGGTACATACAGGCAGATCCTATCTGTATCTGCAAAAGCAGCGGAGCCACTGCCATACGGCCTACGCCTATGAAAATAACTTCTGCTTTTCCCTGGATACGATGCGGCAGGAATACCCGGCTTATGGCACCACGGATTTCCGTGATCCGGCCTATCAGCTGGTACAGAAAGACGGCAGCCGCATTACGGATTTTGTTTATACCGGACATGAGATCGTGGAAGGGAAACCAAAACTGCCTGGTTTGCCGGCTACCTATGTGGAGGCAGAGGAGGAAGCCCGCACTTTAGTCGTTTATTTAAAGGATGAGCTATTGCAAGTGGAGATGCAGTTACTCTACACCATGTTCAGCGATTACGACGCGGTTGCCCGCAGTGTCCGTTTTGTCAACAAAGGGAAAGAGACTGTTGCACTCAACCGCGCACTTTCCATGTCCCTTGATTTCTTCGACAGTGATTTTACTATGCTGCAGTTGGATGGCACATGGGCCAGAGAGCGGTACATATCGGAGCGGATTCTGCAAAAGGGCATCCAGTCGGTGGGGAGCCTGCGGGGGGCCAGCAGTGCGGTCCATAATCCCTTCCTTGCGCTCAAACGCAAAAATACGACGGAGAGCGACGGTGAGGTGTATGGATGCAGCCTGGTTTACAGCGGAAATTTTTTGATGCAGGCCGAGGTGGATCATTATGATGTGCTTCGTGTGATGGCCGGCATTCATCCCTCGGAATTTTGCTGGCAGCTCCATCCGGGTGAGACCTTCCAGACGCCGGAAGCGGTAATGGTCTATTCCTGCCAGGGGTTAAACGGCATGAGTCAGACTTTCCATGAGCTGTATAACAGACGGCTGGCTCATGGCCGATGGAGGGAGCGGGTTCGCCCCATTCTGATCAACAACTGGGAGGCCACTTATTTTGACTTTAATCAGGAGAAAATTCTGGATATTGCACGAAAAGCCGGGGAGCTGGGAGTGGAAATGTTCGTTCTGGACGACGGCTGGTTTGGGAAGCGAAACAATGCCAGCCAGTCCCTGGGTGACTGGACGCCAAATTATGACAAGCTGCCGGATGGGATCAGAGGGCTGGCGGAAAAAATCACTGCTATGGGCATGAAGTTTGGCCTCTGGTTTGAGCCGGAGATGGTCAATCGTGTGAGCGAACTGTATCAGAAGCATCCTGAATGGGTGGTGCATACGCCGGGACGTCGTATGTCCGTGGGCCGCAACCAGTATGTGCTGGACTATTCAAATCCGGAAGTGGTGGCCTATATCGGTGATTTGATGGAGGCTATTTTAGATGATGCACCGGTTTCCTATATTAAGTGGGACATGAACCGAAATATAACCGAGGCTTTCAGTACCAGCCTGGAGGCGGACCGTCAGGGAGAGTTTTTCCATCGCTATATTCTGGGGGTATATGCGCTGTATGAGCGGCTGACGAATAAATATCCTGACATCCTGTTTGAGTCCTGCGCCAGCGGCGGTGGCCGTTTTGACCCGGGAATGCTGTATTATGCGCCTCAGTGCTGGACCAGTGATGATACGGACGCTGTGGAGCGTATCAAGATTCAGTATGGTACCAGTCTCTGTTATCCGGTGGTTTCCATGGGATCCCATGTTTCCGCCGTACCCAATCATCAGGTGGGGCGCGTCACTGGCATGGATTTCCGTGCTGCTGTGGCTTACTTTGGAACCTTTGGGTATGAGTTGGATGTGAACCGGCTGACAGGGGAAGAGCAGCTGCAGATGAAAGCGCAGATCGCATTCTTTAAAAAGTACCGCGAGGTCATTCAGTTGGGTCGTTTTTATCGTCTGAGGAGCCCGTTTGAGAATCAGGGAGACGCGGCCTGGATATGTGTGTCTCAGGACAAAAGAACAGCAGTTCTGGCCACCTATAAGGTGCTGGCCCGGGTCAATCCAAGGATGAAAAAACTTCTGCTGAGAGGGCTGGATGCGGAGTTGGAGTACAGCTTAAGCGGACGAGATGAGACCTATTACGGCAGTGAGCTGATGAACATCGGCTTTGTGGAAGACCTGGAATTTACCGGCTACAATGTCCGCGACAACGGAACCATTATCTATGATAACGGCAGCGATAAGGGGGATTTCACCGCCCACATTTATGTTTTAGAGAGCAGGTAAAGACATGGTTAGAAATCGTAAAATCATTCTGATGGCTTCGTTCTTGTTCTTTTATGCACAGTATATTTACATTCCGTTTCAGACTGCTTATCTGTCTGCTTTGGGGGCATCGGCTGCCTTTATCGGCATTGTGACCGGTGCTTATGGAGGGGCGCAGTTTCTACTGCGCCTTCCGGTGGGGCTTTTGGCGGATAAGGTGGGAAGGCACAAGGGATTTCTTCTGGCGGGGCTGGCGGCGGCGGCCGCTGCCTGCGGGATCCGTATGTGCTTCCCTGGCCTGACAGGGTTTCTGGCAGCCAGTCTGCTGTCCGGTGTTTCATCCTCAACGTGGCTTTCTTTTATGGTCATGCACGCGGAGTGCTACGGGCCGGCAGAGCAGCAAAAAGCCTCCGGCAAGATTGTGTTTGCCTACAATGCCGGGATTCTGGGGGCGTTTGTGACAGGGACGCTTTTATATGAAACCCTGGGGATGCGGCTGCTCTGCGGTCTCGGTGTGGCCGCAGGGGTTATCGGCGCGGCCATGTGCACGACGCTGACAGAGGAAAGAAAAACGGTTTCTCAGACGGCAGTTCAGGAACTGTTAACTGTCTGCACCAACCGCTGCCTGATTGCTTTCTCGCTTCTGGCGCTGGTGCAGCAGGGCATCCAGATGGCTACCACCATGTCCTTTACTGCGCAGGTTCTGCGTGGGCTGGGGGCTTCAGAGAGCCTGCTGGGCACTTCGTCCATTCTATACATGGTTTCGGCGGTGGTTTCCTCCTATGCCGCCTCTTCCGGTTGGGCAGAGAAGAGAAGCCGCCGCTTTTGGATTTCCTTCATTTTTGCCGGCTTGTCTGCCTATTGCTTACTGGTTCCGGCCTGCAGAAGCATTTCGGTTATTCTGGGGCTGCAGCTAATTCCAGGGTTAGCCTCCGGCCTGCTGTTCTCAATTTTGACAGCCAGTGCCATGACCGAAGTGCCAGCGGGGAAAAAATCGACAGCCATGGGGTTTTATCAGGCCGTCTATGCTGTCGGGATGACCGTATTTCCGGTTCTGACCGGAAATGTCCTGGAGAGCGCAGGGCTTATGGCGGCCTACGGCCTGTTGGGGAGCTTTGCCATGCTGTGCGTAATGGCAGCTGCCCGGATGCGAAACGCCAAAACATGAATCCTGGTCTAGCCCCCGGAGTTGCAGCTCTGGGGGTTTTCTTATCCGTGCCGAGTTGTATTCCGCCTGCTGACAAAATGCCTGAAACACGTTATAATGATGACAACAACCGGTTTGCCGGGTGTCCATTGCAGGAGTTTAAAGTGGAGGTTACCTGCAAGGCGGAAAATGGCTATTGGACAGGGAATTTTAAATATGGAGCAGATATGGTTTTTAATGAAATGCACTGAGTAAAAAAATGAAATTTGATGAGGCGAGCAAATGAAAAATCCGTGGGAAGAAATTCCGTTGACTGATTATGAAAATCATATGAAGCTTGATTCTGTTATGCAGTTGCAGGCTATGAACAAAATGATGAAAGGTCAATTTAATACTTATCCAATTTCCAGTATAATGATATTTGGTATCGCAGGCGGAAATGGTCTTGAACATATTCAGAAAGACAAGTTTGAAAGAATATATGGGGTTGATGTCAACTCTTCTTATCTGCAAGCGGTCATTCAAAGGTATCCAGAATTGGACGGTCTTCTGGAATGTTTGTGTATCAATTTGATAGATGAAACGAATAAGCTGCCAAAAGCAGACTTGGTTATTGCAAATCTGTTGATCGAGTATATTGGATACGAGTGCTTTCAGAAAGCAGTCCGGCAGGTAAATCCGAAGTATGTTTCCTGTATTATTCAAATTAATCTGGAGGATAATTGGGTATCAGATTCTCCCTATCTGCATGTGTTTGACGGGTTGGAACAGGTGCATCATCAAATGGAAGAACAGACATTAGAGAACGCAATGCTCGAAATTGATTATCATGCAATCAGAACTTTAGAGCATATGCTGCCCAATGGGAAAAAACTGGTACAGATAGATTTCGAAAGATAACTTTTGTTTGTCGTATTAATGATGAGAGTAATTTTACAGAAATAATAATAGGTATGGTAAAAGATGAAATACTAAGAGGCCGGACGGTGAGAGAAGACCAAAGAAGGGGGAGAGTTTATTGAAAAAACGAAATGGTTATCTGGCAGTTTTGCT
>JAUNON010000149.1 GCA_030537145.1 Lachnospiraceae bacterium | reverse complement strand
GACCATGTCTATTTTTATGAAATTGAATTTGCGAAATTAATTATACGTTATCTAAGCGAAGGAAGTAAAAGGAAAACTGCCGTTGCGGGAATGGGTGTTCTTACAACGGCAGTTTTGGATAGGTATATATGATTTTTAAAGATGTCTGAATTATCGGCCTGTCTGAAAAAGCTCTACACTATATTTGGCAGGATTATCTCTGTCGATATAAACATTCGCATATAAATCTTCTTTTCTCTTAAATGGTGTCAAAACATAATAATTACTTACTGCTTTGTATTCCTTACCCTCATAAATAAACCGACAGGCAATTCTGCAACTGGTGTAGTTTGCTACTCTAATCCAGGCTGCCGGAATCATGTCCTCTATTTCGGAGTCTATACAAGCACCTGAATGCTTCAGGTTTTTTAATTTTTTCCTGTCATATACCAGCTTACTCATTGAAGCCAAAAACAATATCAGCCATACAGAAGCATTGATCAACATGGGTTCCAATATAGTTGAATTAAAAAAATTCCCAACAAGACCAACAGCTAATTCAATCAATGCTACAAGCAAAGTGACATTAGCACATATGGAAAATAAGTATTTTACAGGCTTAAGATTAGCAATTTGTTTTTCTTTAAAAAGTTTGGAAATATTTTCCTCCGCTTTTCCTTTGTATTCCTCCGCTGATATATGCTCACCCGAAAAAAGCTCATTCAAACTAATACCCAGAACATCACACAAAGGCTGTAAAAGCGACACATCCGGCATTCCTCTTCCGTTTTCCCATTTGGAAACTGCCTGATTGGTAATCCCTAATAGTTCAGCCAGCTGCATTTGTGTCAGATTTTTTTCTTTTCTGCACTGTGAAATAAAGACACCTATTCTTTTCTGATCCATACAATAAATCTCCTTTGCTATATTTGTGACCGCAGTATATCAAAAAGAGAGTGCATTTAGAACATATTAAGCGTTGATTCAATGCTAAACGCTTAGTTGAGTGTCACAAATTCAGTTATTACCTATCGAATCAGTACATTTTTCTTCACGTTCCAACTGTATCACATCTGAAATATCACAATCCAAAGTTTCGCATATTGGGGTCAGCGTTTCTATGCTGCTGTTCTTCCCTTTCTTCCGGTGATTTCTTCAATTTATCAATCTCCTTACTTCGCCCCTATAATTTGCAAGTCTGACTCTCCCGAAATATTGGTAAATCGTTGGTAAAATTGAGTAAGAAACACAGAAAATGTTTGATTTATAAGTATTTTATCACGCCCGGTAAATCCTGCCGTGGCAAACGAATAATACTTTTATCATAAACAAAAATCCTCCTGAAATGCCGTATTCTGCCCCGATTTGCCGCAGTTTGCCGACTTATATTTTGCCTATGAGATTGTTAAATTTGTCACAGAATAAGCAAAACGAGGCAAAACGGGGCAAGTTGAGGACATGAAACGTAATAAAATCGTAGTAAGAACTGGGGTGTTTTACTACTGCGAATATTCTACCATAGATTGTAAAATTTGGTAAATGGTAAATAACCCGTCAACTTCCTGGAAACCCCAAAATCGGAGATAATAGTGTGTAGAGTGCGAAAAGTGTGTATCACACTTTTCACGAATAACACCACAGGAGGTATTAATCATGAACACTAAGTTAGCCACCAGACAGATCCGATTAAACGAATGGGCTGCGATCATAAAAGACTGCAGAGCAAGCGGCCAGAAAGTTGATATTTATTGTGAACAGCACGGGTTATCCCGAGATGCCTATTATTACTGGCTGCGTAAAGTAAAAGAAGCCGCTTTGAAACGGGCTGGTTTTGTTGAACTTCCCGCTTTGGTATCAGAGCAGGAGTCAGCCAAAACAGTCAATAAAGGAACCTCTGTTGTGGTCAAGCATTTTTGTAACACTTGTGGCTAAAAATCTTGGATCGCTGCC
>JAUNON010000078.1 GCA_030537145.1 Lachnospiraceae bacterium | reverse complement strand
GACGTGTCTTATATCCCCATAGCTAAAGCAAGGGGTTTTACGACACATTGGATAAGCAGTGTTTCGTTTTCGGTTTTGTAATAATACAAAGCAACGTCGTCCTCTATGCTTTCGCTCGAATATTCCCACACGTCCGGAATTTGAAAATTCAAATTTTTAATTTCTGGTTGTTCTGCTGCGATTACCCCAATGTCAGACAACATAATCAATGTCAGCATACAGATTACTGCAATTGTTTTCTTCCTCATAAGTAAAATCCTCCCATATATGTTTTTCTATATTATACCATTTATTCCTATAAATTGAAATAGTCGCATATATGGTAGGAAGGCCAGTCATTGTTCAATACTAAAAGTAAACATCGGAACGCCATACACTGTCTCGACAACCAGTTTCCCTCTGGAGATAATATCCATACCTATAACCACTTCTGCTCCATGATCCGAAAGATCAACATCCCATACTTCAGCATTATGGAAAACAATTCCGCCAGGCAACTCTATGGTTGCCAGATAAATATCTGAATCTGAACGGTCAGTTGCACTGATGGAAGTTCCTACTTCGTTTGGAGTGGCATCAAATTGATTCGCAGTCGCATGAGAAATAACCGTTATCGTTGCTCCAGTATCCCACATAGCTTTATCTGTAATAATTGTGCGATCTCCAATAGTGATTTTTGCATAAGAATACAATATAGGTTTTTCTGGGTTATATGAAAGTGAAAACGATTTGCATCTCTCATGTTTCAAATCCAACTGTTTGTCATTCTCTTTCGTCCCTATAAGAGTACCTGTGAATCCGGTTTTTCTCATAACCAATCCCTGCTTTCCTTGATATTTCCTTTTAGTATACCATCTTTGCCATCAAAAGTACTATATGATAATTTTTGGAAAATTACGCACCAATTTGCTTCGGCACATTCTGTATTACAAAATCTTTAATTTGATCATATCCCCATCCACAGTTAATCAAACTGCTCACCAGCATTTCCGCTGACTGCACAGACTGTAATTCTTCTGTGCTAAAGTAATTCCGGAGATCGTCTTTCTTGCTAATTCCATATTCCTCCCGGAGCTGGTTGGCATTCTTTTCGAACATTGCTTTATATATTGCATTCGTATATGTTGAATAAGCATGTCCATGCATACGATCATTCTCGCCAGAAAGCTGTATGGTTTTGGTGAAAGCTTGGCGGACTGCAATTCCTTTTTCCCGTTCGATTAGTTTTCCTTTCAGTAACTCCTCCATGGCATTAAACTGCTTAATGTAGGCCAGTTTAAATCGCATAGCTTTTTCACCAGTATATCCCATTACCAGAAGTGTAAATCCATCTCGATTCATATGATACATAGGATTATTTTTTCCATTTGTAGCTTTATAGGTGGTTTCGTAGAATAGGGCGGAAAACTCCGCTGTACTTATTGCTTCCCTTATTCCTCGAATGCTCTCCAAGACATCTTTGTGCTGCTTTCCAAATGTTTCTGCTATATCAAGGCTCGTTACAACATTCACTTCTTTTTTATTAATCTTCATGACTTCAATCAACATAATCCTATTCCTCCTTGATAGTTCTTTTAAGTTGTACAAAAAGGCATCTTTTCCTGCTGCCTCTTTTTGTGTATTCGTTATTTAGTTTTTGCATGATTTTCTCTGACCGCACGCTACTTGTAAACACTTCACTCAGTCTCTGAACATATCCTTTTCATTAATATCCTCGTGTTTCTTGATTCTTTTTGCATAAAGGTACTGGTCGTATATCAGATAAAATTTTCTCATTGTCATGTTAAATACTTCTTCTTCTGTGTATCCCAGGATGCTGCATCCAATATATAGCAGCCTTGCAATATTGACAGCTCTCTCGGATTCCTTCTTCTCGTCTTCTTCATCGTCCGGATCGTAATCATCTTCTTCCGGCATCCCGGACCAAAATAGTTTCATTAATGCTACAGCATTTACAGAGTAGTTCTCTGGGGTTATCTGTTCGATAACTTCGGTTAAGGTTACCTTTTTAGTGTTGTTGGTATTGATGATTGCTGTAATCACTCCGGCATAAATGCCTATTGTTTCGGCGTCGGTTGCCCCTTTTGCTGCTTTCAACAGGACTTCTATTGCGTCAAATATAGGGATGTTTAATTCGCTTTGTATTTCATCAATCGTTTTTATGGAGAAGAGAAGCCGAAACTTCTCTTCTCCTATCTCTATTGTTCCCCCACGGGGTCTGAGGTCGCTCATAATTAAGCTCCGGTGATCTTTGCTTTGGTTTCAAGCCATGCCTTTGCGGCCTCTTCAGATGTAAAGGATGCCATATCTTTTAATTCTCCATCGGAGCGGTGATATGCAGTGCCTGTAATCGTGTTTGTCTGGAAAGTTACAGTGTCAGCTTTAGTCGCACCTTCAGTTGTGGGCTCAGAAAACTGAACTTTATATAACCAAAGTGTAGTGTAAGTGATTACGCCATTTTTCTTGCGTCTGCGGTAAAATCCCAGGCCTCCAAAAGGAGCTACATCGTCTAATTTAACAGAAACAGTTTCCGGGGTCGGATTTTCTCCGGTTCCTGCTGCCGTATAGGTGTGCCCAAGTAAATTTGCATACACTTTTAAGCCAATCTCATCTACATTCAGGGATACACCCTCGTTCTGGATAGAGGTGTCTGTTTCCGCAATTTCATCGTCTGCCCAGAGTTTTGTATCATTGTTTGCTGGGGTTCCGGTGTAGGAAATTGCTTTTCCGATTACAAAGCCAGCTTCGTAATCATCGCCCTCCTCATTTAATGGTGCGAAGACCGGGTATCTCATTCCAATATGTGCCATACTTATTTCCTCCTGTAATAAAATTGCCGACGCAAAATGCGCCGGCATTATATTTCTGATAGTTCATCTTCGTTTTCTATTTCGCATTCAAATACCAGATGTCGGATGCCGTCAGAAAGAACCGTTGCATCTGTCACATCGGGATATGTAAATCCTGCGTTAAATAACGCTTTACGGATCTTCTTTTTTATGGAAAGGTAATCTTTTTCCATTGGAGCAAAATAATGTATCTGCATATAGGCTACAACCTGAAGAGGTTCATCATCCCCAAAACCTGCTGCCCGGTCATCCGCGTAATTAAATGTGAAATATTCTTTCGCGCCGCCTCCGAAGAAATCCGCTGTTATCGGGATCCCGAATGGTGTAAGTGCTTTTTTTATGATTTCATTTACTGTCATTTTAACCGCCCGTTACCTTATCAACCGCCTCATAAACCACCCGTTCAACCGTCGCCTCGCACTGGGCTCTTGCAGCATTAATCGCATTTTGCCTCCATGGTTTGGCTTCCATTGCAGTCGCTGCACGTTTCTTTCCTGCCCGTTTATAGCCTCCGTGACGCCCGTGTTCAAACTGTGCGGCGAGATCTTCGTTGGTTAAATCATCGTTAAAGTCCCCTGCCGGCCTGACCACCGAATATACGCCAAGGTCATTTTCTTTTGCCGGCGTCCTCGAAAAGGATTGTGCGAGTCTGTCAGAATTTGAAGACGCTTTTACCGCTTGCCGCGTGGAGCTTTCCAGTATCTGAACCGCCTCGTTCACAGCTTCTTTTGCCATTTTTTCAGGGTGGCTTAATTCTTTAAAGATAGCATCCCATGCGTTAATTTCGTTAAGTTGCAAATGTGCCATTCCATCACGACCTTTCGGACAATTCCGTCCAGATTTCTATGTATTCTTTGTCGTCGTCATACGAATTGATATATTTGATATCGTAGTCTTTTCCTCTGTAGCAGATCACCATATCTGTGTTAATTTCAGCGTCCGTATACCGTATCAGGAACCGTTTCTTTGCCTCGGCAAATTCCGAATTTGCTTTAACGATCTCGCTGCCGCTGGTATTTGAGACCTTTGCAAAGCATCTCCGTATCACTCTCCTGTCCGGCTGGATGGGAAATCCATTGCTGTTCGTCCCTTTTGATACCAACTGGACGATTTCTATACGTTTATCAAGCTGTCCCGGATTTATATACATAAGCCACCTCACAGTAAATTCACGCAGTGCATACCAAGAATCGTATCGACCACTTTATTTAGGTTGTTTTTGTCTACGTACATGCAGCGGTTGTCGTACATATCCTGGCAGAGAATCATAGCGACAATATAGAAATCTTCGTGTTCGTCAATTTCTTCGTCCTTAAGTCCTGTGTAGGAACGGATAAATGCTCTGGCGGAATCAAGCAGCGGGGCGATCTCGTCATATTCATAATCATCCAGTCTTAGGTACTCTGCCACCTGATTCACTTCGATTCCGCTGACTTTCACTTCGCACTCCCCCTTTTGAGTGGGCTTCCCTTCGGTCATCAAAAGCCCGTTATAGAAGTTTTACGTTTCGTTTTTATCCGTTGCTTCCAGATCAGGTTCCAGACTGGGTAGATGCTTTCATTTTCAGCACCGCAATCTTCTGCTCATCCTGGATTTTTGCATCCATCTCAAGCCAGCCGACAGCTCCGACAGCGTGCTGAGTGGCAAATTTTTCGCGCAGAACTTCAATGTTCATGTCCTCGGAAATCTTTACGGCAAGCCCCGTCATATCTCCGTATATGATCGTGGTCGCACCAGCAGCCATCTTAGAAACCTGATCGGAACAATAAACCGGTGCTCCCAGAAGCGTATACCCCCATTTTGCTGTCATATCTTTATTCAGAAGATAATTTCCATCATTGTCTTTCAGTTTACGGATAGCTGTACGCGTAGCTTTGTTCATGATCCAAATACACCCCGGCTGGTATACATCCGGGATCGTCTCCTGCAATTCAATCAGCTCGTCTCCTGTAATTTTATCGGCTGCCGCTGCGGTTACTACCTGCTTCGCTTTGGAGATGCCATCGATCTTGTCTTTTGTACCGTTCAGGCATTCTTTCTCAATCCATCTTACAATTGCCTTTGCCATCTTATTGATAACATAATTAGTGATATTGAAATGAGAATTGTTAATCAGCGACTTTGAGATTTTGGTCAGTACGCCAGCAAGGAACCCTTTTAATTCAATTGACTTGAATTTTCCTGAAGTAGAAATCAAATCTTCAAATTCTGTCGCATACGCCATCTCGATTGCGCCATCCGTTTCGTCATAGTACGGAATGGACAGTGTGCCGCCAACATTGTAATGCTCAGCCATCTGATAGATCGGACAGATATCTTCTACCTTTTCAATGATTTTGTTGGCAATAGATGATGGAATTACCGCGCCATTATCGCCCTTGGTCAGGTTTACGTCCGCCCGTTCTTCGGAAACAACGCCGCGAATGTAGTCTTCAAAAGCCCGTTCTTCTGCTGCCGCCCGCTCTTCTGCCTGCAATTCCTCTCTTTTCTCATTGCTAATGACATTAAGGCTTAAGCCTCTTGCCCGCTCTTCTGCTTTGATCGTACGGTCAATACCTTTAATCTTTGCCTCAAGCTGGTCAAATTCCTCGGATTCTGCATCTGTCAAAGCTCTTTCTTCTGTCTCCGCTTTGTCCAACATCTCCTGCAGCTTCCGCTTATGGGCTTCTCTCTCTTCTCTCAGTTTTTTAAATTTATCCATTTTCTCTCCATTTCTGCAATCAAAAAGGAGCTGCGCAGCTCCCATAATTGCGATACTTTCACTGTTTTAATGCATCTAATCGGTTTTTATAGTCCGAATTGTCATATTTTGGCTCTTCATGCGGCTTTTCGACCATTTCAGAATAGATTGTTTCAAGACAAATCGCCCTGGTTTCTACCTCTTCCTCGGCATCCGCTCTCACTTCAATGGAGGTGGAGGAATATACCGGAACTTTATTCATAACCAGAGTAATTTCGTCCATATCAAAATCTTTCACACGCCTGATCGGAAGCGCATCCGCTCTTTCTTCGACCGCATCCTGTACATTTTTCATGTTAAAAGACCAACCTTTTAGTCTGCCTGCCTTTGCTCCTGCAATTACCGCCTCGTCCGTAACAACAGATTCAGCTCTCAGCCCGACCTCATCCTCACGGACTGATAACGTCCCTTCAGTCGTAGATGCTAGCACCCTGCTTCTGTCATGATCCAGGAGCATGTTAATGCCGCCAGAACGCTCAATCGCCCTGGCAAATGCCCTCTGTTCAATGATCTCAATTACCTTTCCCCTTGGAGTGAGGACTGGCCTAGATTCCCTGCCCGGAACATTTACGTATCCTGAAATATGTAATCCATCTGCTCTTAATTCTGCTTTCATCTCTCTTTTCACCTCCCTGTTTTCAAAACATTTATTAATGATCTTTCTCCATTCCTGTTTGTCCGGCCTGCTTTCATCTTTGGAAAGGCGCTTCAAACATTCTTCCTTAGATGTGTCCATGAGTTTATATTCAACTTCGCATCCGACAGAATTTAAAAAATCTTTCAGTGAGCTGTCAACCTTCTGAACAGCTAAAAAGACTGTATTGATATCCGGCAATTCGCTTGCTTTACGTATCATCTGATATCTGAATGCCATCACGATTTTATGCGCAGGGTTTCTTTCCGTGCTGTGGGTTTGTTTGGCGGAAATGGCTCTCAGGATTCTGTCATAGTCAAACACGATATCTGAATCCTTTATATGTTCCTGTACAAATGTTGATTTTCCGCTACATGGCGGTCCATGTACGACTACTATTTTCATCCATCATCGCCGTCCTTGTCATTGCTATTTGCAAATGGCGCCTGCATACTGTTCATATCCTGAAGGGCGTTGGTATTCGGCGTATAAATCTGGCCTGTTTTTGGATTAAACAGTACCTGATCCAGTCCAAGGGTGATCCATTCAAAGCCGATTGGCTCAAAATCTTCTTTTTCGCGGACCTCATCAATCTGCAAAAAATTCTTTTCGAGACCAATCTTGTAGGCCTCGTACCGTTCTTTGATATTTCCCCTGGTCAGTTCTTTGGTGTCAAACGCCCAATAAAAAAGGCCTTTCTCCGATTCCAGGAGAAGGTCTCTGTCTAAGCTGCATTCAATATCATTCATGACCATTGTGCAGGTCCGTATAAAATTTTCAACATCCTTTTCCGTGGGGCTGCCGTTGATCATGGCGTCCGGAACTCCAAACAATTTGCATATCTCCGTAGTATTTGCTTTTTTATTTTCATTTATCTGCATTTCTACAGAGGTATTTGACGCTTCCTGGAACTCTATGCCTTCGTTTAATACGACTACATTCTCGTCGGCGTTTCCGTAAAGCCTCCGAAAAGCAGATTTTAATGCGTCAATAGCTGCTTGTGATAATCTCTTCGGCGATTTTAAGAAGCCTCGCTTATTTCCGCCTTTCCGGACTAAGTTTTCTTCGTAAGCAAGTTCGCTGTGCGCAACGCCAATAATCAGGGGATTCTCTTCCGTAACACTCGCGGACTGCATTCCATCTTTGGTTTTCCGTAAAATCTTAAAAAACTGATATGGCCTATATCGCTGTCCCTGTACCAAAATATCATAATCTTTAAAAATCGGATCCGTGTTTTTCTGTATCGAGATATTCGTTTCGTCCACATAATGGACGCTCCATACTTCCAGACCGTGCCAATCAATATAGGCATATCCGCCTTTTCCAAGATAATAATCTTCTATAATAGCCCTCCAAAATTGGGTGGCTGTCAAAGTGTCCCCGGTATCATTGTTCAGAAGGAAAGTACGTCTGTCTCTCACTTCTTTTATCTTGCCATTTTCCTCTTTCCGATACAGATTGATCGGTAATGATGAGATAGTGCCGGCAATCAGGTTAATGCACGCCTGTACCGTCGGAACCTCCAAGGCCTTTTCTTTTGTAATTACCTGCCTTCCAAGTAAGGCGTTAAGCAGAACGTCTGATTCTACAACGGTTCCCGTCTCCGGGTCTGTATCTGCTCTGATCTCTTCTTTTCGTTTGCCAAATGGCCATATGTTCATTTTTTTCTCCTTTTAACACTGCACGACAAAATCATTTCCGTTCAGCTTCTCCTGTTGCAGGAGATACATTGCGTTTATCAATCCGATAACCAAATCCACTTTGCCGTCACTAAATTTTTTTGCCACAAAAAGATTAAGGTTTGTATCGTATTTTATGCGCGCATTCTGAAAGTTTATTTCCAGCAGTGTGCTTGCTGCGTATTTGAAAAGCCTGCCCAAAACAGCTTCTTTCAGCCATTTGGTTGGCATATGCAGTACTGATGAATGTTGCTTAATTTCAACACATTCAATGCCGGCTTCTTCCAGCTTCTGGACTGTGGAAATCGCGTTGTACCGATCATACCCTACCTGCACTATTTCCACGCCATAATCTTCCTGTAAGGTATGTATAATAAAGTCCTCAACAAATCCATACGAGATTACCTCGTCGCCGCAGGCAAAGCATTCGCCTGCTTTGATAAATTCCCGGTAATCAACGCCTTCTTTTTTACTCTTTATCATCATCCTGTCTTTGGGGATGAATCCGAAGGTTTGTGCGTATGTAATATCGTCCTCTTCTGTAACCATGCATACTGCTGTATTGTCATTTGTCTGCGATAAATCCAAACCAAGATATACTCTTTTCCCCCGCCACCATTCTTTCGGGATATCGGCAGCACATAATTTAACCTTCTGTGGATCAATATATTGTTCAGTTCCAAGGCTTCTGTATAATAAGTTTAGTGCTTTACACAGAAAATCCTGCCTGTAATTCTCGTACAATACAGCAGTTTCTCTATCGTCAACGATGCTTTGAAAATGTATCCTGTTGTGCACCGAAACCGGGTTTGCCTGATAAATACATCTGTCGTCGGTCTGCCAAATATCTCCCTGTTTTAAATCGTCGTCCGGTTCGTATATTAAGGCGAAATATCTTTTCTTGCTCGTTCCGTCTAACACTGATTTAGCAATATTAAGTTCGACGCTAAATCCGTTATCATAATTCGGATATTGTGTCGAAATAATTAATCCAAGCTTTGACAAAAGAGTTCGCTGGCTTGTCCTCATCGCAGATACCGGATAGGAGTCCATTGCTGCTACTTCGTCCGCAAGAAAGCAATTTGCCAACTTACCGTCCATCTTGTCCTGTGAGTAGGCAAGAGGGATGTAATTGTTTTCATTTATCAGGCAGATAATCTCTTTTCGGTTTATTTTAAACACCGGATCTTCTTCATCAAATAGAATCGGGCTGCTCTTAATGATTTTTTTTACCGCAATATACAATTCCTGGGATAGCTGTAGTTCCGGAGCAACAGAAAAGAACCGGGAGAAATCCGGCTCTGTCAACATAAGTAAAATAAAAATCACCGCTGCGTTAAACGTCTTATAATTCTTTCTGGCTATCTCTAAAAGCCCTGTCTGATAATATCGTATCTTTAGGGTTCCTGTATCATCTCCTGATAACTTGTAAAATTCCGATTCCGGCCGGCACATGGTGCAAAGGCACGCTGTTATAAGCAGCCATGCATAATCTTCCAAGCCGTCATACATGCTACAATGGATATCAGGGTGAATTATCAGTTTCAGTAGTTTGCATATTTTTTCGTATGCCGCCTCGTCCACATATGCATCCGGGTTCTTTCCGTCTACGATATCTATCCACCGCTGCGCCTGTAGTTTTACATATTTAGGTGCCTTTCCTTCCGTTTCTGAAACACACCATTGTGCGTATTTATATGCTTTTTCCTCATTAACCACTTGACAACGCCTCCTTCAAGGCGTTCTTTTTAGACTCTGTTTTTTTCGGAACAGAACGTAAGGAAGACGCTATTGTCATGATATTCTCCTTTTCCATATCAAGAAGCATTCTACGCTTTGTCTGAACTTGCTTATCCATACTGATCAAACCGCGCTGCATAGTTGCCTCCAAAGAATAAGCTTCTTTCCAGGACATCTCTTCGCGTTCGACCAATTCATTCATATGGTTCTGGAAATCGCATAGCTGTTGATACATGCGTTCGCGCTTCTGCTGAAAATCCTCGCACTCTGCAATCAGAATACAATATCTGTTAATTGTCTCTCCATATAGGTCATCGTCTTTTTCAATAGTTTTTAAAAGTTTCTTTAATCGCAGAAACTCCCGATGGGCCGTTTGATTTTCACGGACTTCTTTCTTTTCTTTTAAAGTAACCCCTGTTAGAAGGCCGGCTTCCGCTTTCTTTCTTTGGGCTATTTCTTTTTTTGTGCGGTGAGATCGCTTTTCCATTTCCAGTACTTTAGCTGGCTTCGGCGGTGTCGGCATGTTCTCGTCTCCTTTCAAAAGCTGATGTGGGAATAAATCGTAGATGAATAGGCATCCGTCAGTCTGGGGTAGGTCAGAAATTTGGCTTTGTGTACCCCGGGGGTACCTCAATCAGCCTCTTTTGCTTCCTGTTGGTCAATGATATTTTTAATCACTTCATACGGTATGTCTCCCCGTTCTGCCATTTCATGATGCATTTGGCAAATTGTAATCAAATTATCGTTATCGAGTTTTCTTTCCCAGTCTGTATTGATTGGAATAGCGTGGTGGACTGACAGTCTATCGTAATTGTATTGCTGAAGCGTATTATATAATCTCCGTATGCAAATCTGACACAAGTAATTGTCTCTCTGTTTTATCTCTATCGCTTTATCTGTCCAAGCTTGCGTCCTCCGGAAGTAATCGGCTTTGGTGTATTTCATCTTTTTACGGATTGGTTTCTTTCCGCAATTATATTTGCTGTCATGTATGCGGCCACAGTATTTGCAGGATTTTAGCATTGTTCATCGCTTCCTTCTTGGGTTTTGAATAAAAATAGACCAACTATCAATACTGATGATTGGTCTATTTTTATTCAAAATATTTATTTAACCATATCACGCTACCTTTGCCGAATTATATCCTGTTAAAATATTTCTATTCTTCTTTCAAGCATATTGCGTCTGTATACGGATACGAATATAATACAATCCCTATGTTTCCATTGCTATT
>JAUNON010000077.1 GCA_030537145.1 Lachnospiraceae bacterium | reverse complement strand
TAAGGCAAAGGTCTGCAACACCTCTATCACCAGTTCAAATCTGGTTGACGCCTCTGAAAAAGTTCCTGATTTTTCGGGAACTTTTTTTCGTATAGAATATAGAAAGCAGGCAGATGCGGTTATTTCTTGGGCAGGGGAGGCAGTTCATCGATATAGGTACCGGCTTTAACTGCCTGCCGGATAATGTGGATCCCTTCCGGATCTATAATTCCCATATCCGGTGCTTCATAAGGGGTTTCGTTCAGAAATGCGTTGGAGAGGCGGAAAATCTCGGCATCCTTTCCGCTGTATTCTTTTTCCAGGATTTCGCCCTGATCCTTCATGGTGCGCAGTGTTTTGTCGCCTTCCAGGGTCATATCGTTTAGCATATCCAGCAGGACAGCAAAATGCTCCTCGTCCCAGGAAGCGAGAAACATGCATTTGCACAGTCCTTTTGTAAAAAACGGAGAGGAAGAATAGCAGCTTAATAAATCACGAAATCTGAGTCGATGCTCATTGCTTTCAAATAAGTTGTGATGTGTGAGTTCCATCAGACATCTATCATTCCAATTCATAATACAACTCCCTTATCCATACAATGATCCATATTCTAAAAATAAAAAGAATATAAAGATTATAATAAAATATTTAAAAATATACAAGACAAATTTTTCTGATGGTAAATTTTGATAGTAACAGTTCGGTCCAGGGCTTTGCACTGGCTGCAAGCCCGTAAGAACAAGTGACGGTTGAAAAGAAACCAGCCCCTTCGCCGAAGGCGAACTTTAAATGGGCTGGTTTCCGTAACAATTTAGCTGAAGGCTGAACAGTTACATTTTGATAGTAACCTGGCGTATGATAAGGAATGGTCGAAGTGACGGATCAGAAAAGGATTACATCTCCGTCCTCCGGCACCAAAAGCTGTCCGTTGTAGGCCTGTTTTCCCTCCCGGGTATAAAGCTCTTTGCGTCGGGCCAGATTTTTCTCCTCTGTGTGCCACAGAACCAGATTTGGGATATGCAGGTTTTCAGCCATTTCACAGACATCCTTCACGGTGCTGTGGTGCTTTTCGTAGGGCTGGAAAATTTCCCGCTGTTCATAAAGGCAGAATGCCTCATGCAGCAGCCAGTCAGCACCGGTTACATAAGGAACCAGGTGATCCTTCAGGGTTGGCAGATCAAAAGCAGAGACCGGTCCGGGGAAAAAGCAGGGCTCATCTCCCGGAAAGGCAATGCGTTTCCCTTCCCGGCTATGAAGAAGAAAGCCAAACTGTTTTTCCTTGGTAGAACGGATGTCAAAAAAGGTAAAGGTCTGTCCAAGAATAGACAGGCTTTCGCCGTCTGTTACACGGCGGAATTGAATTTGCTTACCGAAATGTTTGGTGAATTTCTTCGCCAGAGTAAGGCTGGCAATGGTTTTAATGGTATGCTCCAGCTCTTCGTGACAGTAGATGGTGAGGGAATCCTGATAGGTTCCCTTATTTATTTTGGCGGCGATCATGCGGATGATCCAGATCACGCCAAGGATATGGTCTGTATGGGCATGGGTCGCAAAAACATGATGAATTTGCTCCAGAGGAATTCCGTTTTTTTCCAGTGCAGTCAGAATGCCGTTTCCGCCTCCGGCATCGGTTAGAAAATATTCGTTTCCTTCTCTCAGGGCAAAACAGGTATTGTAGCAGTGTGTGGTAAGGGCATTGCCGGTGCCCAGCACGATCAACTGATTCATAAGTAAACCTCCGGACGATAAAATCTTTTTTCATTATATCACCATGGGCCGTGTTTATCTACCTTCTCATGGTGCAAACGGTGAAACAGCATGAAAAAGAAAGCAGGGACAAAGCAGAATACGAAATAAGGGGAAGAGAAAGTCATCGAATTCAAAAATAGGTGTATTCGTACTTGACAATGAGAGAAATTCTTCTTATAATTTATGTTCGATATAAAACTGTTTTGTATCGAACGATTTTCTGCGAAAGGAAGCGAAAGGCCGTGTACCGTGCAATAGTGGGAGGAGGAGCTGCGAAAAACGAAGGAAGGAGGCACCTGCATGGAAAATACGGGGAGAGTGAGTTATGAAATCAAGACGCTGGATCACATGATCGTAAGAAGGATTATGAATATTTCCCTGAAGAATGGAATGGATCAGGTCACGGTGATGCACGGATGGATTATCGGATATCTGTATGACCATCAGGATGAGGATGTGTATCAGAAGGATCTGGAGACGGAATTCTGTATTGCCAGGTCAACGGTGGCAAATATTTTAAAGCTGATGGAAAAAAAAGGATATATTAAACGGGTTTCTGTGGAAAGAGATGCCCGTCTGAAGAAAATTATTTTGACGGAGAAATCCAGAGAAATCCAGCGTCAGAACTTTATTGATATGCATAATATGGTGGAGAAACAGCTTAGAAAGGACATTTCTGAGGAAGATATGGAAAATTTTATCCGGATTATCTCGAAAATGAAGGAAAATTTAATGCAGAAAGAAACGGGAAAGGAAGGATGAGATGGTTAAAACATTAGCGTCTTATGTGAAGGAATTTAAAAAAGTATCATTTCTGACGCCGATTTGTATGGTAGGAGAGGTCATTATGGAGATGGTCATCCCTATGCTGATGGCCTCGATCATCGATGAAGGAGTCGGAAAGGGAGATATGGGGCACATTTACCGGGTCGGCATGCTTATGATCGCTGCCGCCGCACTGGGGCTTATTTTCGGTGTGCTGGGCGGTGTGTTCGGAGCAAGGGCATCTACAGGCTTTGCCCGGAATTTAAGAAAAGGAATGTTTGACAATATTCAGACCTTTTCCTTTGCAAACATTGATAAATATAGTGTGGCAGGGCTTGTGACCCGTCTGACCACGGATGTAACGAATCTGCAGAACGCTTATCAAATGCTGCTGCGGATGACCTTCCGGGCTCCTGCCAGCCTGATTATTGCCATGATTATGGCGTTTCTCATCAATGCCAGGCTGGCCAGCATTTATCTGGTTGCCGTAGTGGTGCTGGGGCTTATTCTGTCCTTTATGATCAGAAAGGCAATGCGGTATTTCCGGGAGGTATTCCGTAAGTATGATGATCTGAATGCCAGCGTACAGGAGAATGTGACGGGAATTCGTGTGGTGAAGGCTTACGTAAGAGAGGATTATGAGAACAAAAAGTTTTCGAAAGCGGCAGAAAATCTGTACTGGATGTTTGTTCGGGCAGAACGTGTGGTGGTAAGCAGCTCTCCGCTCATGCAGTTTACGGTATATAGCTGTATTTTGCTGATAAGCTGGCTGGGTGCGAAAATGATCGTAGCGGACGGCCTGACCACGGGGCAGTTAATGAGCCTGCTGACCTACTGCATGAATATTCTTATGAGCCTGATGATGCTTTCCATGATTTTCGTTATGATAACCATGAGTACGGCCAGCGGCGAACGTGTGGCAGAGGTGCTGAACGAGAAGAGCTCGCTGCAGAATCCGGAGCACCCGGATTATGAGATAACAGATGGAAGCATTCAGTTTGAGCATGTGGACTTTTCCTACAGCACCACGGCGGAGCGGCCGGTTCTGGAGGATATTAATCTGTCCATCAAATCCGGGGAAACCATCGGGATTATCGGCGGAACGGGAAGTTCCAAGTCCAGCCTGGTGAATCTGATCAGCCGCCTGTATGATGTGACAAAGGGCAGGGTATTGGTTGGCGGCAAGGATGTGCGTTCCTATGATATGGAAACATTGCGGAATCAGGTCGCTGTGGTGCTCCAGAAAAATGTGCTGTTTTCCGGAACGATTCTGGAGAATCTGCGCTGGGGAGATGAGAATGCTACGGAAGAGGAATGTATCCGGGCCTGCAGGCTGGCCTGTGCGGATGAATTTATCCAGCAGTTCCCGGATAAGTATGAAACATATATCGAGCAGGGCGGCTCCAATGTTTCCGGAGGACAGAAGCAGAGGCTTTGCATTGCCAGAGCTCTGCTGAAAAAACCGAAAATACTGATTTTGGATGATTCCACCAGTGCGGTAGATACTGCTACAGATGCCAGGATCCGCAAGGCTTTTGCGGAGGAAATTCCGGATACCACCAAGCTGATTATTGCCCAGCGTATTTCCAGTGTGCAGAATGCAGACCGCATTATTGTGATGGATGACGGAAAAATAAACGGCTTCGGAACGCATGAAGAGCTTCTGGCGAATAATGAAATCTACCGGGATGTGTATGAGTCACAGATGAGCGGTTCCGGAGATTTTGATGAGAATGGAGGTGCGGCATGATGGCAGAGCAGAACAGACCGGAGATGAAACAGCAGATCAGAGGCCCGAAGGGACCGGGGAGCCGGATGAGAGGGCCTGTGCCGAAGCTGGACCATCCAGGAAAACTTTTAAATCGTCTTATGAAATATGTGACCCAGAATTATATGATACCATGTATTGTGGTGCTGGTCTGTATCGTGATCAGCGTGGCGGCTAATATCCAGGGAACCATGTTTACAAAGACCCTGATCGATTCTTATATTACCCCGCTTTTGCTGTCCGACCAGCCGGATTTTTCCGGCCTGGCCTATGCAATTTTGAGGGTAGCCGGCTTTTATGCTATCGGTGTGGCAGCCACACTGGCGTATTCTCAGATTATGATTATGGTTACGCAGGGAACTATGAAACGGCTGCGTGTGGATGTATTTACCCACATGGAAAGCCTTCCGGTGAAATACTTTGACACCCATTCCCATGGTGATATTATGTCCATTTATACGAATGACATTGATACCCTGCGCCAGATGATCAGCCAGAGTATTCCCCAGATTATCAATAGCTCGATTACGGTGGTCGGGGTGCTGTGCTCCATGCTGATTTTGAGTATTCCTCTGACCATTGTCACGCTTGTTATGGTGGGAGTGACTCTGTTTGCCACAAAAAAATGTGCAGGAATGAGCAGCCGCTATTTTGTGGCGCAGCAGAATGCATTGGGTAAGGTCAATGGTTATATTGAGGAAATGATGAACGGACAAAAGGTGGTAAAGGTTTTCTGCTATGAAGAAAAGAGTAAGGAGGCCTTTGAAAAGCTGAATGAAGAGCTGTTTGTCTCTGCTGACCGTGCAAACCGGTTCGCCAATGTGCTGGGGCCCATCAATGCGCAGATCGGAAACATCAGCTATGTGCTGTGCGCGATTGTGGGCGGCATTCTGGCACTGAACGGGTTCGGAGGCTTTACCCTGGGCGGCCTGGCCAGCTTTCTGACCTTTAACAAAAGCTTCAGTATGCCGATCAATCAGGTTTCTCAGCAGTTAAACAGCATTGTTATGGCTCTGGCAGGCGCAGAACGTATTTTCCGCCTTCTGGATGAAGAGCCGGAGCAGGATAACGGTTATGTCACGCTGGTAAATGCCCGGATAGAGAACGGGGAGCTGGTGGAAGCGGGAAAAGAACGCACCGGAATCTGGGCCTGGAAGCATTTTCATCAGGCGGACGGAACCACCGATTACCAGAGACTGGAAGGCGATGTGGTATTTGACGGTGTAGATTTTGGATACACGCCGGAGAAAACGGTGCTGCATGATATTAAGATGTATGCCACACCGGGTCAGAAGATCGCATTTGTGGGCACTACCGGAGCAGGAAAAACAACCATTACGAATCTGATCAACCGTTTCTATGACATCCAGGATGGGAAGATACGTTACGATGGGATCAATGTAAATAAGATCAAAAAAGCAGATCTGCGTCATTCTTTGGGCATGGTGCTTCAGGAGACGAATCTTTTCACCGGAACGGTGATGGAAAACATTCGTTATGGTAAGCTGGAGGCTACGGATGAGGAGGTAATTGCAGCGGCAAAGCTGGCCAATGCAGACGGATTTATCCGCCAGCTTCCCCAGGGTTATCAGACTGTCCTGACAGGAAACGGCGGAAATCTGAGCCAGGGCCAGAGACAGCTTCTGTCCATTGCCCGGGCAGCCATCGCTGATCCTCCGGTGCTGATCCTGGATGAGGCCACCAGTTCCATTGATACCCGTACGGAACGGATCGTACAGGAGGGAATGGACCGGCTAATGAAAGGCCGTACCACCTTCGTTATTGCACATCGCCTGTCAACCGTGCGCAACAGTAACTGTATCATGGTTCTGGAGCAGGGCAGAATCATCGAGCGGGGCACTCACGAGGAGCTTCTGGAGGAGAAAGGAAAATACTATCAGCTCTATACCGGAAACAGCATAACGGCCTAAAGCGCTGCAGTCCGGGCTTGTACGGCGGTTTTGCAGCCGTGGGGCCTTTGGACGGAGGGCCTGGGCTCAGCAGGAAAATATGGCGCCGTCCAGATAATCTTCTATGATGGCGGCCTCCTGCAGCAGGGCAGGGATGGTCACATACTCTTCACGGGTATGGACCCCGTCCCCCATCAGCCCGCCGAAGCATATGGCGGGGATGCCCATAGAGAGGGGAATATTGCAGTCGGTGGAGCCGGAGCCGACGACCGGGGTCTGTCCGGAGATTTTTCGGATGCTGGAAAGGGCGCGGCGGGTAAGCGTCTGCTGCTTTTCGGCATTTACATTGCCGCCGCAGGGGCGTTCTCCTACCAGCGAAACCGATATGCGGATATCCGGGCGGGCTTTCTGCAGCCGTTTAAGGATTTGCTGAAAGCTCTCTTCCATCTGCGCCAGGTTTTCTCTTATGTCAGAGCGGCATTCAAACAGGCAGGTGCAGGATTGTGGAATGGTATTGACTGAGGTCCCTCCGGAAATGGTGCCCACATTGTAGGTACTGCGTCCGGTATCCGGCACCTTTTGCAGATAAAGCTGCCGAATCAGCCCGCTCATGACTTCTATGGCGTTTGCGCTTCCGAAATCATTGTAGGAGTGGCCGCCTTTGGTGCGGATGGTGATCTGCCAGCGCAGAGATCCAACGGCGCGATTGCAGATTCCCTTTACACCGCCGTCAAAGGATGTAACCTGGGAAATAAAGCGGCCGTAATCTTCCATGATCCGGCGGGAGCCTTTCAGGTTCCCCAGACCTTCTTCACAGGAGTTGAAAGCAAAAAGCAGGGGCTTCCTGCTGTCAAGCAGCTCCTGTTTTTTATATTTCAGGTAAAGCATCAGGATGGCAACACAGGCAGTATCATCCCCTACGCCGGGGCTGTAAAGCCGCCCGCCGCTGCGGGATACCGGCATCTCTTCGGTATCCGGAAAAACCGTGTCCGTATGGGCCATAAACAATGGGGCCGGGAAGCAGGTCTTTTGGAGGGCGGACACTGGTGCTGCATCGATACTGCAAGAGGGGGAAACCGGGAAGGAAAAGGGCATGAGAACATTCTGAGCTCCGTCAATAAAAGCAGCCAGCCCGCATTCATCCCTTAGCCAGCGCTGGATAAAGCCGGCCCGCCGCCCCTCCTGTCCGGAGGGAGCCGGAATGCGGCAGAGCGCTGTCAGCAGGGTAATCAGCTCCTCCTGTCTTTCCGGAGAAGAAAAAACGTCATTTTCAGAAATACAAGTCATATCAGCATCTCCTGGATATCTGTTTTCCTTCATTTTATCCTCATTAGAAACGGAAGGCAAGTTTAGCTGTGCGGCTGCGGCAAATTTTATCGTTTTTTAATGCATACGAACCGGAAATATGGTAATATAAGCATATCGGAAAATTGTATTTTATGTCTTGCCCCTGCCAGGATGCTTATTGTATAATAAATCATTCCATAGATTTTTTTGTGCAAGGGGAGGGAAAGATTACAAATGAAAAGCAGAAGGAATACGCTATGTCCGAAGGATAGTCCTGCATTGATCGTTATGCTTACTTACAATGACCGGACGGTAAGTAATGCTTACGAAATCTTTGACCAATGTAAGGATTCCGAAGCCAGCTTCTGGGGCTTTAAGGAAAAATCTTTGCCCATTGCTGAGATGAAGGAATTGTTCGCTTATATGAAACAATGCGGGAAAACCACATTTCTTGAGGTGGTAGCCTACACGGAGGATAAATGTCTTGAAGGTGCAAAAATGGCGTTAGAATGCGGCTGCGATATCCTTATGGGAACCGTATTCTTTGATTCCGTTAATGATTTTTGCAAGGCGGCGGGATTGAAGTATATGCCGTTTGTGGGAGAAATTTCCGGACGTCCCTCTGTTTTAGAGGGAACGATCGAGGGAATGATCGAAGAAGCAGAGAAATATCTGAAAAAGGGCGTCTACGGCATCGATTTGCTTTGCTACCGGTATACCGGAGACGCAGCAGAGCTGAATAAAAGGTTTGTGTCAGAGATAAATGCCCCCGTCTGCATTGCAGGCAGCATTAACAGCTATCAAAGACTTGACGAAATAAAAGAATCCTCTCCATGGGCGTTTACGATTGGCAGCGCCTTCTTTGAAAAGAAATTTGGAGAAGGCTTTTGTGAACAGATCAATAAGGTTTGTGAATACATAGAAGGGCGCGTGTAAAAATGTTTGAACGATTCTACCCATATGAATATTCCGACAGCGTTTTTTCTATCGATTACAACAAGATTTATGACAAGGGCTTCAGGGGAATTCTTTTTGATATAGATAATACGCTGGTACATCATGGCGATAATTCCAATCCGGAAATTGACGCTTTGTTTCGGAAAATACAGAGCACAGGTTTAAAAACGCTTCTGCTTTCCAATAATGACGAAGCCAGGGTAAAACGGTTTATAAAAAATATTGATACACTATATATATGTGACGCAGACAAGCCCAGTGCTGTAAACTATTTCGAAGCGATAAAAATGCTGAACATAAAAAGGGAAGAAGCGTTAGTTATAGGGGATCAATTATTTACAGATATTCTGGGGGCTAACAGGAGCCGTATGGCCAGCATTCTGGTCAAATTTATAAAGCTGGAGAGCGAAACCAGAATTGGAAAAAGAAGGTATCTTGAGTATCTGATACTGGAATTTTGGAAACACAATAAGAAATATTACGGCAGGCTGGGAGATATTTATACAGAAGAGGCGAAACGAAATATGCAAAAGGAGAAAAAGCTTTTTTGCGAGATAAGCCCTGTTACATATACGATCTCTAAAACGAAGGAGAAATGCAAACGCCATTTGCAGGATTTCCGAAGTAAAGAAAAATTTGCAAAAACGAAAATAAAAAGGAAATTGCCAAATGTAGTTTCAAGCTATAGCTCAGAGCTTATAAAAAAAGGAAAAGGGATCGATCCGGAGCTTCAAAAAAATAAGGCCGTGAATATAAGGCTTGCTTCATCCAAAATTAACGGAATTATCATTCATCCGGGCGAAGTATTTTCCTTTTGGAGAACGGTTGGAAAAACAACGAAGCGAAAAGGCTACCGTGATGGACGCATAATTTCAGGGAACAAGCTGATACCAGGACTTGGCGGCGGCTTGTGTAATCTTGGAAATACCATACATCTGCTTGTCCTGCACAGTCCGCTTACAGTCACGGAATTTCACAGTCATTCGGATGCGCTGGCTCCCGATCATGGAGAAAGAGTTCCGTTTAGTTCGGGTACGTCCGTCAGTTATAACTATATTGACTACCGGTTTAAGAATAACACGCAGCAGGACGTTCAGCTCCTCCTCTGGTGTAAAGGAGGGAAACTATATGGGGAGCTAAGAAGTGAACGGGAATACCCGCAATGCTACGAGCTTTATGAAGAGGATCATCATTTTCATAAAGAAGGGGAAAAATACTACAGAATATCGAAAATTTACCGGAAGGTGACGGACAGAACCAGCGGGAAAATCATGGCCAGAGAGCTTGTACGGGATAATCATTCTGAGGTTATGTTCGACTATAGCCTGATTCCGGAAGAGCTGATCAGATAATGAGGCCGGGCTGCCCAAAACGGGAAAATCAGCCGTATAGAGTTCAAACAAAAATTGCTTATACATTAAACCATTAAACTGGCAAACAGGGAAAGGAGTACCGAAATGGTTAGAAAAACGCAGGTACAGGTGATAGAAGGGCTTCGCGGAGGCAGAGGCCAGGTGGAGCTGCATCATATTGTGACGAAGGAGGAGCTGAACGGACATGGGAATATGTATGCCATGGGAATTCTGAAGCCGGGCTGCAGCATTGGATATCATCAGCACATCGGGAATACAGAGCCGTATTATATTCTGGAGGGGAAAGGTACCTTTGTGGATGATGACGGGTCAAGAACCGAGGTGGGTCCTGGAGATGTATGTTATATCGAAGTGGGGCAGAGCCATGCATTGGAAAATAATTCTGAAGAAGATTTGGTGTTTATGGCGTTAATATATAATGAATGAAAATGAGATCTCCGGTAATTGACGAAAAAGAGATCCGAAAGAAAGGAGCAGGATTTGTATGGGTTTTGAACAATTAGGGAAAAAACTGGCGCAGCTTGGGCAGGATACGAAAAGCGGGGTACAGAAGATGGGAGCATCCTATCAGGTGAATGCCAAGCTGGGGGACGAAAAGAAGGCATTGATGAAGCTGTATGCAGCGATCGGCAGGGAAGTTTATCAGAGATATGAAGAGGCACCCCTGGAAGGTCTGGAGGATGAATTTTCTGCGGTAAAGACTACACAGGAAAATATCAGCAAACTTTCGGAGCAGCTTGGAAAGCTGAAGAATGTGGTCTGCTGCAGTGAATGCGGAAAAGAGGCGGCCCGGGGTGAGCAGTTCTGCTCCGGCTGCGGCGCAAAGCTTCCGGAAGCAGAGGAACCGATCAAGGAAAAGGTAAAGAGAGATGCCAAAGAGGCTGCCGGAGAGGCGGGCGTTATTCTGGAGGATATCGCCGGGAAAACCCGGGACTTCGTAGGCGGCGTGGCCGACAGGGCAGATGCGTTTGCCAAGGGAGTTGCATCCAGAATGGCGAAAGAGAAGGACACAGAAGAGGATATCGTAGATATGCCCTTTGAGGAAGCAGAAGCACAGACCGGCGCAGCGGCAGAAGAAGCAAGTGAGGGCTGCGCAGAAGC
>JAUNON010000076.1:3794-11165 GCA_030537145.1 Lachnospiraceae bacterium | reverse complement strand
GCTCTCAAATCATTATCATAGAAGATCTTTTACAGAAAAACTTTCACACACTCCAGGAAAGCCGGCACCGGACGCAAATTATTCTGGATGAACCCAAAACCGCATCCTCCATGCGCATCATCCCCATACCGGGAAAAATCTTTTCTTCCATACGAAACCTGGGACAAGATGCACCTGCCGATTCCTTTTTCTTAACAAATTCAGAAAAATATATCGAACCGAGGAATTATCAATATTTTTTTAAGCGAATTCTAAAGCAGGTGTGTATACGGGATGTAAAGTTCCATGTGCTGCGGCACACCTTTGCAACACGATGTGTAGAAGTAGGAATGGATGTAAAAACACTGAGTGAAATCCTGGGACATTCTAATGTCAACATCACATTAACGTACTATGTACATTCTTCACTGGAGTCAAAACGGCGGCAAATTAATCTTTTGTAAAAATCAAATCGTGAAGTAAACTACTTCACGATTTTTTTTGCGTCAAATCTGTTCAAATTTACACTGCACCTATTGTAGCACAGTATTGTAAATACTGTAAAGCTCCAAAAATAACAAAAAACCCTAAAAAATTACAATTTTTTTGAATATGTAATAACGAAATATTTCATGAAGTAGTTTACTTCACGAAATTGGATCGGGGAGTTTCTACAAATTGGGACAAGCGGATTGTTATTCCATTATTACGAAAAGGTTTGGCATTTGTTCCAGCCACAGGGAATGGTTCCAAAGGACCCAGGACTTATATAACGAGATTCTGGAGTTTTACTATCAACTGTATCTGGATGAGCTGGCCGGTCAGTCGCTGAACAGTCAGGAGGCCCTTCGTGCACTGGAAAAACTGACAATTGCCGGGAGAGACAAACAGTCACCGGCATATCCGCTTCCCTGGGAGAAAATTCCCCTGTATTTCCGCAGGGCGGCCATTAATGCTGCTATAGCAGCGGCAAAAAGCTTTCTGTCAAGAGACTGGCAGCAGCAGCGTTCCGGTCAGTTTTCGGAGGCGGTTACCTTTTATAAAGGGATGTACCGGGATCTGTCGGAACAGGAGGTGACTCTGAAGGTCTGGACAGGAGAAGAATGGCGTTGGCATCGCTGCAGACTCACCGGAAATGCTTTTCCAGAGGAGTGCCGGCCCATGTCCCCGTCTGTGGTATTAAAAGGGAAACGGGCAGAGCTGCACCTTCCGGTAAAGAAGCCGGTAGAAGATGGGCGCACTGCAAAGCTTCGTATGGCGGCAGAAGAAAAAATTTGCACTGCAGTATTTACCAATACGGATACGGCTGTCATTTGTTGTATTTTGAATGCTGCCGGCCAGCCGGAGCACTCCCTGTTTTTACGGGGCGGAGGGCAATACGTTCACCAGTGCCGTCAGGTGCTGGAAAAGCTGAAGCGCTCTCAGACAGCCTCCGGAGATGATGGGAACCCAAAAGCGAACCAGAAATACTGGATGAAGCTGAAGCATTTGAATGAATATTATTCTCACAAGTTCAGCAGACAGGTAATTGATTTTTGTACGCAACAGAAAGCAAAGGTACTGGTTCTTCCAGACTTCGACAAGCAATACACGAAGCTGATTATGAGCTCCGTAGGAAACTGGTCCCCGCTCCATTTAAGCACACAGATTCGCCAGAAGCTGAAATACAAGGCATGGGACGCCGGCATTGTAATCCTGGAGGAAAACCAGTATCAGGCGGCATCCCTGTGCAGCAGGTGCGGGGCAAAGGTCCGCAGGCAGGGAAAAGAATACATCTGTGAGAATGGGCATAGTGGAAATGCTTACCTAAATACGGCACAGAATCTGGGAAAAAAGTGTTTGGAGAGCTTTCGAAAACAGAACGCTTCAAAAGCAGAAAGTACCGCAGGAGAAACATATCCTAGCGGAGGGGAAATAAGGGAGTGATGGCAGCCTTGGCTGCTTGAGCTTATAAATCAGATGGGTATCAGATCCCATTTGGGGTGAGAAATCACAAAAAGGAAATTGTCTATAGGGCAATTTTTTGGGGTAGAATACCGCCTGCGGGCTTGGATGCAGAGTCCGCAAAGAAGGGCATCTCCGCTATGGAGCTGCCGAGAGTATTCGAAGTTATAAAATAAAAAAACGGAGAGCATTCCGGAAAAAACGAAATAATAAAGGAATGCCGGAATAGTCACCGGATGGGGATGACTGGAGAAAATATGGAAACAAATGTACAAAGGGATGAAGAAATCGAAATCAATTTAAAAGAGTTATTTTTTTATTTTCTGGGAAAGGCCGGCTACATTATTGGAGCAGGAGCGGCTCTGGCTGCGCTGGCGCTGGCAGTGACGGTATTTTTTATTACACCGAAATATACCTCTACCACCAGTATGTATGTGCTGAACCGCCAGACAGCGGAAAGCATTACGAACAGCGACCTGCAGAGCAGCACCTATCTGACCCAGGACTATATGGAGCTGATCAAAAGCCGCACGGTGGTGGAGGCTGTAATTGCCAATCTGAATCTGGATCAGACCTATGAAAGCGTTCTGGAAGCAATGAGCGTGTCTGCTCAGTCAGATACCCGTATTATTTCTATCCGTATTACCGATAGAGACCCATATCTGGCCAGAGACATTGCCAATGCTATCCGGATGGCTGCGGCAGCGCAGATCCAGCAGGTTATGAATACAGAAGCGGTAAACGTGGTGGATGAAGCGGATATTCCCACAGTGAAATCCAGCCCCAGTATCCGAAAGAATGTGCTGGTCGCAGGCTTTTTGGGTATCTTTTTGGCTGCTGCCTGGTTTACCGTGCTGTTTCTGCTGAACGATAAAGTAATAAACGCAGAGGATGTTGAGCGTTATCTTGGCCTGAGCATTCTGGGGCAAATGCCATTGAATGAAGAGGAGATAAAAGCGAAGAAAAAACGCAAAAAAGCAAAAAGGAAATAAGTCAAGAATAAAAAATAATTCCAAAAAGGAAAAGAGGATGAAAGATGAGTCAGGTGGAAATTAAAAAGCCGGAGCTGGATTATTACAGCGCTGAGGCAGTTAAGTCGCTGCGTACAAATCTCCAGTTCTGCGGCAGCGACAAAAAAGCGATCGTATTTACAAGCTGTACGCAGAATGAGGGAAAAACAAGAACAATATTGAATCTGGGCATTGCCCTTTCGGAAATCGGAAAAAAAGTACTCCTGCTGGATGCAGATCTGCGAAAACCCGTCCTTCTGGGAAGATGCCATACCACAGAGCACGTAAAGGGACTGACACATTTCCTGTCGAAGCAGGAGGTGCTGGTAAATGTGATCTGCAAAACGAACGTACCGAATTTTGACATTATCTTTGCAGGGCCGGTGCCGCCCAACCCGGCGGAGCTGCTCAGCAGCAAATATTTTGAAATGCTTCTGGAAACACTGCGGAATTATTATGACTATATCCTGATCGATTCCCCGCCATTGGGAAACGTGATCGATAGTGCGGTAATCGCCAGCCATTGCGACGGTTCCATTTTTGTAATCGAGTCCGGATGGAACAGCTACCGGTTTGCACAGGACGTAAAATCCCAGTTGGAAAAGGCCGGGTGCCCGATTTTGGGAGCAGTACTGAACAAGGTAGATATAAGCACCCAGAAATATTATGGCAAATATGGGAAGTATGGGAAATACGGCAAGTACGAAAACGAGCAAAAGCAGTAAGACGCACAGGTGATGCCGGAGGATGGCAGGTACATAGACGTTAAAGTGCGGTAAAAATGTGAGCTGGGGCGATAACGCAATGAAAACGTGCAGGTACGACAGCCGTGGAGATTTACAGCGCTGCGGAAAAAACGGATGGTAAGGATGTGGCCAGGATGAAAAAGTGGTTATTTGGTGCAGGTATTGTTCTCTGCCTTGGACTGGGAGGAGCGGCTGTTTATCAGAAGATGAACAGCGACCATCGGTTCCCGGAGATTTCCATTGCAGGTGATATCACGTACCAGGATGGAATGAGTGAGGAAGAGCTGCTGCAGGGCGTAACGGCATGGGATGAGCAGGATGGGGATGTGTCGGACTCTCTTGTTGTGGAAACCGTGATTACCAATACTGCGGATCATACGACCGTAATCTATTACGCTGCCAGAGACAAGGAAAACAATGTAAGCAGGGCCAGCCGTACGGCAAAATACCAGTCCCCGGAGCTAGCTGCACAGACGGAAGGGGAAAGCGAAGCGGAGGATGCTTCCAATGGGGAAACCTCTGCATCCAGCCGCCCGGAGGTGGGATTGGGGGTCGGACTGGAAAGCGGGACCACCTATCGTTTTTCCGGGCAGGAAACGGAAGAAGAGTCCGAGTCAGAAACGGAAACCGAACCGGAATCTGAGTCAGAAGAGATGGAGCCGGGGCAGCCGGTACTCAGGCTGAGCAGCCTAAGCGCCACGATGAAAGCCGGAGAAATCTTCAACCCCCTGTCTTATGTAGCTTCCATCGAGGACGATTATGACAATAGCTATGAGCTGTGGAGGAATATCCAAGTGGAAGGGGAGTATGACACAGAAAAGCCAGGCAGGTACGAGCTGACCTATTATGTGGTGGATTCCTCCGGAAACATGTCGAACCGGGCAAGGTTCCTTCTGCGGGTAACAGATAACGAAAATGAGAACGAGTGATTGCTTGTAATCATCCGGATGAATCTGTTGTTTCGCATAGAATGATCCGGAGATCGAAAAACGGGCGGCGAAACGAAAAGAGATATATGCGGCTACGGAAGTACATTTAATTTTTGATTGGAGAAAAAGATGAAGGTATGTTTTGCAGGCTCTTCTGGAGGGCATTTAACACATTTATATATGCTGAAGCCATTTTGGCAAGATAAGGAACGGTTTTGGGTTACTTTTGATAAGGAAGATGCGCGCAGTCTACTTAATGGTGAGAAAATGTATCCCTGCTATTATCCGACAAACCGCAGCTTGAAGGCTTTGTTTATTAATACAAAGCTTGCTTTAAAAGTTTTGCGGGGGGAAAAGCCTGATTTGATTGTTTCTTCTGGGGCGGCTGTGGCAGTTCCGTTTTTCTGGCTAGGAAAACTTTTTGGGATAAAAACGATTTACATAGAGGTGTTCGATCGCATTGATAAGCCCACGTTAACAGGCAAGCTGGTATATCCTGTTACCGATATATTTGTCGTTGAGTGGGAAGAGATGAAAAAGGTTTATCCCAAGGCTGTTAATTTAGGAAGCATTTTTTAATGTGACCGGTATTGAGGTGAAGATATGATTTTTGTGACGGTAGGAACACATGAGCAGCCATTTAACCGTTTGGTTGAGTATGTTGATAAATTGAAAGAAAAAAAAGTGATTAACGAAGAAGTTGTTATCCAAACCGGATTTAGTACATATGAGCCGAGAAATTGTGCATGGAAACAACTATTTCCGTATCAGGATATGGTGAAATATGTGGAAGAAGCCCGGATTGTGATTACGCATGGAGGACCATCAAGTTTTATCATGCCACTTCAGATTGGTAAGATTCCTATTGTTGTTCCCAGGCAAAAACAATTTAATGAACATGTAAATAATCATCAGGTGGAATTTGTAAAGGCCGTTGCCGAAAAGCAGGGTAATATTATAGCCGTTGAAGATATTACAAATTTGCAAAATGTTATTTTGGATTATGATCTCATTGTTGGGACGATGCCGTCCGGGCAGAATAGCAACAATGCTAAATTCAACGAGGAATTTGGAAGATTGGTGAACGGACTGTTTCATGCAAAGTAATATTGAGCCTTTTTAGTAGAATGAGGAAGTGCTTTGCAATGATATGGAGGGATAAGGATGAAAAAATATAAACGCGGATATACGCAGGGCGTTTATGATATGTTTCATGTTGGACATTTGAATTTGCTGAATCGCGCAAAAGAACAATGTGAGTACTTGATAGTAGGAGTAAATTCAGATTCATTAGTGCAAGAATATAAGCATAAAGTTCCGGTCATCAATGGGCAGGATAGAAGATATATTGTGGAAAATATTAAGGCAGTTGATGAAGCAATACTCGTAGATACATTAGATAAAATGACAATGTGCAAATGCCTGCATTTTGACGTCATATTCATTGGGGATGACTGGAAGGGGAATCCAAGATGGGAAGCAACACGGGAGCAATTAAAAGAAATTGGTGTGGATGTGGTTTTTTTACCATATACTTCCGGTGTATGCTCTACTGAATTGAGAAAATCCAGGGACAGCAATATTTCAGAAACTGATGTGGAATAAGGGGGTAATCTATTGTGCGGATGCGCTATACGGCCGATAGATTGCTCTTGTTGTGTAGAATAAAGGAAAGCTTTTATGATTAAAAATATAGCAATTAAGAAGCTCTTAATGAATACTGTTTTTAAAGGATTTTCATGGGTCAACCGGCTGGTGCCGAAAAAGGAAGAAAAAATTTTACTATACGCCAATGAAGGCTTTAGAGATAATACAAAATATCTTTTTGATTATTTAATAGAACAAGGCTATAACCAAAAGTATGAGATTGTTTGTGCAGCCAGTGATTATAAAAAATACAACGGCACTTTTTACGAAAATGTCCGATTTACGAGTACAGTAAGGGGAATTTTTGAATATTTGTCTAGTGGACATATCTATTATAGCTTTGGAAGGATTCCGATAGTTCCGGCACGTAATCAAATTACGATTCAAATGTGGCATGGAACCTCATTCAAAGGCTTTGATAAATCAACACAGAAAACAAATTCGAAAAAGCAGCAGTTCTATACGTATGTGTTTGCAAGCTCTGAATTTTTTAAGCCGATAGTAGAGAAAAAATTCGCATGTAATCCGGAAAATGTATATGTATGCGGACATCCGAGAACTGATTTGTTGTTTCGGGATGATATAAAATATAATCTAGGGAAATTTGAGAAAATAATTATTTGGCTTCCCACATTTAGAAAATCGAAAGAGCTGGGATATACAGATGTTGAAACAGATTGCATTGTTCCTTTTTATAAAGCGGATGAGCTTAACGGGCTTAATGATTACCTGAAAAACAGAAACGTGAAATTGATTATTAAATTGCATCCGCTTCAGGATATTGATGGAATTGATTTGGAGCAGCTTTCAAATGTACAGTTATTGACACACAGCCAGTTTGTAAAAAATGGATATGATCTATATGTCTTGCTGAGACAGACAGATGCCCTGATTACGGATTATTCTTCTGTTTTTTATGATTATTTACTTTTGGATAGACCGATTGGTTTTACAGAGGATGATGTTGACCAATATGAAAGCAATAGAGGATTTGCAGTAGACAATCCAAATGAATTTAAACCTGGAATGCGAATTAAATCAAAAGATGAATTAATCTTCTTTATAAATAGTGTTGCGGAGGAAAGAGATTCTTTCAGAAATAAGCGGAAAGAGATA